>NZ_JAMYVQ010000041.1:0-43991 GCF_040324155.1 Mesorhizobium sp. M0011 | reverse complement strand
ACAGCCCGAAGGGCTGCCCACGCCAAGGGGCGAAGCCGAATGGCCGAGACCGCCTGAGCTTGCCGAAGAAAAGCGGGCTCGGTTCACGAGCACCTGGTGCGCGCTGTAACGCGCGCGGGCGCTCCTGTCAGCAGCATGAAAATGCCTGGAAACCTTAGGCCGAGTCTCATCAACCGCGGTTTCGTCCCTCCTTCCAGATCTATTCAGAATGAGGGTTGAGTAAATCGGCCGGCTCGATTCCGAGCACTCTGGCGAGTTTTGCCACAGTATCAATACTGGCGGCATAGACCGAGCGCTCAAGTGCGCTGACATATGTTCGGTCGACGCCAGCTTCGTGCGCCAGCGCTTCCTGGGACAGTTTCTTTTTTTGGCGTTGCCTACGCAGATTGCGGGCAAAGACCTCTCGGATTTCCATGCACGAGAAGCCACCCTCTTGTCGAGGATTTCACCACGGAGTATTCTCTACAAAGATCAGAGACAACAAAGGGCGAGCGGCTGCACGGCATCATTTCGCGAGGGCAAATCCCCTGAGCCGTGAACTCAAGGACGGGAATCGTGAAGTTTGGCAGCCAAACAAAGCGCACGCCATCTACAGGTCACGGGCGCGACGCAATTGTGCCAGAAGCTCGCAAGGATCGATACCGAGAGCCTCGGCGACGTCGAGAAACTCAATGACGTCCAGCCGACGTTCACCACCCTCGTACTTGGCCACGAAGGATTGTGGGCGGCCCAACATATCAGCAACCTGGGTCTGGGTGGCACCTTTGGTTTTGCGCGCCGCAATCAGCCGTTGTAGCAGCCGGCGCTGGCGAGCTGATCGAAGTGATTTCGGCATCAGACGAACCGGGCCAAGAAGGAACCGGCTCATGGACTAATCCCAGTTTCGGATTATCCCATTTTAGGATCTTGTGCGGTCAAAGATCTGCGCGGCGCAGGATAGGTCTCGGCGAGAGATGAAATGGTAGACAGATTGCTCAAACCTGCTGTTGCCGACGAGGTCCCATGGGCGGAGAGCCTGACCGCTTACGACGATGAGCACTTCACGACATATTTGAAGCTCTTAGATGCATGCGCCGGCAATGCCAGCGAAGAAGAGATGGCCCAGGCGATATTGGGAATCGATCCGGTGCAAGAGCCAGCGCGCGCCCAAAGGGCGGTTCGCAGCCATCTGGCGCGCGCCCACTGGCTGGTGGTGGCGGGGTACAAGGAGCTGTTCTCTGGCCGCCAAAAGGCCTGATGGTGGCGTTATAGAAGAAGACGCTTATAACCACTGTTCATTAGCGAGCGCCCGCGTCTGACTGCACGGCGGACGCTGTCTCGAAGATGGTCACCGGGGTCGGCCCAGTCCTGCTCGACACGGGCTCTGCCGAAGAGAGCAAGGCCGATTTCGCGGTGTGATACGCCAGCGATGAAGCCATCGAGGGCATGTAAGACTCGGCGCAACCGCGAGCTACGGGGCTCGGTCGGAAAGAATCCTGATTGCAGCCTGCCGGTCCAACAGAGGCTGTTCAGACATTCCAACGCGTTCAGGCGCTGCTTCAGTTCCTCTGGCGACCAGAGGACCGAGGATGTCAATCGCACAGGTTCGAGGATGCTGACGCCGGAAGCAGCCAGCTGCAAGCTCCTGCCACTGTCCTCGACTAGGAGGTGCTGATGCCCGTCCCGCGTGACGAGCATGGAGATGCGGCAGGAGTGCCGGTCGAGATCAAGCAAGTCGACCCCGCGCGGCCGCGCCGCCGTTTCGGCCACAACGGGCAAAACATGCGGACATTGGCAGCGGCACCAAAAGACGCTCGCATCAGTTCCTTTTGAGCTTGCAAAACAGAAGGCCCCAGCGCGAGAGATCAACAGTATTCGAAGCCAGGCTGATAATGTCCATGGACCGGGCGTTCGTGCGTTCGGCACCGCGTAGCGCGTTCGCCAGATCCTTTTGGAAGTCCGGATTGCGCCTGAGGAATTCCCAGGCCCAGCCTCGGCTGGTGAGCTGGTCGACATAGCCATAGGCACGATCATCTTGCCTGTCCGGCCAAGCAGGGCCAAGTCTTGTTTCGTCCATTGCATCATTTCCAGAAAGGGTTGGATTGCAGGCTCAGGCGATCTTAAATGACCGGGGTCCACAGGATCGGGCCCTTGAGCCCGCCATTGCGACGCAGGGCTTCCAAGCTCTCTCTCGAGACGTCGAGATATCCGGCAACGGCGTGTGTGTTGCCAATTGTTTGCGGATCGGACAACCGTTCAAGTGGCCAGCCGGCGCGACGCAAAATCCGCTCTATGCGCAGATCGGTTACGGTGACGATGCTGCGCAGACCGCGTGACAAACCAAACTCGACCATTCCGGCAAACAGCTCGTAGGTGCCAATTGCGATGCCCGCCTGTTTGGGCGCGGAAGGCGGCAGATCAAGCGCAAAACGGCTGCTTTCCCAAACACGTGGATCTTCCGGCGCTGGACGGTCGGCAAGAAGAGCGAAGAAGTTATCACGCAGCATCGTCGGTCCTGTAGTCGGCAATAGGCGCACGCAGCCGTCGATGCATCCGGCGGCCGCACGCAGCAATAGGTAATGGGGACGAAGCGCATCAAACGGATCGACCTCAAAGCCGCCGCTGAACGAAACGTCCCAATCAAGTCGATCCCTGAAAACGCGATACCGCAAGCGATGCATCTGCTCGAGCTCGTCGCTGAACTCAGCGTAACAATCCGGGGTGATCAACTGCAACATGATGGCCTTCTCCTCGCATGGATAGCACCTGCGATTGAAGGCAAAGGCCGGAGTTGAAACAACCTGTGTATGTGCCCAGGTTTCGGGAGATCAGGTGAAGAGAGATGGCCGAGACAGTGCCAGCCGAACAGCTGCCTGAATAGCCGTCTTCACGCCAAGCTTCTTCTTGGCGTTATCCCGATGATAGGCTGCGGTGCTCCGACTGATTCCCAAGATGCGGCCGATTTCCCACGCCGTCTTGCCCCGAGCCGCCCACTTCAGACACTCCATTTCCCTTTGAGATAGGGTAACGCCATCCACGGTCCTGCCGTCGGCCAGCTTGCGACAGGCATGAAGATGGAAGAAGATCGCGATGAGTTCGAGCGCGCGGTCATATCGATTAATCAGGCGAAAGAACGGTGGTCGCCTTTCATCGGAGGCGAAGGTCAGTGCTGCAAAACTACCGGTGCTGTCATGGATCGGGATCGTGAAGCCGCAGTGAATGCCAAATTGCGTCGCCTCATCCATCAGTTGTCGCTGCTGCGTCGATAGTTCGAGATCAGCACCGTGCGCATCCCAGTTGAATGGTTCCTGACCACCACGCGCTTGATGAATTACCGGGTCAATCTTTTCATACCGACTGTGAAGGTAGTGAGATGTCAGGATTGAGGGTAGGTGGAAATCAGGCGCACGTTGCGGCCCTTGCCAGAAGAAGGGAAAAAATAGGCGAAAGACGGCAAATCGAGCGAAGAGGCAATCTCGCCCAGAGCGTTGCGCAGGTCCGTCGCGTCAGCGCTGTTTGCGATTTGCTCGACAAATCTATGAAAAGCGTCTTGCATAGCTACATCAGGTCGGCTGGCTCGAAGCCCTGAAGCCTTTGAAGCCTTGAAGCCTTGAAGCCTTGAAGCCTTGAAGCCTTGAAGCCTTGAAGCCTTGAAGCCTTGAAGCCTTGAAGCCTTGAAGCCTTGAAGCCTTGAAGCCTTGAGTGTTATCCAAATATTTAATTCAAGCGAGGGCGTAACGTTTGAGGAGAACGGTCCAGTCGCTGACTATCGCTCGGCGAGAGGGTGAAGGAAAATCCTTGTGCGCATGCGGGTCTCGCATGCGCACCGTCAAACGGAATCCCTACCGGACTGTCGTGTTAGGCAGGATCAAAATTCATTTGGGTTAGGGGACTGGAAGCCTCCAGCTATGAATTTACCTTCCTTGCGGCTTGGTTGATTAAGAAGTGTACCGCCTGCAGGCGCTGGGGCTTGTGCTATCACGCCTGGGAAGATCGGCAGGATTATTCTGGAAGAATGCGTTTCAGAATGGTAAATTCGATTGATAGAGAGAGAGCCAGCTGGAATGCTCGCAACTAAACGGTGCGGGATAGGGTTTGGTGCGCCAATTGTCAGCTCAAGACTATGCCCCTTTCGTACAACGTGAGCGAGCGGATTGAGCAAAGACATCCTTACTTCATATATCTGTTTCGGCTTAAGCTTTTCGTTCTTTGCGAACGAATGTAACACCTCCTCGGAAGTGGTCTGTGCTTCATCAATCTCTTGGAAAGATGCACGGTGTAAGCCTGATTGTAGGAACAGAACGGTATCATCTGGACCGACATCTTTGAGCGTGATTGCTAAATCGGCATCGTCTCCGCTATCAATGCTAAGAAATAGAATCACCTCCGGGTTCCCTAACAGCGTCATGTCATCGATTGTCGCTTCGGTTCGATAGTTTAGTACTCCGTATTCATATGGCAGAAGCGCAAATTGTTTATCCCCGCCAGTAAGTTCGACTCCGGTCGGATAGATATAGGAACGGACACCTTCCTTTGGGCTTGAGGAAGGCTGTTCGATTGAAAGGCTCCCGTCTGACGTGAGGAAAAAGGGCCGCCGTTTCACCGCAGGCTCTGGCCAGGTAGAATGAGACGTAGTCCAACCTGCAATCGCTTTCTTCGGATCGCCTTCGGCCGCACTCACTTCCCAGAATACCTTTACGGCCGGTTCATTCTCAATGCCATTTTGGATACCTTTGACCCAGCGATCTAGGAACCTAATCTGTTCGGCGCGGATGAAAGGATAGCCCCTCCAGAAGGATCCGGTTCTGTGGTCCCCATTCGTCAGTAGTAGTCGTTTGTTTTTCAAGTTAGGCATCAATCGACCGAAGATTCGCGCGCCCTCTCTCGCGGCGCCGCCCCATTCATCGTGCCACGCGCCTATGATCATAGTCGGTACGTTAATTTGGCCTACAACCTCAGCGCGGGCGGGATCCACGCTGTGCCACCACTCATCTTTGAACGTGTGCTCTCGCATCAAGTCAAAATATTGGTTCTTGACAATCTGCTGAGCACTTCCACGAATCTTATCGTATTCGGTGTCGCCGTGGCTTAGCCGCCAATCCACTCCGCTCAAGTGAGTGTGAATCTGGGTCCAGATTTCCCATGTCGCTAAGCTTGGCTGCATCATGCCGCCCAAGTATCCCATGGTTTCGAAACCATCGCAGAGCGCAGAGGGCACAATGGCTTTCAAGTGAGGAGGCTTCTCCGCAGCGACCCAGAGCTGGCTCGATCCCACATATGAATTGCCCGCCATCCCGATGTTCCCGTCGCTCCAAGGCTGCTCAGCGATCCATTCGATGATCTCGGCACCACAGGCGCCTACTATGCGGTTCGGAAACCAGTGGTCGACGATACCTTCCGAGCACCCTGTTGCAGGCCAGTTTGCGCCGAGGATAGCATAACCAGCATCTAAGCATGGCTTGGCATCTTCGAACGGTATTGCACTGCCGGCATAGGGAGAGAAGGTAAAGATGGTCGCGTGTCGGCCGATCTTAGGGCGGTATGAAACGTATGCGATACGTGTGCCATCTCTCATGGGCACGTACGCTACGTCGCAAATAACATCAGATTCCATATAGTTCATGTTGTCCTCCGTGTTTAGCTATGCGCAAGGTCTGGCTACTGCCAAGATGGGTTCAGTCCCGATAAGGCTACACAGGATGCGGCCGTCCGAACGGACCCTCCACGATCGCTGCCATAGGTAATCGGAGTAATCCCGCGCCGACGTCCGCCGGGGAGACACCAGAAGAGCCACCGGCGGAGCGCTCCAAATTCTATGGATTTCCGCTAATGCCATCGAGAATGCGTTAGCTGAGTCCGACAGGCCCAACTGGGGGTAATGTTGCTCTTCCGACACACCGAAGTCCGCGGGCCCGGGCGTGACAAAAAATACCTGTCGGTTTTGAGCGGCAGCATTGAACACGCGGTTTATTTTTCCTGGGGCGTCCATCTTCGCGAGCTCCTATTTCCTCGTGAAGGAATGCACCCGTTGAAAGGCCTGGCGTCGGCGCCCCCAACGATCTCAGTACCTTAGATGCGGATCAAACTCGTCGTGAGCGTCGCGTGCCAAGCCCGTCAGTTCCACAGGCGTCACTTCGCTCGCTATCACGAGCAAAGCCAATCGGTGGCGTCGTATCTATGTATTTGCTCAATATCATTTCAGCGATCCCTCACTTTCTCCCGATTATCTTGGCGCGACGAAGCGTGGCGGCTGTATAGGCGCGATCATGACTCGCCACCGTTGGAGTTGGCCTAACTGGAGACAGCGGTCCCTGCTCCAACTGCCCCATTTCGCCCTTCAGTGGAAAATGGCATCTGAAACTGTGCTCGTTGTCTTCTGGGCTTGCTGAAGCTTCAGGGAACACGCGATGACAGATATCCTGCGCATAGCGACAACGGGTGTGGAACTCGCAGCCGGATGGTCGTCTCATCAGACTCGGCACCTCACCCGTGAGCTCGATCCTATTGAGCACCGCATCCGGATCAGGCTCGGGATTGGCCGCAAGCAGCGCCTCCGTATAGGGATGACGCGGGTGCTCAAAGATGCGCTCGGTCGAGCCGACCTCAATAAAGCGGCCGAGATACATGATCGCCATTCGATCGGTCATGTGGCGCACGACATTGAGATTATGCGAAATGATCAGGATCGCCATACCGAGTTCGTCCTGAAGCCGCGCGAGAAGATTAAGCACCTCGCCCTGCACCGAGACATCGAGGCCTGCAGTCGGCTCATCGGCGATGATCAAGTCCGGATTCAGTGCAAGAGCACGCGCGATACCAACGCGCCTGGCCTGACCTCCGGAAAGTTGATGGGGATAGCGGCGGACAAAATCCGCCGGCAAGCCGACCATCCGAAGCAGGTGCTCGGCTTCGCTTCCCGCATCGCGATCCTTTAGTCCATGGATCCGGAAAGGCTCCGTCAGCAGTGATCGCACCGTCAGCCTTGGCGAAAGCGAGCCGACCGGATCCTGGAACATCATCGCCATGCGCCGCAAGTAAGGCTTGCGTTCAGCCCCGCTTAGCTCCTCAATTTTCTGTCCGTCGAAGCTGATGCTGCCGCTCACGGCCCGCTGCAAGCCGATTATCGTGCGCGCGATGGTGGATTTGCCTGAGCCGCTTTCGCCGACAAGGGCGAGTGTCTCGCCCTTGTCGATTTCAAAGGACACGCCGCATACCGCGTCGATCAAAGAGGCCTTCGTCCCGGTTGCGAACGCCTTCAACGGACCCATGGTGCGGAAGCGGACACGCAGGTCGTCTACCCGAAGCAGCGCGCTCATGCCGAAACCAGCCGTTCTTCGTCGAGGAGATGGCATCGTGCGACTTGGTCTACGCCGATGCGGTACTCACCCGGGTTCTCTTGGACACAGCGGTTGGACGCATGTCGGCAGCGTGTGCAAAAGATGCAACCCTTCCTGTTGCCTAGAAGACTCGGCACCTCACCGGGTATGGTCGGCAAAGTCCGTGTCTTTTGTCTGATCCGTCCCGGATCGCAGTCGAGCAGCGCGCGCGTGTAGGGGTGAGCAGGATTGTGAAAGATGTCCCGGACAGCTCCCTGCTCCACCACTTCGCCCGCGTACATGACGGCGACCCGGTCGCACAACTCAGCCACCGCGCCGAGATGGTGGGAGACGAAGAGAATCGAGCAACCAATTTCTGTTTGCAGATCCTTGAGCAAATGAATGATCTGTACTTCCAGCGTTGCATCGAGTGCCGTTGTCGGCTCGTCGGCGACGAGGAGCGCTGGTTTCACAAGCAGCGCCATGGCAATGCAAACGCGCTGCCGCATGCCGCCAGAGAAATGATGCGGATAGGCCGCGATACGGCTTTGCGGATCAGGAATTCCTACCCGGAGAAGCATTGCGATGGCACGAGCGCGCTTTTCGCTCCGGCTTCCCTGTTCGTGGTGCTGAATATCGATCATCTGGCTCTCGATAGTCCGCACCGGATTGAGTGCGGTCATCGGATCCTGAAAGATCATGGAGAGACGGTCGCCGAGCAGGCTCCGCCGCGCCTGAGCCGGCATTTTGAGCAGGTCTTCACCCTCGAACAGAATGCTGCCGGCTGTCACATCTGCATTTTCGGCCAGCAGGCCCATCACTGTATACGCGAGCGTCGACTTCCCGGATCCGCTTTCGCCGACTATGCCAACCACCTGTGCGGCTGGCACGTCGAGAGAAACGTTACGCAGGGCATGAACGCGCCCACGCGATGTGCCGAAATCGAGATTTAGGTCACGAATCTCAAGAAGCGGCCGGGCGGACTTATGCTGTGTCAGATCCTCGCGTCTCATAGATCTTTCCGCAATTTTGGATCGAATGTGTCACGCAGCGCCTCGCCCAGGAACGTGAAGCCAAGCGTTGCCAGGACGATGGGAATGCCGCCGGCTATGACCAACCAAGGCGTCTGGTTGATGTAGCTATAACCATCGTTGAGGATAGCACCCCAATCGGGCGTTGGTGGTCGCACGCCCATGCCCAGAAAGCTGAGACCCGCCTCTACGGCGATGACGGCCGGCACGTCCATGCTCACGAGAATGAGAAGCGGGCCGAGGACGTTGGGCAGTATGTGCACGGCCAGAATACGCGTCGTGCCTGCGCCCATACTACGCTCTGCGGCGATATACTCACTGCTACGCAGCGCTTCCGTCTGCGTGCGCACGACGCGCGCGTAAATGGGCATGGACGTTATTGCGATGACGAGGATGACACTCGCCAGGCTTGGTCCCAGAAGCGCGATCATGGCCAGCGCAAAAATGATACTGGGAAACGACCGGATCGTATCTAAGAAAAGCAGGAGCAAATTGTCGAGCCAACGCGGACCGAAGCCCGCGATCAAACCAAGGACCAGGCCGACTGCCAGTGAACTGCCCAGAGAGGCGAAAGCAACGAGGAGCGGGATACGGCCTCCCATGATGGTGCGAGAAAACGTATCGCGGCCCAGTTGGTCCGTGCCCAGCAGAAAATCCAGTGAAGGGCCAGCCAGACGTGGCCCGACCATGATCCGGGTCGGATCGTGCGTGATAACCAGCGGAGCGAAGATCGCAATTGCTGCTATGAGGACAACAAGCAGCGCTCCGAGAATGCCCAGGCGGTTTTTGCGAAATTGCCCCCAAAAGGTGCGAAAGGCGCCGACAGCCGTGGCATCGTTGGCTTTCGGACGGAGGGCTTCAACGCTTACCATGTCAGAGCTTTTCCCGGGTTCGCGGATCGAGCAATGCGTTGACCACATCCGAGACCGTCGTGGCGGCAACAATGAGGAAGGTTGTGACGAGCACGACGCCCATCACGATCGGATAATTCCGTGTATTGACCGCGTTCACAATCAACGCGCCTATGCCAGGTCTCGCGAAAACCACCTCGATAAAGACAGCGGACGAAAGCAGCCACGCGATGCCTACCCCGAGTATGGTCACGGTCGGCAGGATCGCGAGCGGCAGCGCGTAGCGCGCAACGATGCGCCATTCCGAGATCCCGAAGGAGCGAGCCATTCGGATGTGGTTTTCGCCCAGGACCTCAAGCATGGACGCGCGAACCAATCGGGAGATGTAGCCGACCCAGCCAATCCCTATGGCGAAAGCTGGGAGGATGAGATGGATAAGTCCATCCCAGAATCCATTGCCGACACCGATCGCTGGCAACCAGCGCAGCGTCACGGCAAATATCAGCAGCGCGTAGACCGCCACGACGAAGGAAGGAATTGCTATCGTGGCGACCGTCACGACACCGGCCACCTGGTCGACCAAGGAGTTGCGCCGCATCGCCGAGTAGCAGCCGAGCGGCACCGCTACCACGACCGCCCATAAGATCGAAACCATGATCAGTTCGGTCGTATGGGGCAATTGCTCGAAGACAATGTCGGCAACAGGCCTCTGGCTGAATACGTCAAAGCCGAGATTGCCATGAAGCAGCCCGCCGAAGAACGTGACGATCTGCACGATGAGCGGCTTATCCAGCCCCATCTGCTGATGCAGCAGCGCCTTCATCTCGGGCGTCGCCCGCGGGCCGAGGAGAACCGCGGCAGGATCGCCGGGCACTGCCCTGATCATCAGGAATAATAGCGTCACCGCGATCGCAATAATTGCAATCGCGAGGACGATACGCTTGACGAGATACAGCCACATATTCCCTACGCCGCTTGAGGCTAAACCGGCTTGAAATTGAGGAACAGCGGGCGTCCGTCCGGGAGTGTCGCGGCCTGCGTTTTCGTGGTGCGATACATAACTGGATCGCCTCCATAGGTCAGAAATCGGAAGGCGCCGGACTCCTCCAAGAGATCCTGCATCTCTTGGTAGACCTTCGCCCTCTCGTTCGGGTCGCTGATGGTGACCCCCTTGGCGCTGAGCTCGTCGTAACGCTCGCTGCGAAAACGCTGCCAGTTCCACACGCCCACTTGATCTTGCACGAACCAGGTCGTTGCGTAGTGCGGATCAGGCAAATTGCTGAAGTACATGACGGTGAGCTGCAGCTCCTTCCAGCGATCGCCTTCCGATTCCATGCCGAGCGCCCAGTACGATCCGCTATCCTGGACATTGACTTCTACCGTGATGCCGATCTGCGATAATTGTGCCTGCACAGTCTGGGCTATGGTCGAATAAGTGCTCTCGTTCAGGCAATCCATGGTCAAGTTTAGATCGCTCACACCGGCCTTTTCCAGGAACTCCTTGGCTTTTTCGACATCGCCTTCCGGCGGGACGAGTGCTTTCTCGCGATGCCCCACAATACCTGGAGGAATGGTGCCTGTGCCGACCTCAGCCTGTCCAGCATATGCGACATCCAGGATCTGGGGCACATTGATCGCCCACTGAATCGCCTTGCGAACATTAATATCCTTCAGCTTCGGATGATCCATATTCATGCCGATCCAATAGTAACGGAGCGAAGAATGTTCCTCGACCTTGGTCTCGGCGGGCGGATTGCTCTTCAACGTCGAAAGCGTATCCAGACTGATACCAGCGAAATCAACGTCGCCCGCCTGATAGGCACGTTCCGCCGTCTTGTCGTCGTTAATCGGGATGATGCGGATTTCGTCGAAGCCCGGCTTTGGCCCCGACCAGTCCGGGTTTCGGGTCAGAAGCGTATACTGCTTCGCCTTCCAGTCGGCGAGCACGTAAGGGCCGGAGAAAGCCGGCGGCTTCATGCCGAAACTGCTGCCATTCCCAGTTGCCTTCATCACCGCATCCTCTGAAACGATATGGCCAACTCCAAAGGGGAGCGCGACGTTCCAGACCGGCACAAACGGCGTCTTGAATACGATCACGCCAGTATAGTCATCCTCGATCTCAACGTGGTCGAGTGGGCCCCAATCGGGTTTGATCGGCGAATTGTGCTTGATGACACGCTCGAAAGAGAATTTGACGTCCCTAGCGGTCATTTCGCCGTAACCGCCGGTGAACCTGGTGCCTTTCTTAAGATGGAAGCGGATATGGGTGGGGTCGACCTCTTCGATTCGTTCCGCCGCTTCCAGTTCCCAGCCCCATTCGGAGCCCGGCTTGTACCGAATGAGCTTCGAATAGATGCAGTTCGTCACGTCTATATCCCCGAAGCCGATGTAGAATCCGGGGTCGAGAGTAGCGATATCGGAACCGGAGCGCACCTTGAGCACCTTGCCCTCGGCGGCCCAAATGGCTTGCGACAAGGGCATCCCGGCGATAACTCCCCCACCCAGCGCGGCGCCGGTCTTAAGAAAAGCCCTTCGGCTCATATTGCGTGCGGTATCATTCATGATTGTTCCTCCCGTTCTGTTGAGCGATTTCCCCCTTCGCAGCAGGGCCGCTTTCGTCTTGCTTAACCTGGCTCGTCAGCGAGATCGTGAGCCGCACTTTCGACGGACCGTCGGCGCGGGCGCGCCTGCTGCTTCGCTGCCAAAAAGGTTCCCAGAAACAGGAATTATACCAGCATCGGACATTTAACTAACGAATATAGTTCGAGGCTGGCATCGACTTTCTCGATCCCCATCCCACTTGAGTGACTTCCAATCCAAAAGCACGGGAGGATGGTTCACTCGTCATTCGATAAATAGATCATCAGTGTTTTTCTCTAGCCGAAAGGGAGCACGGGCGCGTGCATTCCGGGGAGCCGCAGCTTTGCCGCTTCTCTGAACCGTGCCGGTGAGGGCATCACTGCATCTCGACGGCGACCCGTCATGATCGACTTCTCCGGACCGATATCGTCTTTGCGTGAGGCCGAAGCAAACGCCAACACCAGATGAAGGCAGAAAGCCACGATTCTCCACTGCCCTTCTACGCAGATGTTCACGGGGCGATCCAATCGCCACAATCAGCGCGAATTCAATGAGCTCTCTGCGTTTTGGCGAACAGATTCTGTCACTCGACAGTCTTCTCCACCATCATTCAGTTTACAAAAGTGTGACAATTATAAGTCACAAATGTTTAAATAACCGCCACGGGGCGATATACTTTCTCAATATATCTTTAATGGAAACCGCCAAATTTTGCCACAATCAAATCGGACTTTTGTCATGGCCAGCGGAGATCTACGTCAATGTCTCATCGTGACTTTACTTGTAAAATGACGTCCCATGTGGGTGCCGCTCATTTCCGCAATGGTCAACAAATCGCATTCATTGGTACTGGCAGCATGGGGCGACCGATGATCGCCAAGCTCTTGCAAGCCGGCTATCCGGTGAATGTCTACGACATCGATCCCGCGGCTGCGAGAGACGTGCTGGAAAAGGGAGCCCGGTGGCATAACGCACCGCGCGACGCGGCCCGCGATTGTGAGATTGTCATCACCTGCCTGCCGCTGCCACATGACGTCTTTGACAACATGACGGGCGAGCAAGGCGCCTTGGCCGGAATGGCATCGGGCAGCGTATGGATCGATACCTCCACCACGGACTACCACAACACGATCGAGATCGCCCGCCGGGCGGCAGCAACTGGCGTGTATTCGCTAGAGGCGCCCGTGAGCAATTTGTCCCACATGGGGGTCGATTTTAGCAACGTTAGCTTTTTCGTCGGCGGGCGACCGGAGGCCTATGCACTTAGTGAAGCGGTGTTGCAAACAATTGGAGCTGTATCTTTTCATGTCGGAGACATCGGTCAAGGCCAATCAGTCAAACTACTGACGAACCTACTCTTTTACACGGCTGCCGTTGCGAGCGGCCATGCGCTCTGCCAAAGCGTGCTCGCCGGCGTTCCAGCCCAGCAGGCATGGCGGAGTTTTGTTAGCTCCGTGGCGAACTCAGTCGCGATCGAACAGTTCGCCCCGTTTCTCCTGGACGGCAGTTACGACTGCTCCTGCGCTTTGGAGATTGCTGTGAAGGACATGGAGTTGACTGTTCAATTGGCCGACGAACTCGGCGTGAGGCTGACGATTGGGCGTGCGGTCGAAAAGCGGTATAGCGAGGCCGGACGGAAGTTCAACCGATACGATAACCATCTGCGAGTAGTCGAATTGGCCCAGGCGGCCTACGGCGTTCGAGTACAAGTGCCAGGTTATCGAGCGCCATCCAAGTACGGGGCCGACCCCGAGCATCCGCCAGACCAAGAATTCCTGACCGATCCGATCGGACGGATCAAACCGAAGCGTGAGCATGTATTTCCGCTCGACGACGTCCCACTCAGTGACATTCAGATTCATTTGCTCAAGTCGCTGGTTGGCGAGCTCATCTACGTTAATCGCCTGATCCTTGACGAGGCGTTTGATCTCGGACGCGGCATGGGCCTGAAGGATGCCCTGATCTACGACGTTATTATCTGGAGCGTAGGCGCCTCAGCTTGGTCGGACAGTCGGGCTCAGGAATACAGCAACGCGCAGATTGTAGATCCAGCCGGGACCGTTGCGCCTTCGCTTAGTACTATACCGCATCTCATCCACCCTTTCACGGAGAAACTACCGTCATGACCACCCTCGATCAGCAGACAGCACTAGAGCAAGCCGCACGAAAGCGCATCAAAGATTCTCATGCCCTCGAGGGCGACGTCGGTCGGTTGGTCCACTTCTATCGCGGTTGGGCCAGTTCCTATGAGTTGGATGTCGGCCGCGACGGGTACTGCGGGCCGAGAATCGTGGCGGAACTGGCGGGTGCCGTGCAGACCGCGTATTTGGCCAATGACCGCGCAGCCATCGCAATCTTGGACGCGGGTTGCGGGACTGGCCTCGTCGGCTTGCAACTGGAGCGCCTAGGCTTCCGGTTGATCGACGGTTGCGACCTCTCCGAGGAGATGGCCGAACAGGCCCGGAAAACTAGCGTCTATCGCCATGTCCAAGGCGATGTCGACCTTAACGGGCCGCTCTCCGATTACTCCAGCGCGAGCTATGACATCACGGTCTGCTGCGGCGTGTTCACGCTCGGGCACATCGGACCGAACGCACTGCGCGAACTGGCTCGCGTGACGCGCCCCAACGGATTCATCATCGCAAGCACCCGCAAGAGCTATGCGGAGGCCACATCCTTTGAACATGAGGTGCGGCGTCTGCAGGATGAAGGCGTGCTTGTGACGGCACAGCGTCTAAACGATGGCAAATATATCGCTGAGGAGGGTGCGCATTACTGGGTTTTCAAAATGCCCGATAGGGCCTGCGCAGAAACGGAGCAGCAGCTATGACCACACTACCGCAAATCTCACTAGCAAAATTGGCCGCCGATACAACGCGACAAGAAGAGCGCGAGCGCCTACGCCGGGCCTGCGAGGAATACGGGTTCTTCTACCTCGAGCACGGTATCCCGAAAGAACAGATCGCAGAAGCCATCCAGGCTTCCCGGCGGTTCTTCGCGTTGCCACAGGCGACAAAGGAACGTTTCGGTCACTCCGCCCAAGACGTGTACCCCACTACCGCCCGTGGATACACTCCGTTGTACGGCGAGGCGCTGCATCCCGAGGCCGGCCCCGATCCGAAGGAAATGTTCGACCTCGGAATCGAGAACGAAGGCGACCGGCGTCCGTTTGCTGGTTGCACACGCCTTCCGGATGACGCGGTGGCTCCTGGTTTCGCGCGAAGCCTGCTTGCTTTGCAGGCTATCATGGTCAACGACGTTGTGCCGAAGCTCGGAATCGCGCTAGCCGACCTGCTCGATATGGAAGAGGGCTGGTTCCGACGCCATTTCAGCCCGCCGACGGTCCTGCAACGCGTGATCCGGTATCCATCTACTGGCGGCACGGCCGGAAAGCATACCGACAATGGGTTCTTCACGCTGCTGCTGCAGGAGGAACTCCCCACGCTCTCCTTGCAGGTATGGTTCGGGGAGCGCTGGGTGCCGGCGCCGAGCTTGCCCGACACTCTCGTTGTCAATCTGGGCGACATGCTTCAAGCCTTGAGTGATGGCCGCTTCAAGAGCACGCCCCATCAGGTCGTGCACACCGGTTCGGCCGAACGAATTTCGCTTCCCTTCTTTATCTATCCTGACATCGACGCTCGCCTGACTTCCCGGCAAGGAAAGCAAACCTTCAGCGTCGCAGAAGTGATGCTGCGCAACTTTGAATCAATCTGGGAAACCGGGGATGGCGCCGGACGAGCGCGAGAGTTGCAGTAGGTCGTTCGCGGTTGATGGCCCTCGATGGCGGCGATGTCGGTTTTCTCGGAAACCTAACGGTGGCTCGGTCGGTTCAATGGTAGAATTCGGGCAAGCCCTTTCGGGGCTGGCGACGGCAATCATGCTTCGCACCGTGCCGGCAGTTCCATCGACACGGGTCTGGCCCGATCCGAGCATTTCTCCTTCAACGGCCGGAAGGCTCCGCCATTCTTGGCTCCGTGTCACACCGTCGGCAACCAAAACGTTGCAACAGATCCTTCCACTAAATTCACAAAATCTTTGCAAACGCAGAGTGCGGACGATGGTACCCCCATCGTAAGTCTAGGGAGGGCACGGCTAGAAAAGCTGATGCCCATCTACAATCTGACCCCCGCACAACTCGCAATAGAGGCTCAACAGCAATGCGAAGACGAGCGCTCATCTTGGTTGAAGGCGGTCCATGGGGTTGTGATCTGCTATACGCACAAGCGGCCCAGCGGCTAGGCCTTCATCTAATCATCCTTTCGGCTCACTCAACTTGCGACGACAATCTTGCGGCGGAAGAGATTCAAACAATGCGTGTCGATACAAGCAATCTCGATGCGCTGATCCGTGAATGTTCCCGGATACGTGCGACATATGATATTGTTGGCATTGCGGGCAAATCTGTGGCCTACGCGACAGTAGGCAAGCTTTGCCGGCATTTCGGTCTACCGGGACCGAACCCCGCATCTATTGAACTATGCCAAGACAAATTCCTTCAACGTCAGCTCCTTGCGGATGCCGGCGTTCCAATGCCTGCCTATCGCTTGGCAGCGAATGCGAAGGACGTTGAAAGCTCTGCAGCAGAGATCGGCCTGCCGGTAATTCTTAAGCCAACTATAAACGGCGGCAGTATTGGAGTTCGATTGTGCCGCAACTTAGACGAGGTAGCCGAGCATACGGCATATCTGTTGGGCGGGAAGCACATATGGCTATCCTTGCCGAGAATACTGGTTGAAGAATTCGCACAAGGGCCCTACTATACCGCTGATATAATGGGAAATGAGGTTATTGGAATTGCCGCCGGTGACTTCGGCCCTCCGCCGCATTTTGTTTATCGACAGTTCACCTATCCGGCCCTTCTGACTGATGAGGAGTATAACCGTATCGCCGATGTTTCGTTGAGCTGTTTGCGAGCTCTCGACCTTAGCTGGGGGCCAACGAACATTGAATTCCGGTGGACGAGGGGTGGCCCAGTCGTCATTGAAGTCAATCCGCGTATGGGTGGCACGCCCGATCCCCAACTGGTTCGGCTGGCTTACGGTATCGATCTAATCACCGAACACATCAAGCTTGTCATCGGCGACGAATGCGATTTGCGTAAAAGGCATTCGCACACTGCGGCCGCGCGGTTCCTGGTTGCTGATCGCGATGGCGCCCTCGATTGGATCGGTGGCGACAGTCAAGCGGCTGCCGTATCAGGTGTGGCCGAGGCCAAATTATATGTTGAACCCAAGACGCCGATCGTCAGGAAAGGCGACTACCGAGACTGCATCGGACATGTCATCGCCGCTTCACCTACCCATGCGCAGACCGAGGCGATACTTCAGCATGCCGTCGACTTGATCGATTGGTCCATCACACCATTTCCGATCCCTGACGAATAGAGCAATTTGAGGCCGTATCTCCCGGCGCAGGTGGCGCCAGGCAAGATCTGATCGTGACGAAAGTAGGTGCAATTGTCTGAATCCGAGTATGCCATGCTGAGGCATGTGGGGATAGGTTTATTTCCCAAAGCCTCGTCTTAGCGCCCTTACCCAGAAGGAAACTGACGGTAGTTTTCATGAAAGACCCCAAGGGCGAGGAATCTCTGCGCCTGCAAATAATTGGGTCATCTTGCTTTGCATCTTGGGCTCCTCATTCAATAACTGGGTTGTCATAGATGTAACGTCGCAGGGCAAGTATTTCGTCTCATTGCAGATAATTGACTAGCTTCGAATAAAGCGCGTTCCTCTCCGGAGAAACGACGCCCTCATAGCTCTGCAGCAAGACTAGCCATCATCTCGACGAGCTGATCGCTGAAGTTGCTGTCGGAGGGCACTCTTGTTCTCAAGCACGCTGATGTAGACGACGACAGTGGCAGTGTCAGGGTTTGCAAGCAGTACTGACCGCTCCGGCCGCCGTGGCCGAGCCAAGTGCCGTCGGTTATCGTTTGGCGGCTATAGCGGCGCGACTTCTGTAGGGACGGCCCCGGATTGCGGCGGGTATCTTCGATGAAGGCGGCATCGCCCACGCGGCGCCCCTCGACCCCTCGCCCTTGCGCGCGAAGAGCAGGCCGTAGCGCGCGAGGTCGCGGAGAGGCAGGTGCCGCCGTTGACCGCGGCACGCCCTCACGGTCGCAGGTGATATGGAAGTACCCTTCGATGCCCGCGGCCTCGACAATCTCGATCAGCCAGTGGCGCAGCGGCCGGCCACTGGCGCGCTCGACTATCCACCCGATGACTTCGCTGTTAATCGACTTGTAGAGGCGTGGCCCGCACAGTTCACGAGATCATCGCTAGCGACTCCACAGAGGAAGGCTTGAATTGTGCCCTCCTTCTCGCCCTCCGGTGGCAAGCGCCATCCTGCGTCGCGCTAGATGGCAAACCACGTCGCGCAGGGGTCGTTGAGATCCTCGGAGAAGTCGTTGGCAAGCTCCGCCTTCGTCGTGGTGCAGCGACGCTCAACCTGTTGCTCGGCCGCTGCGTCGCCGACGGTCTCGTCGACCCTGACCGCAGAGGTAGGGACTACCTGCCCGAGATCGGCGCGGGTTATGGCCGGACGCATCCTATACGAGGCGTATGCGCCGGACTTCGGTCCGGATAGGCCTCACAGCATCCAACCGATCACCAAGACGGAAATGCGGTATGGCGAGGAAACGAGCGACCTCAGGACGTTCGCCGATCGTCCAGTCGATCTGCTTCACGAGGGGAAAGACTGAGGGGGCGCGGAAGGAGAGGCTGTAACGGGCCATCCTGTGGAGGTTGTGGAAGCCATAGCGGCCGTAGTCAGGCAGGTTCCAGCGCGGCTTGTTGTCGGCAGCTATGACGAGGTCGGACTTGGGGTCGAGGCGGCTTCATGTGGCGGGTCCTCCAAGATGGGATCCGTTCGTGGGATTCATGGCCGAACACCGCGTGTGTCTCGCGTCTTTACCAGCGTCCTAACGTTTACAGGGTTAATGCGCGGATCAACCTCATCGTATGCCTCTCGGGCCATGCGGATCAGCCCGACAGGAGTCATTTCGCCCGCGCTCAACAGAGAGGCCAAACCGACGGCATCGTATTCTGCATGTTCACTCACCGTCATTTCGCGTCCTTCTTTTTCCATTAAAGGAGCGACGCCTGGTGAGCTTCGCCATGAGGGATCGCAGCCACTTCGTCGGACACTTACGCGGCAACAGCGTGGTCCATTCGGTTGAGGAGCGCCATGGGAATCCCATCGTCGTGGTGGCCTTACATGTTGCTGTGACTACGCCCAGTCGCGGCGGTAGGGACCAGTGCCTTTAGAACGTCAGTCATCTTCAGCGTTCCCACGCGGGCGCCATCCGAATGCACTGCAAAGGACTTGTCGGCCGCGCCATGGGATTTGTGGATTGCCCGCTCCAAGGTGTCGTCGCCATCGAGGACTTCGTAGCCGTCACCTTCGACCGTCGTCTTTTCCATCACCGAGCGGACGCGAAGCACCCGGGCTCGGTTGATATCGCTGACGAAGTCTTCGATGTAGGGGGCGGCCGGGTGGAGCAGGATGTATTGCGGTTCCCCCTGCTGCACGATCTCGCCGTCTTTCAGGATCACTAGGTGGTCGGCAAGCTTGAGGGCCTCATCAAGGTCATGGGTGATGAATACAACCGTTTTTTGGAGGTCTTTCTGCAACTCCAGGAGGAGGTTCTGCATGCTTGACCGGATCAGGGGGTCCAGCGCGGAATAGGCCTCGTCCATGAGCATGAGCTCGGAGTTCGACGTCAGCGCCCGCGCGAGGCCGACGCGCTGCTGCATGCCGCCCGAGAGTTGATGGGGATACAGCGCCTCCGAGCCCGCGAGGCCGACCCTGCTCAGCCACTTGCGAGCCGTTTCGTCGGTCTTGGACCGCCCGTCCCCGCGCACCGAACATGGCATGCCGGCGTTGCGCAGGACCGTTTCATGCGGCAGCAGCGCAAACTTTTGAAAGACCATGGACATCTGGGTCCGGCGCAGATGCTGGAGCCGGAGCCGGTCGAGCCTCATAATGTCTGTGCCATTGACGATCACCTCACCGGCTGTAGGGTCGACAAGGCGGTTGAGGTGACGGATCAAGGTTGATTTTCCGGAGCCCGACAGCCCCATGATCACCGTGATCTCGCCTTTTTTGATTTCAACATTGATGTCGCGCAACCCGAGCACATGGCCATGGGCTTGCAGCATATCCTTTTTGTGCATCCCGGCCTTCGCATAGGACACCATGGCCTGCGCGTTGTTGCCGAAGATCTTGTAAAGGTTGCGGATAGATACGAAGCTCTCAGTCATGCTCATGTCCGCGACTGGTGCATCTTGTTGACGCGCTGGAGGGCAGCCCGGCTGACCCGGTCGAGAACAATGGCCAGGAGGACAATGCCGAGGCCTGCAACAAGGCCGACGCCGAGTTCAAGTTTGTTGATACCGCGCAGCACAAGGGTTCCAAGGCCGGGCGCGGACACCAGCGAAGCGATGACAACCATGGATAACGACAGCATGATGGTCTGGTTGATACCAGCCATGATGTTCGGCAGGGCGAGCGGCAACTGGACGCGATAGAGCTTTTGCCAGGAAGTCATGCCGAAGGCCTCCCCCGCCTCCAGAACGTCCTTGTCCACCAGTCGGATGCCGAGGTTCGTGAGCCTGATCGACGGCACGATCGCATAGAGAATGATCGCGATGCCGTACAGCTTCGGCTCCGTGACGCTGAATAGGAAGATCAGCGGGATGAGGTAGACAAAGGTGGGCAACGTCTGCAGCAGGTCGAGAAAAGGCGTCAGCCAACTCTCTAACCGGTTGCTGCGCGACATCGCGATGCCGATTGGCACGCCGAGCAGGACGCACATGAATGTACAGACCATGATAATGGCGAGCGTCTGCATCGCGTAGCCAAAATGGTCAACGAACGCCAACCCCAGGAACGCCACCAGCACGAAAACCGTCACGCCGGTGCGACGTCCGGCAAAATGGGCGATGGCGACCAGGATCAGGATCGCGGCCCACCACGGAAGCGACTGCATCAGATCGATGGCGTTGCGCAAGGCGCAGCTCAATGGCTGCGTCACCGGGTCCAGAACGACTTTGACAGGGTCTTTCACGTCCAGGAACAGACGTTCCAAGCCGGCCGTCATGTCGCGGGTGCGTGGGATGGCGCCGCAGGCCTTATGAAGGACGTCCAGGGATGGAAACGGGAAAGATTCGGTTTGGTCGGCCCCCGCTGCGCCGGCCTTTGCAAGTAGATCGTCCATCGACATGGGACCGCCAATGGCGCCGGCGTCGCACCAGGACCGCAGTCCCAGCGTGTCAAAAACTTTTTCGTAAGCTGCCATGTCTATCCTTAAATCGCCGCAATCCGGCAGCCACGCCCATCAGGGCGCGGCCACCGGAATTGACCGAGGGGCTTGTCGACGTGCTTGAGGTGCCGCCAAGCATTTTGCCAAGTCAACCACCAGGCCGATACATCCCTTGGGTGGTGGGCCAGGTGACCGTGATGGCGGATCTCACTTCAGGACCGCCGCGAGCTTTTCCTTGGCCTCGGGGCTGAGCCAGTCCGCCCACACCGTCTTGTAGGTGGTGAGGAAGTGGACCGCCGATTCGTCGGCCGAAGCCTTCTTGCTATCCTGCCAGGCCAGTGTCTCGCTCATCTGCTCATTTGTGAAGGTCACCTTGGACATGAGCGCTGCAATATCGGGCTCGCGCTTCTCGAAATGCGTTGTCGCTGCCGTCACCACCTCTGCCGGCGGATAAGCGGACTTACCGGGTATCTTGCACGTTTCCACCGCGTTGCAGGCGTGGATCTCGGGGACATACGGGCCAATGTCGACCTTGACCATCTTGTACTTGCCGAGAACGGATGTTGGACCCCAATAGTAACCGAACCAAGGCTGCTTGTTCTCGTTGGCTGCGGCGATCGCCGCTGCCAACGTCTCTCCGGAGCCGTGATTAAAAACTTCAATGCCGTGGCCTTTCAAATCGAAAGCCTCAGCCAAATGGTCGTTTGTGATCTTACAACCCCAGCCTTCGGGGCAGTTATGGAATTTGCCGCCGACCCAGTCGGGATGGGCCAGAATGCCGTCGATCTTCGCAAGTTCCGGATGTTCATCAACGAGGTATTGTGGGATCCACCATGCATCAATGCCGCCGGGGGTCAGGACATGGCCCAACGTGTTAACTTTGCCGGCGGCCACCAGTGCTGGATAAGCTGGCGCGCCGTTGAGCCAGAGTTCGGTGACAATGTCGGGACGGCCGGTCTCTGCAACCGATGTGACTGCAGTAGCAGTAGCCGAAGGAACAACCGTGACCTTGCAGCCGTAGCCCTGCTCCATCAGGAACTTAGAGACGGCCGTGACGATCGAGCCCGAGGCCCAGTTCATTTCCGTGATGGTGACATCGCCGCATTTTGCTTCGGCCGCGGTAGCGGCAAGGGTGGCTATGAAGGCGGCGGCAGTCAGCTTTAGCATGCGTGAAAGCATTGTTCTCTCCTGTTGGTGTTCCATTCCAGGCGATGCCCCCGGCCTTCGCAACTGCCGGGGTGGTTCCCCGCAGCAGAAATTATAAGATCGCCCCACATTTAACTAACGAATATAATTCCGGCCTGACATCGAGTTTTCCGATGCAGCGGGCGTCAGTCGAGGGAAAAGCGGCTAACGGCGATCTCATCGAAGGTGAAGCCTGTCCCGGGCCGTGCAGATATGAGAACGTCCCCGTCTACGATTTCCATCTCTTCACAAAACAGCGGGGCATACCACGGCATGTGCTCCACAGAGATGCAGTTGGCGGCTGACCCGGCGATACATAGGCTGTGCTCCGTAAAGATATGAGTGGATATCGGCAGGCTATACGCTTCCGCGAGCGCGGCCACTCGGCGCATCTCCGATAGCCCGCCAATCCTCTGGAGGTCCGGCATCAACACATCTGCGGCGCGAGCATCGATGGTGTTGCGGATGCCGAAGCGGGTCCACTCGGTCTCACCTGAAGCGATTGCCATATCGAGCGCATTGCGGACCTCGGCCTGGCCCGCGAGGTCATGGACTGAGACCGGCTCTTCGAGCCATCCGATGTCGAGCTCCTCAAGCATCCTGCCAAGACGGATGGCCTGCTTTGGCGTGAGAGCTTGGTTGGCGTCCACAAGAACCTCAATGGATGGTCCGACCGTCTCACGGACCGCCTTGACACGTTCGAAATCCTTGCGCGGATCGGCATTGCCGACGCGGACCTTCATCGCCCGAAAGCCCTGCTGAAGGAAACTCGCTGCTTCATCGGTCAGCTCGTCGATGCTCTGCGAAAGCCAGAGCCCGCCGCTGGCGTAAGTGCGGATGCGATCCCGGCAGGCCCCGAAAATGTGATGCAGCGGTCGGTCCACGCTTTTTCCGACCAGGTCCCAGCAGGCGGTATCAAGCGCAGAAAGGGCAGAGATCGTGACGCCGGCATAGCCGGTCGGGTTGATTTCCGCCCATATGGAAGAATTGATCGCTGTCACATAGTGGGGGTCCTGACCCACAATGCGATGTGAAAAGCCGCGGACCATCTCGTCGAAGGCTTTGAGCCGGACTGCGTTCAACGTGAAAATATAACTTTGACCAACCAGCCCGACATCGGTTTCCAAGTAGACAAGCAGGCAGCCGACTGAGCGCATGTTATGAATGGCGGTGGTAATCGGCTTGGCAAAAGGCACATCCGTCAGTCGAGTCTTCAGCGCTGTGATTTTCATGTCATCTCTCTCTGGCAGTAGACTGGAAGTTCAGGGAGATCGTGTCGCGCAAGGCCTCCACAGCGGTTTCGATAAATTTCGGCGCAATGACGTCAATACGAACGGCGACGAAGACCGTTCGTTGAAAACGCGGCGCGCCCTCGACCACATGCAGGCGGCCGGACTTGACCTGAGGCGCCACGGACTCGGCCAGGAAATATCCGGAGCCGCTATTGGCCAGGATATGATCCATTGCAACCGCGGAATTTCGGATCGTCAGCTTGTGGCTAAACACCCCGGGGAAATATATACTGTGTTGGGCTCGGAACGTCTCACCCCAATCCACGAAAACGTAGCCAGGAACAACCCCGCTTTGAACGGCACGTGGTTTGGTCGACACCATCACGAGTTCTTCGCTGATGAGTGGCTCGATCCGCGCCTCAGCGCAGTGACGCGGGTCATAGAGCACGGCAATGTCAAGCAGTCCGGCTCGCAGTTTCTCCATAAGTATATCCGAATGCTCACTGAGCGCGCTTGCGACGCCATCCGGTAAAGCCTTGGCCATCCGTTCCAACCAGCCCGGCACCACGCGGGGCCAATGATTATCCTCGACCCCTAGGGTAACGAAAGCATTCAGGCCTTCCGGCAGCGTGGCGACCTGCTGACCCCGCTCCCAGGCACGCACGATATTCACGGCGCTCGAATGGAACTGATGACCGCCGGTCGTAAGGGCCACTCCGTTGCGCTTGCGGTGAAACAGCTGGCGGTTAAGCCGACGTTCCAGCGCCTTTATCCGGGCGCTGATCGTCGACTGGGTGACGTTAAGCTGGTCGGCGGCGTGCTGGAAGCTGCCGGTCGAGCCGACTTCCAAAAATGCCCTGATATGCTCGATGTTCAAAAAACCTGCCTTCAAATCGCATTTTTCGATATGACTCCCTAATTATATTCGTTTGCCACGTCAATCTGGGTCAGGAAGAGTGGCGTGAGATCAGTCATGAAAACGACAGTTGGAGCGCGCCGAAACGGCCTTAGCTGCCCACTGAACGGAGATACATATGCGGATTGCATTCATCGGGTTGGGCAACATGGGCGGGCCAATGGCCAGCAACCTGGCGCGCGCCGGATACGAGCTTGCGCTGTTCGACCTGGATACAAACAAGGTTGATGCGGTGCGGGCGACTGGAGCAGCGGCCGGCAACCAGATGATCTCGTCGGCCGCAACCGCTGCCGAGGCGGCCTCCGGCGCTGATATCGCGTTCACATCGCTACCAAACCCAAAGATCATCGAGGCGGTCGCGCTGTCCGATGAGGGGATACTTGCCGCACTGCCGAAAGGCGCAGTTTGGATCGACCTTTCAACCAACAATCTAGAGTGCGAGCGCCGCATCCGAGGCGCTGCTACCGCCCGGGAGATTGCGTTTCTTGACGCTCCGGTTACCGGCGGGATTGAAGGAGCATCTGCCGGAACGCTGATGATCATGGTCGGCGGAGACGCTCAGGTATTTGCGCGCTGCAAGCCGATGCTGGAGAAGATAGGCAACCGGGTCATGCACCTTGGCCCCCACGGGGCGGGCTATGTCGCCAAGATTGCGCAAGTCGTGCTCTGCTATCTCAACTCGGTGGCGCTCAGCGAGGCCCTGATGCTGGGGGTAAAAGGTGGGGTTCCTGCTCACATCATGCTGGGCATCATCCAGGGCAGCACCGGCGCAAGTTACGTCGCGGACCGCTACGGTCCGGCTATTCTCGACGGCAGTTACGATCCTGGCTTCGCACTGGGGCTCGCGCACAAAGACATGGCCCTGACCCTGGAACTGGCAGGATCTGTCGGCGCCACCCTGCCGATGTGCGAGCAGGTTGAGGCGATCTACAAGAAAGCAGTCGACCAGTACGGTTTTGGCCAGAACCATCTCATGGCCGTAAAGCTCCTAGAGGAGCAAAACGGCACATTCCTCCGCTCCACCTGACAACAACCGATCGAAAGGACCACCAATGGCACATGAGATGAAAGCCGAGGACTTCAGCGTCAAGGGCGGCCACGCGAACATCTCCAAGGAAGAATGGGAAGCGCGAGTCGACCTTGCCGCCCTGTACCGTCTCGCCAACATTTATGGCTATGACGATCTGATCTGGAACCACATCACGATGCGTGTCCCAGGCACCGACCACCAGTTCCTTCTGAACCGCTTCGGACTGCTTTACAACGAGGTCACCGCGTCCAACTTGATCAAGGTCGACGAGCAGGGCAAGGTTCTCTACGGCCCCCCGGACGTCAATACCGCGGGCTTCGTCATCCATTCGGCAATCCACAACACCCATCACGACATGAAGGTGGTGTTCCACAGCCACGCACCGGCAGGCCTTGCCATCACGGCGCTACAGGATGGCCTGGAGTTCTTGACGCAGGACGGCTCGATGCTTTGGGGCGACATCGGTTATCATGACTGGGAAGGACTGTCTCTGACGCTCGAGGAGCGGGACCGTCTTGCTAAGAACATCGAAGGCAAAAAGTGCCTGATCATGAAGAACCATGGGTTCCTTGCGGTCGGTGCGACCGCCGGTGAGGCTTTCATGAATCTTTATTACGCGATCCGCGCCTGCCGCGTGTTGATCGATGCCTACTCCACGGGCCTGAAGCTCGATAAGAGCAGCGAGGAAATATGGCGGCTGGCGCACCGGCAGTACGACGATTTCCCGCTTGGTAAATATGAGTGGCCGGCGCTGTTGCGCCAGTGCGATCGGGTTGATCCTTCGTACCGCTACTAAGTCACAGCTGGAAACCTCGGCCCACGCTAGCCGGGGTTTCCAGTTTCCATTCGTCTGCAGAAGTTTGCACGGAGGCCGAACGGCCAGGCCGTCCCTTTCGCGAGATGATTCTCTTCTAACGGGGGCGCCCCGACCCATGACTATCCTGTTGAACAACCATGGCTACGGCAACGAGAGTTGGCGAACCGAAATCAGCCGCCAGCTTCCAGAAATGCCTGTCAAAGTGTTCGGGGAGCCTATAGATCCTGATGAGGTCGTGTATGCGATGGTCTGGAACCATCCTGCGGGTGACCTCAACCGCTATCCCAATCTCAAGGCGATTTTTTCGCTCGGCGCCGGGGCGGAGCATTTCGTAGCAGACACAAGCCTGCCCGACGTTCCCGTGATCCTGCTCGCTGACCCGGCCGTAGCTCGCGACATGGCTGCCCATGCCCTGTACTGGGTGCTTACCTTCCACAGGGGCTATGGGGATTACCGCTCACAACAGAAGGACCGTGTCTGGCATCGCAAGAGTATCGTACCGACGCGGGAGTTTCGGGCTGGAATCTTCGGCCTGGGCCGCATCGGTACCGAAGTCGCCAGCCGAATTCGTGATTTCGGATATGCCGTCAACGGGTGGGACGGCAGCAAGCGACAGATCGAAGGGGTGGACTGCTATCACGGGAGGGATTCCCTGACGGAATTCTTGGGCAACACCGATGTCGTCATCAATGCGCTACCCCTCTCACAAAAGACCCGTCATTTCCTGGATGCCAGTATCTTTGCCGCGATGCGTCATGGTGGGTTCTTCATCAACATTAGCCGGGGAGCGGTCGTCCATGACGAGTCGCTGCTCGAAGCTCTCGATAACGGCCACCTTGCGGGCGCGGCATTGGATGCATTTGCCCAGGAGCCGCTACCTATCGAGCACCCATACTGGTCTCATCCGCATGTGTTTGTGACCCCACATATGTCTGGGGCGACGTTCGCCTCCAGCGCAGCCGCCGTGATCGCAAACAATGTCCGCCGCCTCGAGCTCGGGCTTGACGTCTTTCCGTTGTTCAACAGGGAAGCGGGGTACTAGAACCGCCGCCCTTAAGGGATCTCGGAAAGGAAATTGCGTCGGCATGCCAGTAGTTTTGCGACAACGTGCCACTCACCGAAACTCCGACTTAGCGCCGAACGGGGGTCGCGCGCCATTATCCGTAGGATTTGTCCTCCTAAGCCGCTTCACGCTTGGGGCGTTTGCCAATTTCATTGATGTGCTTCGCCTATCCGCAGATGACGGCGACCGGAGTCGACCCATTCGCTGCCAGTGGCGCATCATCTCTACCGACATGTTGCCGATAATGTCCAGTTGCGGCGTCGCAATCTCTCCCCACGAAAGGATCGGTGACCTCAAACGCTTTGACTATCTTGTTGTTGTCGGAGGTCTCCTCGACGAGAACAGTTTCCTGGCGGATGCGCGTTTCGACGAGCATCTGAGACGAGCGGCCGCCGTAGGCATTCCGCTGGTGGGCCTGTGTACCGGCTCTTTTATCCTGCACCGCGCCGGCCTTATGGACGGTTACCGGTGTTGCGTCAGCTGGTTCCACAATTCAGACTTCCTGAGGCTTTTCGATGGTTTGCTGGCCGTCTCGGATCAGATCTTTGTGGTCGATCGCGACCGGCTGACCTGTTCGGGCGGTGCCAGCACTGCACATCTGGCCGCCTTTCTCGTTGACCGGCACCTGGGTAAGGCTCTTGCCGCTAAAAGCTTGCGGATCATGATGTTCAACGAAGCTGCGAACGATGAAACTGCCCAGCCGACTGGAAGCCTGGATATTGTCGTTCGGGACGAAAAATTGAAACGGGTTGTGTTGCTCATGCAGCACCACTTGGATGTCCCACTCACCATCGACCAAATTGCCGACAAGCTCGATTTGAATAAGCGGCTGATCGAGCGTCGCTGCCGGTCCGACCTCGGTATTTCTCCGCAAGTAGTGTACACCCGAATTCGTCTCGGCCATGCACGCCACCTGTTAGCACGCACCGAGAAATCGACTTCCACGATTGCGCTCGAGTGCGGCTTTTGTGACAGCTCGCATCTGAGCCGGGTATTCCGCGATTACTACCACCAGACCCCCCACCAATTTCGGTCCCAGCGCTCTGTTGCGCTGCTGGCGTAAAAGGCGCTTGAAGGACGGGCGGTTACTGGCGAACTGGCCCTACGCTGCGCAGTCCGGCGGCCTCCACGGTCTGATCGGTCCAGCCATCGGCGGCCGAATCGAGATGATCGGCGACCTGCGCACCGATGCGCTGCACAAGGCATGCGCGGGCGCCGACCAGGGAAACACACCTGATCGCGTCGCTCGTGCTCGCGCTAGCCAATGGCGACTCCCACATGTGAGCGTGGTTTTTTTGTCTATGCCGCCTCCACCAAAATTTTTCTCGGCAGTCTGACGTTTGCAATTGCCGGATCCGATGTCACGCGATGCGGCGATTGCCGAAGCGTAGTTCTGCGAGCTTCCTGAGGCGAGGTGCCGTTTGTCTCACGGTAGCACTTGGAGAAGTGCGAGGCCGAAATGAAGCCACAGGCAACGGCGATATCGACGATCAGCATGGTCGATTGCGTGAGCAGCAGCCGGGCCCGCTCGAGCCGCAACTCGCGATAGTAACGAACAGGCGAACATTCGAGCTCGTACCGGAACAATCTCTCGATCTGGCGACGGGACAGCCCGAGACGGGCCGCGAGGTCATCCATGGACAGCGGTTCCGCCATGTGCAATTCCATCTGTTCGACCGCTTTGATAACAGTCTTGTTCGAGATCCCGTGGCGAGGTGACAAATGCAGCCGCTGACGCTCGCCGGGCGCTCGCACCCGCTCAACCAACGCCTGCTCGCAGATGGCCGCCGCGGTCTGTTCGCCGAAGTCCCGTTCGATCAGGTGCATCATCATGTCGAACGACGCGGAGCCGCCGGCACAGGTCCAGATCTTGCCGTCGACCTCATAAATGCTGGAATTTGGAACGGGACGGGTGAATCTTTCAGCAAAGCCCGGCAATTTCTCCCAGTGTATCGTGCAACGTTTGTTATCCAGCAGCCCCGCCTTGGCCAGCACGTAAGTACCTGTACCGAGCGCTCCAATGTGGATGCCGCGATGCCTGCATTCACGCAGCCACGCTTCCAGCGATCTGTTGGAGTAGTCTTCCACGTCCAGGTCCGCACAGACGATCGCCATAGACGGGCGACCCGTGCCGAACAGGCCCTTGCGCTCCATAGCCAAATGGCTATCGGTCAGCACGGAAAGGCCGCAACTTGCGCGAACCGCGCCACCGTTGTCGGAAACAAGACGCCACTTAAATGCTTCGTAACCGAGCACGCGATTGGCGAGCCGCAGCGCCTCGATAGCCGAGGAAAAAGCCAGCATCGTGAAATCCGGAACGAGATACAAGGCGAAGACGATTGGGCCGGCCGGGGCCGCGTTCGTAGGAGTGTGTTTCGATTCGGATGGCTGCCGCGCTGTCATTCGAGCATTCCTCATGTGGCAACAATTGCCGGGAGCCACTATTGACCTCCCGCGAATGTGCGAAAAGAATATTCGCGACAGTTCGGCATACGATTCGAGACAACGGCAACATGTGGGGTCATGTGCGGATGTTCTCCGCTCGATATTCTGATTGGATCCGACCCGCGAAGTTCATCAGGGCGCCGCAGCCATAAGAGCTGCTTCAATCAGGCCCGACAAATGGCTCACACGTAATCGCTCTGTTCAGATCGTCACCAGCCCGGGCAATGCGGAGAGTATCCACATGGCGACGATCGAACTGGCGATTGTTCTCCAATCCGCACGACCTCAAGACGGTGCGCCGCAATGGCAGGCGCTGCCTAAGTTGGTGGCCCGCTTCCTCGACAACGTAGACGGCGGCGGCACTCCGGAACGACAGAAGGCGCTCACGATGTCTGACAATATCCGGCCGGATCATCTGGAGCGCAAGGCGATCCTGTATCGCCACTCCTCCGCCCACAAGGTTCTGCACAACCGCGAGAGCAGCGGCCTACAATATGCGTGCGACCGCCTGCCGGGTTGGGCACTAGCGCCGAGACTTTATGCTTCGTCGAAGCCCCTTTCAAGCAGGGTATACTGACGATGCCATGGTCACTTACAGTCGTATCAAACCGATGCCATTCTCAATTGCAATATTTGTCCCGAACGGTTCGGAAAGCCTTTGCAGGCGCGTAAGGATGGACTCTGCCTTCGGCGCTGATGCCAAGCTTGGCACCCCACGCTGAGCAAGTCTTTTGGGGTGACCAAGTTCCACCGGGATTAACCTAAGCTCCGCTAGCTTATTTCCCCTGAATCTGCTCATCGTGATGACACTCTCGTAAAAAATTGGATCAGAAAACCCTGGGTTGGCTTCATATCCTTCTATCATCTCTGCGGCCGTTACTTCCGCCTCTGTGTGTAGTCGTGGATCTTTTCCATAGCTGTCAAACATATCAGCGCCGATCGGTGATCGAAGGTCATCGATCATGAAATTCGCCAGGCTGTAGAAGATTGGCCTATTCTTATAGACCTCAATGCCCCTTAGCTGGTGCGGCCCGTGCGCGACATAAGCGTCAGCGCCAGCGTCGATGGCCGAATGGGCAAAGGATTGTTCGTAGTCACCAGGCTCCTGACTCCAGTTGCCGGGTTCGTGGCCATGGTTGGCAATGATGCAAAAGTCGGAATATTGCTTTCCCCGCCGGACATTACGCAGGATGTTTGTTATGTCGTTGGAATTAGGTACGAAGCTAAAGCCCGGCGCTCTCCCTACTTTATATATGGTCTTAGCAAGGATAATCTGATCGGGGCCTACATCAGAGACCTTGAACCCAGGCAAAGCATTGCGGACCCGCCTCAAGTCCTCGAGCATCTCTGGTGAGACTAAAATATGGCGGGTTAGGCGAAGGGCGTTAATGCCTGGCCTTCCCGGAGTTTCTGCTGCGGGATCGGCTGCTCGAGATTGCGGAGTGAACGTTGTGGCACACGAAACTAAAGCCACGCGGCCTCGGGGTGTCTCAAGGAAGCGCGCTGCTGCGGCCTGCGCGAGGTTCTCCCCTGATCCCGCATTTACAATGCCATTTTGATCTAACACTCGGCATGTCTCACGCATGCCCTCAATGCCCCAGTCAAACGTATGATTGTTTGCGAAGCTGAGCAGATTGAATCCCATCTGCTTGAGATCTGGGCCAAGCGCTGGAAGACTAGCATGATAGGCACCACCGAACTCTGCTTGTGGACTTCCTTTGAACGAGCGGATGTCGAAGATGCTGGTCTCCATGTTACCGAGCGTGACGTCGCCTTCACGAAGAATCTCGATGATCGCGCCAAAGCCGGGATGGTGACCACCAGTCAGCGCTCGCGACACGATGAGGTCGCCAACGGCTACCATCGTAAAGCCGTCTGCAACGTTCGTCGCGATCGAACCGACCGTATCGTAATTGTCTCCCCGCTGGACCAGACCAGAACCGTCCTCGTGTAAATGATTTTCCATAGGGTTCTCCTTTATCCTTTTCTACTTGCGGAACTCGGAACGACGTTCCGATCGCGTCTCGGGCGGCACGCCCACGCCGAGGAAGCTCAGCCCCGCCTCCGTCAGGATCGCACTGGCGCAGACAGTAGCGCTCTGGACCATGAGCGGCGGAATGGTGCTCGGCAGGATATGCCGGCATAGCACCTTGGGCAGGCGCGCCCCGCCGCAGAGCGCGGCCTCCACATAGGGACGCTCGCGAAAACCCAGAACCACTGAACGAACCAGCCGCGCGACGGCCGGCGTCTCGGGGATCGCGATGGCGACGATGAGGATCCCGATGGCGGGGCCTGTCAGGGAAATAAGGGCAATGGCAAGCAGAATCGTCGGGATCGACATCAGGCCGTCCATGACCCGCATTACGACGTTGTCGAAGCAGCGGCTGTAGCCGGCGATGACGCCGATCAGGAGCCCGCCCAGAGCCGCGCACACGGCCGACATCAATCCGACCCTGAGAGAGATCCGGGCGCCGAAGATCGTCCGCGCAAACACGTCCCGGCCCAGATTATCGCTTCCGAACCACATCTCAGCCGAAGACGGCTGGAGTCGCTTGAATGGATCCATGTTCACCGGATCGCCGGCGTAAAGCGGGGCGGCGAGCGCCAGAATGATCAGGAGCACTAGGAGACCGCCGCCGATCAGGACCAGCGGGTGCCGCCTTGCCATACGGGGAAAGTCAGATAGTCGCAGCCGACCCATCGGCACGACTTCAACTGGTGCGGAGAGGAGGGTCATATCAGGACCGGATGCGGGGATCGATCAGCGCATAGGCAAGATCGACCATGAGGTTGATAAGGACGTACAGACCCGAAGTCAGGATGAGCACGCTCTGAATGATTGGATAGTCGCGGTTGCTGATTGCATCAACGACCAGACGACCGATACCGGGTATGTTGAACACCGTTTCCGTGAGGATGACTCCGCCGATCAGATAGGCAAAGCTTATGCCGATCACGGTCAGGATCGGGACGTCGGCATTCTTCAAGGCATGGTGGAAAAGCATGGCATAGGACGAAGCGCCCTTGGCAGCGGCCGTTCGCATATAGTCTTCCGACAGGACCTCGAGCATGCTCGCCCGCGTAACCCGGGCTATGAATGCAATGTAGGCAAGACTAAGAGCCACGGTGGGCAGGATCAGGTGCACCTAGACCACCATCGATCGGCACATATCCCTGGACCGGCAGCCAGCGTGTCCTGATGGCGAAGAAGTATATGAGGAAATAGCCAATGACAAAGACCGGGACCGAATAACCAAGTGCCGAAACGCCGCGAGGAGGCGGTCGACCAGCCCGCCAGATCGCCACGCGGCAAGGATGCCGAAGGAGACGCCGACCGTCACCGAAAGGATCATTGTCAGGATCGACAGGGAAAGGGTCGGTTCAAGCCGCTGCGAGATGAGCTCGAGAACCGGTCGTCCGGAAAAGATCGAGATGCCGAAATTGCCGCCGAGCATGTCCCGCACCCAACGTATGAACTGAACCGGCATAGGATCGTTCAGGCCCAGCTGCTCGCGGATACCGGCGATCATCCCCGCCGTGGCCGTGTCGCCAGCAATCATGGCTGCCGGGTCGCTCGGCGCCAGCCGGAGAAGCAGGAAGATGAAGATCCCGACCATCGCCATGACGGCGATGGTCGAAACCATCCTGCGCAGGATGTAACCGGTCATTGGACCTCAGACCTTTTGCATGTTCCACATCGGACGATCGTCGGCATGCCGATGAGGCCGGTAAGCGTCTTGCGGCGCGCGACTGGCGAGAAAAACTGACCCAGCCTGAGGTCTTCGACGAAGTCCCACCATATGCGTTGCATCTTGCGAGCCAGCGCCTTGCGCTCTTCGAGGGTTCCGACGTCTGCCCATTGGGCGCGAAGAGCCTCATACTCGTCGTTCGTCGGCCAGCCGTACCAGCCCTTGTCCCCATTCGCGGCTAGGGTGACTTGGCCGACCGGATCGCCGAAGACAAAATCCGAATCGCTCGTGATGAAGAGGCTCCAACCACCGTTCTCGATGGGCGCCTTGTTCGCCCGGCGCGCGACAATCCCGCCCCAGTCGCTCGGCGCGAGTTCGGCATTGACCCCAATCTTCCGCAGCGCGGCCGCCAGAATCTGAGAAGCATTGGAGAACGTCGCCACGTTCGTGGGCTGAAGAATGACGACCTTCTCGCCAGCATATCCCGCCTCCTCGAACAGTTGCTTCGCCCTTTCTGGATCGCCGCCCTTCTTGTACCATCCCGTATTTTCGTCGTTGGAACAGAGCGTGCCGTTTCCGAAGATCGAAGTGACGGTTTTAAAGTATTGTGGATCACCGAACGCGGCCCGCAGGATCGACTCTTGATCGATCAGGTGAAGCATGGCCTGGCGCGCCTTCACGTTGTCGAACGGCTTCTGCAGAAAATTTATGCGCAGGTACATGTCCTCGCCTGCCTTGTCGAGGACCTGGAGTTCAAGGTTCGGATCGCTCTCTATCATCGGCAAAAGATCGATGGATGGCTGCTCAAAGTAATCGATTTCACCCGATTGCAACGCCGCGATCGCAGTCTGCTCGTCGGCGATATTGTCCCAGATAACACGATCGACCTTGGCGATCTTGCCTCCTGCCAACCCATCGGGGGCCTCGCTGCGAGGTACATATTGATCATTGCGGTCGTAGGTGAAGCTCGCACCCGGCTTGGCGAGAGCTTCATTGAACTTGAACGGCCCCGAGCCGATATCGCGGTCACCTGCTCCGTTGCCGGGCCACTCGCGTCCTTCTCCCGCATGATGAACAGACACGGCGTCGAAACTGTTGCAAGGATATCACTCAGAAGCCCCAGCCGCTCCTTGAGTGTGACCGTGAACGTTTTGTCGTCCTTCTTCGAAATATCCTTGGCCCGCTCCATCAGCAGTTGTCCGCCGGGAGCCACCTGGCCCACCGACGGATCGAGGCGACACAGTCCGCCGCGGTGACGGGGGAGCCGTCGTGCCAGCCCAGACCATCCCGAAGTTCGAACGTGTAGGTCTTCTTGTCGTTGGAGACGCCCCACTTCCCCACCATTTGCGGTTGCGGCATGAGCTTGGAGTCGAGCGAGAACAGTGTGTCGTAAATCGCCGCGCCATGGTCGGCGGTGATGAGCGCCGCCGAGAAAATCGGATCGAAGACGCGGAGGTCCCCACCCTTCACCATGCGGACGGTCCGCGCGGCGGTTGGCGCTGCCTGTGCCCGCGCGGCCGACGGCATCGATAGAGCCGTTCCGGCGGCCAGACCCATCTTGACGAGGTCGCGTCGAGAGATTCTCATATTTAAGCTCCCTTGCTGGTTTATCGTCCGTGTTGCGGTTGGCTGGGACTATCAAGGATTCTATTATAGTGTCGACGTGGCCAAGCGGCGCGGCATGAAACGGGCAAAGGTGGCGCTGGCCCGCAAGCGCGCGCGATCAGGTGCACGATGCAGGTTTGAACCACGGCAGTGGGCCGCCTCTAGGCCGACGCGGATGACCGGCAATCCCTGATCGGCAAAATGCTGCAACAGTGCCTCTGGCTCGCTCGCCACCTTCGTCTCTCGCACGATCTTGCCCGATGAATCCACCACGCATACACTGCTCAGTTCCAGCGACACATCAATTCCTGCATAATAGTCCAGGGCTGTCCCTCGTAATGCTTGGGCCGACACAATCGGACCCCGTTCAACACTATCACTCTGAGGGACAGCCGCCTTCCTGGCTAGGCGAGGAGCGCCGGCCCATTACGGCATCTAGCGGTCCGAGTTTAACTCCCACTACCATTGGATGTGATTTTTACAATTCTATAATTCCCAATTCTACTGCCTTTATCGCGGCGACCGTTCTGCTGCCAACATCCAACTTTCTCATCGCGTTTTTAATATGGAAGTTCACAGTATTAACTGATACGCACAAAATCTTTCCTATTTCCCACGACGATTTACCCCTCGCGGCCCACAAAATGCACTCCTTCTCTCTCAGAGACACTTTAGGGATTTCCCCGACGCCAATCAAATTCTCCAACTTCGTAACGCTTAGGTGGAAGTGAGCCGCCGCAACCTGCAAGTAAGTGACTGTCCTATTTTGGAATTCGCGGTCCCAAGGTCGAGCAAAGCTCATGATCGCAAAGCTGCCATGGGGGCCGCGCAGTGGAATACTAATGCCCGATCTTAACCCGAACGTCGCAGCCTCATCGAAAACGCGCCGTTCGTCTTCGCTGGTGCTTGCAGCGTTGTACACGTCACTCCATCGAAAGGCGCCCGCCCGCTTTCGACTCGTCTTGATGATGGGGTCTATCCTGTCATAGTCCATTTTGAAATAACGCTCCTGCCACTCATCAGGATAGTTCAGCAGGACCGCCCGATCGCGTCGAGCCGACTTTAAGAATCTTTGGTCCGGCGCAAGAGAGCGATAGGCGAGCCACGGGCAATCACAATTCAAGGCAAAAGCAGATAACAGTTCGAACAACTGCTCCGATTGAGCAACACCGTCAGTAAGGTCCAGAAATCGGTCGAACTCGACCGCAAACGCCTTCTTGGCTGCCTTTGGGAAACGCATCGACGAGGCCAAAGAAAACTGGTTGGACCTTTTCGGTGCCTGCCCCCGACGTCGGGAGAGCGCAGTTTTCGGCGAGCAGTCCATGGTCTCTTCTCCGCAGCCATTTGCATTGGATATTATCGGTGCGCAGTTGAACAAGCTGCCGCTGTAAGCCTCCGGCTCTGCGCGCCCTTATCGGTAGACCGACATCGGCAACCTTTATCACGTTAACGAAGCGCAGCATGTTATTTTGAGTTAAGAGTAGGTTAGGCGCAATTTACTTAGGTATTAACGTCGTAGCAAATATTTAATGGATACCGTATTGACAATTAACCGAAATGGTCATTTCGCCTCTCCAGGCTATGCAATTGGCAGGCGTACCGCCGCTCTGCATAAAAGAACATCGAAACTCAAACCAATCTCCCATTCGCACGAACTTTTGAAGGAGTCAGGCTCTTCCGCGAACGAAGCCTGAATCGTCGGCGTTGTGGATGTAGAAGTGGCCGACGAGGCGGCCTGCAGTGCCAGAGACAACCCAGCCCCGGCCACAGGCTGGGTCGTTCTCATCATGTCCCTCCCACTAGAATCCCGCGCAGGCTGACCCATCGCGGGTGCCATATCGGACATCAGGAGGCCCTTGAGTGCGCCGAAGGCGATCTCGCCATCCGCCGAGCCTTTGAATGTCGTGCGCTTCCTCAACGAGATCGATGAAGTCGTTATCCCAAACATCCATCTCGGCGATGCGCCAGCGGCCGGCGAAGGCCCTGGCGAAGCCGGGAACCTTGGCCATCAGCCTGTTTCCGCCATGAGCTTTGGCAGTCGCACCAGATTGTAGGCAGCGGCTGCGAAGGTGAAAGCCCATCCGACACGGTCGCGGCCGCGGAACCTGGTCTTGTGCTGGCCGGCCGCGACCTTGATCCAACCGAACGCCTCTTCGATGCGCTTCCTGATGCGCTGGCTGACGGCACAGCCGCCATGTCGCGTCGTGCGCCCGTCGATTGCGGAACTGCGGCCGCTCGTGTTCTGCGCTACATGCGGCGTCACCCTCATCGAGCGTAGCTCATTAACGAAGTCTTCCGCGTCGTAGGCCTTCTCGGCGCCGAGCGTGATCGCCTGTGGCCTTTCCGCTCGAGGTTCGATCAGGTGCAGTGCGGCCACCCGCTCGGCATGTCCGTCGGCCAGTGTCAGGCAGGCGTCGACCAACACGCCGTGGCGGTTCCCCATCAAGCCATGTCCGATAAAGCAAAGCTTGGCCCCCTTGCTTTGCCCTTGCGATAGAGCCGGGCATCCGGATCGGTGGTCGAGGCATGTGTGTCGTTAGAACGCTTGTGGCCACGGAAGTCCGCTTCCGCGTTTCGCCCGCCCCCTTCAGCCGGTGGCTCCCCATGCCATCGACCGAGAAGTGGTCCGTAGACAGAAGCTTCGTCACCTTGGGCTGCGCCAGCACCGCAGCAAGGAACTTGGTCGCGATGTCGCCCTCCAGCAGCCGGTCGCGATTTTTGGAGAACACCAAATGGTCCCAGGCCGCGTCATCGACGCCGATGCCGACGAACCAGCGGAACAGAAGGTCGTATTCCAGCCGCTCCATCCACAGCCGCTCCGAGCGGAATCTCTCCGGAGACACTGAATCACGCTCACAGCCCCGCTGCGAGCCACTTTTTCAACAGATGGGTGATTGGGGTCTCGCCTGAGCCAAGGTGCGGGCGGCTGCTCCTGTATGGATGTTAGAACGTGGTCGCCTTGGAGCGCCACAAACATCGGGAAGGAGCAGCCGGGAAGTATTTTGCTGGATTAGACGTATCTTTGGAAGAGACCGCGATTTGCGTCGTCGATGAGAGCAGTCAGATCGTGAAGGAAACACGAGCGGCGAGCGAACCACAGGCCTTGTCCGATGCGTTGCGGAAGCTCGATCTGCCGCTGGAGCGCATCGGGCTCGAAGCGTGCTCGCTGACGGCCTGGCTTCACGATGGATTGTGCGCCGAAGGTCTGCCTGCGATCTGCATCGAGACGCGCCAAGCCAATGCGGCCATGAAGACGATGCCGAACAGACCGATCGCAACGACGCCCGCGCGCTTGCGCACGGGCTGGTATCGGCAGGTGCATGTCAAGAGCCGGCATGCCGGCTGTGGCGTGCGCTGCTGGTTGCCCGCCGGACGGTGCTGAACGAGATGCGCAGCATCGAGAATGTCGTGTCGCGCCATGCTGCGAGAGGCCGGCGTCAAGCTCGGTACGCCGTCGCGCACCGCCTTTGCTGATCGCGTGCGCGAACCGGCCAGTGCCGAGGTGATGGCGATGGTCGAGCCGCTGCTTACGATCCTCGGCACCATGCTCAAGGAGTTCGCTGACCAAGAGAAGGTTCTCGACATCGTCCGCAAGGAGGAGGTCTGCCGGCCGCTGATGAGCGCGCCAGGCGTTGGTCCGATTACGGCGCTCGCCTTCCGCGCCACGATCGACCGGCCGGAGCGGTTCGGCTCCTCGCGGGCGGTGGGAGCGCATCTGGGTCTGACGCCAGCGCGATACCAATCCGGTGAGACCGACATCCAGGGCAAGGTCAGCCGCTGTGGCGACGAGCTGGCCCGCACAGCACTCTACGAGGCAGCCCATTCACTGCTTGTGCGTTCCAAAAAGTGGTCGAGCTTGCGCGCCTGAGGCATGAACATCGCCAGCCGCCGCGGCATGGCGCGGGCGCGGGTGGCGGTGGCCCGCAAGCTGGCCGTCATCCTGCACCGCATGTGGGCAGACGCAACCGAATTCCGCTTTGGAAAGGAAGCCGCCGGATCGGCATGAAATAGCGCAAGGAACAAAAACGAACACAGACAGTGGTTCGCCCGCGAGGGTGATCTGGATCGTTCCAGTGGGGACGATGGGCAAGGCGATCTCGTTAGCAGGCACGATCCTGGGCGAAGTCTCCAAGGTCGTTCAACAGATTGAGACGCCTCGCTCTCCTGACCTTATCATGCGGCGGCTCCGCGCCGACCGCGAAGAGAAGCGAGTGACCCGCGGGGCGACATGGTCCGGAAAAAAGACAGGAAACGCTTGACCTCAGCGGCCCCAATCAGAGAAGCCTGCTAGTTAGACCTCCAGATCGGCTGATGCATCCGTATGAACCGCGCCTCACGATTAGTCTGATTTTGGCGGACAGCAATGAAGCGATCGCCATTCTTTTCGCAGTTGAAGGAGCACCAGTATTGCTATGTCATAAAACTATTGTGGCAGGGTAGACATCGTGGCAGACAATCTGACGGAGATGGGCCTTTTTTGCGCGCAAGCTCGCCGTCATCCTGCATCGCATGTGGAACGATGCGACCGGGTCCGGCTTCGGTAAGGAAGCTCGCCCGGCATAGGTCACGAAGAGGAAACACGGTGGTTCGCCCGAAAGGATCCGGATCGTTCCCGCGAGGACGATGGGCAAGGCGATCTGATCTCGTTGGCAGCCTAGATTCTGGGACAGACTCTCCCAAGGTCGCTCAACAGATTGAGACGCCTCGCTTTCCTGATCCCATCATGCGGCGGCCCGGCGCCGACGCGAAGAGAAGCGAGCGACTCGCTGGAGCGAAGGTCCGGAAAAAACAAGCAGACCTCACCAACCCCAATCAGAGAAGCGTGCTAGGCGTGTCTACGCGACGCACCAGCTCTGCATCACTTCGAGCGAGAACCGGATTGGTCGGATGATGCCGTGCTTGGCCTCGTGCGCACGCAGGCTCTGCCGGCACGTCCGGGGCCGATCTGCGGCCTGGATCGTCAACAATACCTCCATCGCTCAACCGCGACCCAAAGGGGCCATCGGCAGAGGCGACTACCCCATCGAACACGGGGAAACCTACCAGTGTTAGTAGGTTCATTCTTTCCGCTAGTTAGGGTAGTAAGAGCTGTTCTGGGAAGTACTATTCGAGCAAACACAAGGCCCACTGCGACGCGCGGCACGACCCGAGTCGTGTCCATCCGCAATTTGTAAAACCTTCTTGCTTGTTTAACCGGTTGCTCGCGAAGGAGATGATCATGTGTGGAACGACTGGCCGGTCACGCAATATACGGGCTTTCGACGGCCTGGAATCAAACGTCCGCTTATACTCACGTTCCTTTCCAACTTTCTTCAGTCGAGCGCGCGGCTCTATCATGTTAACGGAGGATGGTCGAAAGCTCATTGATTTCCTTTCTGGTGCCGGAGCACTGAATTACGGCCATAACAATCATGAATTAAAAGCGGCTATTATGGAGTACCTTGCGTCGGATGCTGTGATCCACGGGCTTGACATGGCAACTCCTGCAAAACTCGAATTTATGGAGACCTTCAGTTCTGTCATACTTCGGGAGCGGGATCTAAAATACCGGTTCCAATTCACAGGGCCAACAGGCGCTAACGCTATTGAGGCGGCTTTAAAGCTCTCACGGAAGGTCACAGGGCGACAGAATATCATTTCATTCACGCATGGATATCGCGGTCTGGGCTTAGGGGCGGTTGCCGCGTCTGGTAATTGTTTCTATCGAAAAGCCAGTGGGGTTTCTTCGTCCGAGGTCACTTTTATGCCGTATGACGGCTATCTTGGACCAGCTATCGACACGGCTGACTATATAGAGAAGGTATTGCTCGACACTGGTAGCGGCGTTAATTCTCCAGCCGCCATTCTTGTCGAATCTGTGCAGGGCGACGGCGGTATAAATCCAGCTAGCAAGGAGTGGTTGCGATCAATTCAAGCCATAGCAAAAGATGCCCATGCTCTTTTCATAGTCGACGATGTCCAAATGGGCTGTGGCCGCACGGGTGACTTCTTTAGCTTTGAATTCGCGGAATTGTCACCAGATATTGTTGTATTATCAAAGTCGCTAAGTGGATATGGTCTGCCACTATCCATATTGTTGATCAAAGAAGAGGTCGACGCGTGGCAACCAGGAGAGCACACTGGAACATTTAGCGGAAATAACCTTGCGCTCGTGGGTGCAACCGCAGCTATAAACCTCTATTGGCGGAGTCAGACGTTCTCTCAGGGTGTTCATCGCATGGGAGAACTTATGCGGCGTCGGCTTGAGGCCATTTCACTCAAGCATGGAAATAGCTTTGCTGTCCGAGGGCGGGGCATGGCGCTGGGATTTGATTGCCAAATGGCCGAAATCGCGGAGGCTACGGCACGCACGGCATTTGAAAAGGGATTGATCGTCGAACGATGTGGGCCCGCTGGTCAGGTCGTGCAATTTTTGCCTGCACTTACCATCGACTCTGAGACGCTCGATCTGGGCCTTCAGGTATTCGAGGATTCTTTGGCCGAAACACTGAGCAGACTAGCTCATTAAGGGAAACGTCTATACTGGATCTCATCGAGCATGCGCAAGGCGCGTCTCAGGAAGCCCTACGCTAGGTGAGACGAAGCCCTACGCTAGGTGAGACGAAGCCCTACGCTAGCTGTGGAGCCTCAACGGGTTGTCCAGGGTTAGAGCGAGGCGACTGATAGGTGTTTTGGATTTTAAGCTCCCGTGGGGACGGTGCCAATTGTAGCGATGCAGCCAGACCGGCAACTCTGCGGCGCGGTGATCTCAAGTCGGATAGGCGATGGCATAGGCCCATTCGTTCAGCGCCGTCTGGATGAAGCGCTCGGCCTTGCCATTGGTCTTGGGCGTGTAAGGCCTTGTCCTGACATGCTTGAGGCCGAGACCGCGGCAGGCCTTTGCGAAGGCCTTCGATCTATAGCAGGAGCCGTTGTCGGTCATGACGCGGGCTATCGCGACGCCCAGGCTGGCGTAGTAGGCGACCGCCGCCTTGAGGAAGGCGATGGCGCTTTCTTTTTTCTCGTCGGGCAGAATCTGCGAGAAGGCGATGCGGGAGGCGTCGTCGATGCAGGACATGGACGAACTCCCAATTGCTGCCGCGCGAGCTGGCATTGCCGGTACGCTTGCCGGTAATGCGATGGCCGATGCGCTCGAAACGACCGAGCTTCTTGATGTCGATATGGATCATCTCGCCGGGATGCTCGCGCTCGTAGCGTCTGATCGGCTCGGCCGGTTCGATATCCCTGAGCCGCGACAGTCCGGCACGCTTGAGAACGCGACTAACAGTGGCGGGAGACGCCGACCTCATGGGCGATATGCTTGCCGGTCCAACGTTGCCGCCGCAGCGCAATGATGCGCTCGGCGATCAACGCAGCGGGCCTGTGGCATATGAGCGGGCCGCGAGGAACGGTCGATCATGCCGGCCCGCCCTTCGGACTTATAGCGCGCGACCCAGCGCGCCACGATCTTGGCCGACACGCCGTAGACGCGCGCCGCATGGGCTTTGGACAAAGCGCATTCTATCACCGACAGCGCCAGGGGAATCGCTTCAGGTTAACGTTGATTTTTGACGGATGAGATTTTCGAGATAGTGGCCGTTGAGATTGGCGAGTTTTCGTCGGACCTTGAGGCTGTGCTTGTCCTTGGGGTTTCGGACGATGTTCATGGCCATGTGTTTGACGATGGCCATGTTTTGCGGTTCGTGCGCTGTTCTGAGACGCGCGAGATCGTCGTGGAAGACGACATCGAGTACCCAGTGGAGGCGGTTCTCGATGCCCCAATGGGCTCGCACGGCATGGGCGAAGGTTTTGGCGTCGAGCTTGGCGGAGGACAGATAGTAGCGCCGCTCCTGCTCGGTCTTGCCGTTGCGTTCGACGCGGGTTTCGACCATGCCGATCATGGCAAGCCGGGGGAAGCGCGGTTCGCCGGGATAGCGGCGGTCGGAGAAACAGCCAGTCAACCGTATGGCAGACGGTGTGGCGACGGCCTTCAAGGCGGCCATGGTCGTTGTCGATGGTCTCGACGGGTGTTTGCAGCATGTTTTGCGGCGGCTCTGCGAAGAAGCGCTCGATATCGGCGAAGGTGGCAGGCCAATTGGCCTTGAGCGCGAGCAGATAGTCGCCGCCCTTGGCGACAATGGCTTCGGCGATTGCCGCCTGCGTTCCCATGGCGTCAATAGTGACCAGCGCGCCGGTCAACTCAAGGCGCTCGAGCAGCAACGGGATAGCAGTGATTTCATTTGATTTTATGTCTGTCGCCTGCTGGCCGAGCACGAGCCTCTGACGGGTTGCCCAAGCCGAGACCAGATGCAGCGGCTCACGTCCCTTGGAACGCGCATGGCTGCGCCGCGAGGTCTTGCCATCGACGGCGATGATCTCGGGATCGCTGTCGCGCAGGGTCTCGACCCAGCTTGTGAAACAAGTCTTGAAGAGGTCGGGATCGAGCGCACGTCGTTGAGCGTATCGTGCGCCGGAATGCCACGCTCATAGGGCAGGAAACGGCGCAGAAACTCGAGGCGCTGCTCACCCCACAGCTTCGTCTCGACGAAATCGTCCATGCCGCACAGCGTCGCGCACAGCACCACAAGCAGGATTTCGGGTAGCGGATAGGCGACACGCCAACGCCGGCGAGGATCAGACAGCGCCGAAAAATGATCGAGAATCGAAAGCGAACGGGAATGTTGGCGCGACATCGAGGGCTCCGCAAATCACGAAGCCTCCCATGAATCATATTCGCACCCCAAACGCACCACACGTTAACCCGAAGCGATTGCCCTGCCGACAGCGCCATCTCCTCTCGACATAGCGGCGTAAGACGGGCATTCTTGTGGATGTTCATTCGGACCCTCCGGTGCCTGGTAACTCCAGTCTCCCCGGTCCGGTCCGAATGGACAATCTCCCGAAACCCACAGCTAGACGTCATGTTCCGAGGCGGAGAACGGTGGGCCGCCCTTTCGTGCGATTAAAGACGAGGGTTGCTCGGATGGGCCGAGCCGATCCTCACGCACGGAGAG
>NZ_JAMYVQ010000040.1:0-44559 GCF_040324155.1 Mesorhizobium sp. M0011 | reverse complement strand
CAGAGCCTCCACAAAACTGAACTGACCGCTCGGCTTCGTCGTCATCGCAAGATCCCTGTTTCAAAAACAGGGAATCACATCCACACAATTTTGCAACAGGCCCTTGAGGGGAGATGGCCGGCAGGCCAGAGGGGGGTGTGAAGGATCTCGGCGCTCGTCCCCTTGCGCACAACCGGCTTGGCGTTTAGCAAGGCCGCGGTTCAAATCTTTCCAGGACGGTTCTCCATGGCAACGAAGCATCTTTTCCTGCTCCCCGGCGACGGCATCGGTCCGGAGGCCATGGCCGAGGTCAAGAAACTGATCGCGGTCATGAACGACAAGCTCGGCAGCGGTTTTGCCACCGATGAGGGGCTGGTCGGCGGCTGCGCCTATGACGCGCATGGCGCGGCGATCTCCGATGCCGACATGGAAAAGGCGATGGCAGCCGACGCAGTGCTGTTCGGCGCCGTCGGCGGTCCGAAATGGGATACGGTGCCCTATGAGGTGCGCCCTGAGGCCGGCCTGCTGCGGCTGCGCAAGGACATGGAGCTGTTTGCCAATCTGCGCCCGGCCATCTGCTACCCGGCGCTGGCGGCGTCCTCCTCGCTCAAGCAGGAGGTGGTCGAGGGTCTCGACATCCTGATCGTGCGCGAGCTGACCGGTGGCGTCTATTTCGGCGAGCCCAAGCAGATCATCGATCTCGGCAACGGCCAGAAGCGCGGCATCGACACGCAGGTCTACGACACGTTCGAGATCGAGCGCATTTCGGGCGTCGCTTTCGAACTGGCACGCACGCGCAAGAACCACGTCACCTCGATGGAAAAGCGCAATGTGATGAAGTCGGGCGTGTTGTGGAACGAGGTCGTCACCCAGACCCACAAGGCACGCTATTCCGACGTCAAGCTCGACCACATGCTGGCCGATGCCGGCGGCATGCAGCTGGTGCGCTGGCCAAAACAGTTCGACGTCATTGTCACCGACAATCTGTTCGGCGACATGCTGTCCGACATCGCCGCCATGCTGACCGGCTCGATCGGCATGCTGCCGTCGGCCTCGCTCGGCGCGCCTGATGTGAAAACCAAGAAGCGCAAGGCACTCTACGAACCGGTGCACGGCTCGGCGCCCGACATTGCCGGCAAGGGCATCGCCAACCCGATCGCCATGATCGCTTCCTTCGCCATGTGCCTGCGCTATTCCTTCGGCATGGTCGATGAAGCCGACCGCGTCGAAGGCGCGATCGCCGCCGTGCTCGACGCGGGCCTGCGGACGAAAGACATCATGTCCGATGGCATGACCGAGGTCGGTACGGTTCAGATGGGCGACGCGATCATCGCCAAATTCCTGGGCTGATATCGTGACGGTCGACGTCCGCTGGGCGACGATCGAGGACGCGACGGCGCTCGCGGCCATATTGTGCGAGATGGCGGTTCACTACCGGCAGCCACCTCTCGATGCCGGCCGGGCCGTGTCTGCCGCACGAAAATGGCTTGGCGAGGAAAGCCCGGCCTATCCGCATTTCGCGCTCGCCTTCGTCGAGGGCGAGGTCAGCGGCCTGGCGTCGGTGGCGATCGCGCATCCCGGCATCGATCTTGAGCGGCTGCTGTTCCTCAAGGATTTGTTCGTGCGCGACAAAGCCCGCAACGCCGGCGTCGGCCGAGCAATGATCGGCTTTCTCGCCGATCATTGCCTGCGCGAAGGCATCGGCCGCATCGACCTGACCACCGAGGACTGGAACGAAGGCGCGCTGCCCTTCTACGACCGGCTTGGCGCCGAACGCCACGGCCAGAAGGTCTTTCTCAGACTTTCGGGTGAGGCGTTGAAAAGCGGCTAGATCCTGACGCCTGCCGGCACTGGTCCCCAAGGATTTTCGCCCACCTGGGACGGCAGAAGTCCGAAGACCAGCAAGGCAATGCTGCCAATGGGAGTGATGAAGCCCAGCAGTGCAAACCAGCCGCTCAGACCCGCGTCATGCACACGCCGCACGACGAGGGCAATCGACGGCAGGATCAATCCCGAAAAGAAAACCAGGAAGGGTATGAGCCCTATGGCCCTCATCGTCGTCCTGTCCGCATTGGTTTTGAAGCCATTGAACGCTAGGTCAACGAGTATTCCGAAGCCTAGAAGCGCCAATATCCCGAGGGTGTAGAATAGCCAGAAGGCCCAGAATTCCTTGCGGCGGGCGCGACCTTTGAAATTGCTATAGTCCGCAATTATCGCGCGCCAGAAGTAAGCCCACAGACCCATGGAATAGGCGGGCCTGCTCTCGGCCGAACGGCGTGGCTGGCCCGTGCTTGGCGATGGCGCTGTCGGGGTGACGGCGACTATATCGTGCGCCGTACCGTCATCCGGTTGAAACTCGACAAGGGTGCCCCTGGCGAGGGTCACTTCATGGCTCACATCGTCACGGGCAAAGATATAACGCTTGCTGTCGATTCCGTCGATGTAGCCGTAGTCCTGATCCTGATCGTAGTGGAATATCGTGCCACGCATGTTTCTCCCCCGCGTTGCGCAAATACTACCCAGGGTTGTTTGTGATTGCAATACACGTCGCGGCTAAATCCTGACACCCGCCGGCACCGGCCCCCACTGGTTTTCCCGGGCCTGCGTCGGGATCAGCGCGAAGACCAGGATGATCAGGCTGCCGATGGTCGGGATCAGGATCAGCAGGCTGAGCCAGCCTGACAGGCCGATGTCGTGGAGCCGGCGCACGATCATGCCGAGGCTAGGGAGCAGTGTCGCCAGCAGGAACGTGCCGCACAGCCCGACCGTTATCGCGCCCGAAATATCACTGTCGAAACCGCCCATATCCATATCGGTGTACAGGCCGATGCCGCCGATGATCAGCAGGCAAACCGTCCAGAACAGGCAGTAGCCCCAATATTCCTTGCGGCGGGCGCGGCCGGCGAAATTGAAGTAGTTCTGCGTCACGCCGCGCCAGAAATAGCCCCAGAGATCGCTGGGTTCGGCCGGCTCGGAGGAGCGGCCGAAATGCTGTGCCGGGGGCGGGGTTGCCGCGGCCTTGCTGCCGGCTTGAGTCGGTGCGGGGTTCGTGCCGGCGTCAGTGGCCGAAGTAGCGGTCTGGGCGGCAATCGAAAAGACGTCGTGAGCCTGGCCGCCGCCCGCCTGAAACTCGACGGACGCGCCCTTCCGCATGGCAGTTTCACGGCGCAGGTTTTCTCGGGTGAAGGTGTATTGGCTGCCGTCGGCGCCGGTGATGAAGCCGAAGCCCTGGACCTCGTCATAGTGAAGCACTTCGCCGCGCATTTGCCACCCCCGCTCGCCACGTCCTAGCCGAAGGTGGCACAGGGCCGTGCCGATGGGCAAGCCAGCATGGCTACCCTCTTCGCGGCAAATGAAGCATAAGGCATCGAGTGCAACCGCCTTCGACAGAAGCAGACATGACAGTCGAGAGTCCTGACAGTAAAACCGTAAATGAAGATGGAGGGGAAAGAAGACCTCCCAGGCTGGCCATCGACGCCACCGGCCTGACGTTCTGGCCGTCCGGCCAGGGACTTGTCGGCATCCCGCGGGTGGAAAGCTTTCTCGTCAGCGCAGCCCTGGCCGATCCCGACCCTTGCGTGGAGGTGGTGGCGTTCCGACCGTGGGAAGGCCGGTTTCGCCCCCTCGCTCCTTTCGAGCAGGACCATGTCGCGACGGGCGAGATTTCACCCTGGCGCCTCAAACGAAGGCCTGGGAGACGCACGGCGATGTCGCAGGCCCTCGAAGCGGTGAGGCAGCAGCCATGGGGCAAGCGCGACGCCGACCGCCATCTTGCAAAGACGGTGACCCATGGCCGCAAAGGGATTGCCTATCAGGCGACCAGGCTGCTGATCCGGGCCTATCGGCTGTACCAGCGGGCGCGGACCCGGTCGGCCCCGCGTCAGGTTCCAAGCCAACCGGACGAGACTGAACGCGGCTTTGTCCTGATCAGCCATCACATTCTGACCGGGGACGACCGAGCCGCCGTCTCCGGGCGCGCCGGTGGCCTTGCGTTTCTTTGCCACGACCTCATCCCGACACTGCGCCCCGACATGGTTGGTATGAGCCCTGGCGAGGCTCGCTACGGGTCATATCTCGAGCACCTCGTGCGTTCCGGCGCGCCGGCATTTTGTGCATCCGACGAAGTTGGTGCGACGCTGACCGATCATATGCAACAGGCAGGCGTCACGCAGCCGGTGGTATATCGGTTTCCGATGCCGTCCATCCTGTACGAAACGGCTTCGCGCATGGGCGAGACTTCGCGCATCGAGGCCGACGAGCCGTTCGTGCTCTATTGCTCGACCATCGAAGTGCGCAAGAACCACATCCTGCTGGCACGGATATGGCAGCAGGCGCTCGACGAGGGCGTCAAGCTGCCGAGGCTCGTCTGCGCCGGGCGCTGGGGCTGGATGATCGATCCGCTGCGCGCCTATCTCAAGGCCCATCCGAGACTGCTCGAGCGGGTTACGTTCACCGGAGCGATCAGCGATGAGGAACTCATCCGATATTATCGCAGCGCTTCCTTCGGCGTCTTTCCCTCGCATATCGAGGGCTGGGGCTATGGCGCCTCGGAATGTCTCGATTTCGGCGTTCCCGTCATCGTCTCGACCGCGCCGTCGCTGATCGAGGCGAGCGGCGGGCTGATGCCGGCGATCGATTCCAATGACCAGGCCGGCTGGTACGCTGCGATCCGCAGGATGGCGGAAGACCCGGACTGGCGCTCATCGCTGACGGAACGCATCGCAAAGCAGCATCGCCCGACGCCGGCATCGGCCAGCTGGGCTGCCATCAAGGCTGGCCTGCAGGCAAGCGCGTCCCTCCGGCCGAAGTCCTAGAGCAATTCTAGGAAAGGTGTGACGCGGTTTTCCGTCTAGAATTGCGTCAAAACAAAGAGTTAGAGCAGATCGCCGTTTCCGTGAAACGGTGAAATGCTCTAGGTGGGCCGCTTCTTCGCCTTCTTGTGCTTGGGCGCGCCGGTGGTGTCGAATTTCGGCTTGCCCGGCTTCTTCGCCCATGGCTTTGCCTCATGCGCGGTGGCCGGGCGCTGATCGACTGCTGCCGGTGCACGTTTTTCGAATTTGCGCTTCGGCGCGTTGGGGTCGAATGGCGCCTTGCCGCGATGCGGTTTCTTGTCGGGGCTTGGCGGCTGGTAGCCGGCGCGCGACAGATCGGGCGTGCCCTCGAGCCGCTTCACCAGGATGTTGCCTTGCAGCTTGCGATCGGGATCGATCGCGGCCAGGAAGCGGTCGGCCCAGTCGGCTGATATCTGCACGTAGGTCTCTTCCGGCTGCATCTTGATGGCGCCGATCTCGCGCTTCGAGATGCTGCCGGTGCGGCACAGCATCGGGATGAGCCAGCGCGGCTCGGCATTCTGCCGGCGCCCGATCGACAACGAGAACCAGACGCTGTCACCGAAATCGTCGCGACGGCTGGGCGCCTCGTCGCGGCGCGCGAAACCTTCGCCTGCCGGTCTTTCACGCGACGGCGTGAAGGGCGCGATCTCCATGAGGTCCTCGGGGGCCGAGCGGCTGGCGCGGCACTGGCGCACGAAGGCGGCAGCCACTTGCTCGGCGCCATGTCTTGCGAGCAGCGCGTCGATGAAACCGCGTTCGTCGTCCTTCACCGGCTCGTCGAAAACCGGATCGGCCAGGATGCGCTCGTCGTCGCGCCGCATCACGTCGTCGGCCGAGGGCGGGCTCGCCCATGTCGCCTTGAGGCCGGCGTTCTGCAACAGCCGCTCGGTGCGCTTGCGGGCACTGTTGGGCACGATCAGCGCGCTGACGCCCTTGCGCCCGGCGCGGCCGGTGCGGCCGCTGCGGTGCAGCAGCGTTTCCGGGTTGGTCGGCAGGTCGGCGTGGATGACCAGTTCGAGGTTGGGCAGGTCGATGCCGCGCGCCGCGACATCGGTGGCGATGCAGACTTTTGCGCGGCCGTCGCGCATTGCCTGCAGCGCATGGCTGCGCTCGTTCTGGCTGAGTTCGCCGGAGAGGGCGACGACGGAGAAGTTGCGGTTGTTGAAGCGCGCGGTCAGATGATTGACGGCGGCACGCGTGTTGCAGAACACCAGCGCGTTCTTGGCTTCGTAATAGCGCAGAACGTTGATGATGGCGTTTTCCCGGTCGGGCTGGGCGACGCTCAGCGCCCGGTATTCGATGTCGAGATGCTGCTTCTCCTCGCCGGCGGCCGAGATGCGCACCGCATCGCGCTGATAGCCCTGCGCGAGCGTGGCGATCGAGCGCGGCACCGTGGCCGAGAACATCAGCGTCCGGCGTTCGGCAGGAGCGGCGTCGAGGATGAATTCGAGGTCTTCGCGAAAGCCCAGATCGAGCATCTCGTCGGCCTCGTCGAGCACCACCGCCTTCAGCGCCGACATGTCGAGCGAGCGCCGGGTGATGTGGTCGCGCAGCCGGCCGGGCGTGCCGACGACGATATGGGCGCCGCGCTCCAGCACACGCCGCTCCGAGCGCATGTCCATGCCGCCGACGCAGGACGCCACGGTGGCGCCGGTCAGTTCGTAGAGCCATTCCAGCTCGCGCGTCACCTGCAAGGCGAGTTCGCGCGTCGGCGCCACCGCCAGCGCCAGCGGTGCGGCGGCGTGGCCAAAGCGCTCCGCGCCCTCAAGCAGGGTCGGCGCCAGAGCGAGGCCGAAGGCCACCGTCTTGCCGGAGCCTGTCTGCGCCGAAACCAGCGCATCGGCCTCGCCGAGTTCCGGCGCCACAACCGCCTTCTGGACGGGCGTCAGCTCGGAATAGCCGCGTTTTTCCAGCGCCCTTGCCAGCGCGGGAACGAGTGCATCGAAGTTGGACATCTTACTCTTTCGGAATTCGGATTCTTATATGCCCAGCAATGGGCCTGTCTTCGGCGGGCGTCGGGACGCTCCATGAGCCGGATGGTCATGCCGTTCGTACTTCGTGCCGCCGCGATTGTACAGGGCAACAGGACGCTCATCGCAATTGACTCTTGACGCAAACCGCGTAAAAGCCCGCTTTGAACGGGATCGTTTTTTCGATGCGCGGCCTTTTGATGGCTCTTCTTGCATTCGATGCCCCCAGCCTCAATGCACATCATTGGGCCGGGCGCGTCGGCGCGTCCCCTCGTTCCAGCAAAACCCCATTCTTGGCCAAAAAAACTACCAAAACCACCACCAAAACGGTGTGACTCCCTTGGCCTAACCACCCTCTCCCGGGTTCGGCCCGGGGGACGGAACCCGCATCGGCCAGCGGGTTTCTCCAAAAACCAAGCGGAGAGGGACAGGAGATTTTTCGATGAGTTTCAAGGTAGCGATCGTCGGCGCCACGGGCAATGTGGGCCGGGAAATGCTCAACATACTGGAAGAGCGCGGCTTTCCGGTAAGCGAAGTCGTGGCGCTGGCGTCGCGGCGCAGCCAGGGCACGGAAGTGTCGTTCGGCGACCGCACGCTGAAGGTGAAGACGCTCGACCAGTATGATTTTTCCGACACCGACATCTGCATCATGTCGGCTGGCGGCAGCGTCTCCAAGGAATGGTCGCCGAAGATCGGCAAGCAGGGCTGCGTCGTCATCGATAATTCGTCGGCCTTCCGCTACGATCAGGACGTGCCGTTGATCGTGCCGGAAGTAAACCCGGACGCGATCTCGCTGTTCACGCGCAAGAACATCATCGCCAATCCGAATTGCTCGACGGCGCAGCTGGTAGTGGCATTGAAGCCGCTGCATGACTTCGCCACCATCAAGCGTGTCGTTGTCGCCACCTACCAGTCGGTGTCGGGCGCCGGCAAGGAAGGTATGGACGAACTCTTTACCCAGACCCGCGCGGTCTTCGTCGCCGATGGCGTCGAGGTCAAGAAGTTCACCAAGCGCATCGCCTTCAACGTCATCCCGCACATCGATGTCTTCCTTGATGACGGCTCCACTAAGGAAGAGTGGAAGATGGTCGCCGAGACCAAGAAGATGCTCGACCCCAAGATCAAGCTGACGGCGACCTGCGTGCGCGTGCCGGTGTTCATCGGCCATTCGGAAGCGGTCAACATCGAGTTCGAAAAGCCGATCACCGCCGACGAGGCGCGCGATATCCTGCGTGAGGCGCCGGGCTGTCAGGTCTTGGACAAGCGCGAGGACGGCGGCTACATCACGCCGCTGGAATCGGCCGGCGAAGACGCCACCTTCATCTCGCGCATCCGCGAGGATTCGACCATCGACAACGGCCTGTCGATGTGGATCGTCTCCGACAATCTGCGCAAGGGCGCGGCGCTCAACGCAGTGCAGATCGCCGAGTTGCTGGTCGAGCGCGGCCTGATCCAGCCGAAGAAGAAGGCGGCTTAGTTTTCGCTCACGGGCCGTATCGCCGCTGCCGCGGCGGGCGCTCCGCGGGGGCGCCGGACGACCGGCGGCCCGCAGTCGCGGGCTCGGCCTTCGGCCGGGTGCTGAAGGTTAGCGAAGGCATTGATGGATGCCGATCTCCCCACGAGGGGGAGATCGGCAGCTCTGGCCGATGCGCTACGCTCTGTTCTCCCTGGCCAGCTGGTTCAACAGCCCCAGCGCTTCCTCCGCCCGGTCGACCGGCACGAACAGATGGTCGTGGTAGAAGGCCGAAACCGGGTTCACGCCCATGCCGGCGGCGGCGAGGCGCGTGGTGATGGCGGCGAGAAAGCCGACGGCTTCCAGCGACGAATGGATGTTCAGCGTGACCATCCGGCAGCGGAATGACGCGGTCAGTGCCGCAGCGATGGCCTTCTCCTCGGTTACGATCAGTGTCACGCCCTCGCGCTCACGAAAGATCATCACCGGCTCGAGGCCTTCCGGCTGAACGACGCCGGGCGCCAGCATGGCGAAGACATAGGTGCCGGCGAGCAGTTCCGGCGTCATCGATGCCAGCAGTGTCTTCAGATCGGTCTCGCCGGTCATTCGGTTTCTCTCGCTTGCAGAAATGGGCCGCAGCCCATGTGCTCTTCAATATCCGCGACCGGCGCGTGCCGATAGTCCAGGCGCTGCAAGGACGACATGGCGGTGTCGCTGGTGGCTGGGCTTGCAGAGCTGTCGCATCGCACAATAAAGGAGGTGAGGGCCGATGGCGGTCCGTGAAAGGCCTTCGATGATCGTTCGCCCGCGCCCCACATTCCTACAGCTGTTCTTCATCATGCGCGGTTCGGTCGTGCCACGCATCCTGCCGCAGATATTGGGCTTCGCGCTTTATTCCGCGATCATCCTGGCCGTGGCGCGCCGGTTCCAGCTTGATTTCAGCGTCTTCAACATCACGCCTTTCGGCCTGGTCGGCGTGACATTGTCGATCTATCTCTCGTTCCGCAACAACGCCGCCTACGACCGTTGGTGGGAGGCGCGCAAGCTGTGGGGCGCGCTGGTCTTCGAAATGCGCAACCTGGCACGCGCCACCACCAGCCTCATACCGGACCAGACCGAACAGCGCCTTGCTGATGGAAGCGCTCGCCTTCTGTCATTTCCTGCGCGGGCAGTTGCGCAAGATCGACAGCATGAAGGATGCCCGTGCCTTCATCGACGCCGAGGCGGACAAGGCAGCAGCCTTTTCCAATCCGGCGGACGAGATGGTCAGGCGCATGGGCCGGCGTGCCAATGCCCAGCGCCGGGCGGGCGACGTCGACACGATCGGCTTTCGTATCCTCGATGAGAGGCTCGCGTCGATCGCCGCCATCCAGGCCGGCTGCGAGCGGATCGCCGGCACGCCCTTGCCGTTCGCCTACACGCTGTTGGTGCATCGCACGGCCTATATCGTCTGCCTGCTGCTGCCGATCGGCCTGATCTCGACCGCCGGCTGGGCAACGCCGCTGTTCACGGCGCTGATCGCCTACACCTTCTTCGGCCTCGACGCGCTTTCGGAAGAGCTCGAGGATCCGTTCGGCACCGAGGCCAACGACCTCGCCCTCGACGGTCTCTGCCGCGTCTGCGAGATCTCGGTATTCGAGGCGCTGGGCGAAACGCCGCCGAAGATGATCCCGGCGGAAAAGTTCTATTTTTCGTAGGCGAAGGCGCGCGGGTTTAAAAGAATCCGCCCCGCTGTCGGATCGCGGCCCCATGCCACGTCCTTGGGTCGACCCCTGCGAAAGGGCTCGACCATCAGGAGGGACCACCATGAGTATTTCCGAAACCGCGCCCGTCTCGCCGGGCGCTTTGTGGACCGGCCGCGTGCTCAGCGGCGTCATCGTGCTGTTCATGATCTTCGACGGCGTCATCAAGCTGCCGCCGCTCGATGTCGTCACCCAGACGATGGTGCCGCTCGGCTGGCCGGCCGATGCCAATGTCGCGCGCATGCTTGGCGTCATCGGCCTGATCTCGACCGCGCTCTACGCCTTGCCGCGCACCGCGGTGCTCGGCGCCATCCTGCTCACCGCCTATATGGGCGGCGCCATCGCCACCAATGTCCGCGTCGACAACCCGCTGTTCTCGCACATTCTGTTCGGCGTCTATCTCGGCATTATTCTGTGGGGTGGCCTGTATCTGCGCGATGCCAGGGTCCGCGCGCTGATCCCGTTCAGCCGATAGATCCGCTCGAAGCATCGCTTTCAACTCGAAGCCTGGAACCCTTTGCCGGGCAATGTCTTAGGGATCGAATCGCCGAGTTGCGAGTTAGAGATTCGCTTGGCGGCGGAGGCGGCTCCTATCGGAGAGGAACGACGATGAAGAAAACGATGCTTTTGATGGCGCTTCTGGTGCCGCTCGCCGCTTGTTCGCAAACGGAAAAAGGCGCGGCCGTTGGCGGCCTCGGTGGCGCTGCCGTCGGTGCGGCGGTCGCTGGCGATCCGGTTGAAGGCGCCGTCGTCGGTGGTGCTGTCGGCGCCGTTGCCGGTGCGCTGATCGGCCGGGCAAGCGAGAGCGGCGAATGCCGCTATCGCGATCGGCGGGGCCGCGTCTACATCGACCGCTGCCCGAGCGGTTATTGATCGGCAGCTCTTACAGACAGAACTGGACAGCAAAACGGCGGGCCTTGGCCCGCCGTTTTCCTGGATGCGATAGGGCAATACTTATTCGGCGGTGGCGGCTTCCGCCTCGGCCGGTGCTGCTGCGGCGGCCGCAGCCGCGGCAGCAGCGTCTTCCTGCGCCTTCTTCAAGAGCGAAGCACGTTCCTGCGCCTTCTTGCCCGGCTCGGCCTTCTTCGGGTTGGAACGGGCGTCGCGCTTGACGAGGCCGGCCTCGTCGAGGAAACGCAGGACGCGGTCGGTCGGCTGGGCGCCATGCGCCAGCCAATGCTTGACGCGGTCGGCGTCGACCTTGACGCGTTCGCCGTCCTTGGGCAGCAGCGGGTTCCACGAGCCGATCGACTCGATGAACCGGCCGTCACGCGGCGAACGGGCGTCGGCAATGACGACGTGGTAGTAAGGACGCTTCTTCGAGCCCGCACGGGCCAGTCGGATCTTCAAGGGCATTTATTTTCTCCTAAAATGGCTGATTTGGTTGATCGGTTGGTGGCTGGTTTCTCAGCCGGCTTTCATCACGCCGTTGGAAGCGGCGATCTGTTCGTGGTGGCGGATCACTTCGCGGACGACGAAGTTGAGGAATTTTTCCGCGAAATCCGGGTCGAGATGGGCATCCTTCGCCAGCTGGCGAAGCCGGGCGATCTGCTGCTGCTCGCGTGCCGGGTCGGCCGGGGGCAGGCCATGCGTCGCCTTCAGCACACCGACCGCCTTGGTGCAGCGGAAGCGCTCGGCCAGCATGTGGATGAGGGCCGCGTCGATGTTGTCGATCGAGGCGCGGTAATCGGCCAGGAGAGCGCGAGCGTCGGCCATGTCCTTCTCTTCGTTCATGGCGTCCTCACTTCTTCTTGCCAAGGCCGGGCAGGCCGCCGCCCATTCCGGGCAGGCCGGGGAGCTTCATGCCGCCGGGCAGTCCGGGTAGGCCGCCGCCGGGAAGGCCTTTCATGCCGCCGCCGAGGCCGGCTGCTTGCGCCTGCTTCTGCAAGGCTTCGAGCTGCTTGGGATCCATCTTCGACAGGTCCGGCATGCCGCCGCCCATCATGCCGCCACCCATGCCCCCGGGGCCGCCCGGCATCATGCCGCCGAGGCCCATCTTGGACGCGAGGCCGCCCATCATGCCGCGCATCAGGCCGCCGCCTTTGCCCTTGCCGCCCATCGCCTTCATCATGTCGGCCATGCCGCGATGCATCTTGAGCAGCTTGTTGATTTCGGCCGCGTCGGTGCCGGAACCGGCGGCGATGCGCTTCTTGCGCGAATGCTTGAGCAAATCGGGATTGGCGCGCTCGGCCTTGGTCATCGACGAGATGATGGCGAGCTGGCGGCCGAACATCTTGTCGTCGAGACCGGCGGCGGCCATCTGGTCCTTCATCTTGCCCATGCCGGGCATCATGCCCATGATGCCGCCCATGCCGCCCATCTTCGACATCTGCTGAAGCTGGCCGGCGAGATCGTTCAGGTCGAACTTGCCCGACTGCATCTTCTTGGCCATCGCCGCCGCCTGCTCGGCGTCGATGTTCTCGGCGGCCTTTTCGACGAGCGAGACAATGTCGCCCATGCCGAGGATGCGGTCGGCGATGCGCTTGGGGTGGAATTCCTCCAGCCCGTCCATCTTTTCGCCAGTGCCGATCAGCTTGATCGGCTTGCCGGTGACGGCGCGCATGGAGAGTGCAGCACCACCGCGGCCGTCGCCGTCCATGCGGGTCAGGACGAGGCCGGTGATGCCGACGCGCTCGTCGAAGCTCTTGGCCAGGTTGACGGCGTCCTGGCCGGTCAGCGAATCGGCGACCAGCAGGATTTCGTGCGGGCTCGACACCTTCTTGATGTCGGCCATCTCGACCATCAGCGGCTCGTCGATATGGGTGCGGCCGGCGGTGTCGAGGATGACGATGTCGTGGCCGCCGAGCTTGGCCGCCTGCACGGCGCGGCGGGCGATGTCGACCGGCGACTGGCCGTCGATGATCGGCAGCGTGGCGACCTTGACCTGTTCGCCGAGCTGGCGCAGCTGCTCCTGCGCAGCGGGGCGCCGCGTGTCGAGCGAGGCCATCAGGACCTTCTTGTTCTGACGCTCGGAAAGACGCTTGGCGATCTTGGCCGAAGTGGTCGTCTTGCCGGAACCCTGCAGGCCGACCATCATGATGACGACCGGCGCCGGGGCATTGAGATCGATGGCGACGCCTTCGGCGCCGAGCATGTCGACCAGTTCGTCATGGACGATCTTGACGACCATCTGGCCGGGCTTGATAGACTTGACCACGGCAGCGCCGACGGCCTTCTCGCGCACCTTGTCGGTGAAGGAGCGCACCACTTCCAGCGCCACGTCTGCTTCGAGCAGCGCCCGGCGCACCTCGCGCAGCGCCGCCGAGACATCAGCCTCCGACAGGGCTCCGCGGCCGGTCAGGCCGTTCAGGATCGAACCAAGACGTTCCTGTAGCGATTCAAACATTCGTTTTCCTTTTCCCTGGCATCCGGATGATGCCCGAGAGGTAATGCGTTCGCGCCCAGTGTCCAACCAAAAGCCAAAACCAAAAAGCACCCGGGGGCGCTCAGCGCTGCCGGGTGTTGGCCTCCAGGATCGATTTACAGCACTTCACCTCAAAGAGGCTTCGGCGTCCTGGTCGGCTTGCTCGGAGGGATACTCGTCGCGGAATTCGGGGCGTGTAGACAGGAAATCGGACACGGAGTCAAGACAAAGACCGGATTGCGTCGTTCCCGGCCTGCAATCAGGCCGTGCTCGCCCGGTCCGGAAATTCGGCGGCAACCCTGAGCGGCGAACGCGGATGTAGAAGCAGCACGATGGTCAGCAGGCTGCAGGCGATGCCGATGAAGGCGATGAGAACCGCATCCGACGTCGCCCAGCCCGGTCCTTCGAGCGGCCTGGCATTGAACAGGGCGAAGGAATTGTAGCTTTCCTGATGCGAGATCAAGAGAAACCCGGTCAGGTTGTTGCCGAGATGAGCACCCAAGGCGGCGCCGAGATTGCCGGTTGCGTAGACGACAAGTGTCAGCAGCAGCGCGAAAGCGGCGATCGACGCCAGCACGCAAGCATTGATGGCTGGTGACGAACTCGCACTCCAATGCAGCGAGGTGAACAGCAGGGCCGGCAGCAGGGCCCAGACGAACGGGCTCGTGAACCGGCTGGCGAGACCGCGCAGCAGGTAGCCGCGAAACAGCAGCTCTTCCGAAGAGGTCTGCACCAAGGTAAGCGCGGCGATCGGGATCGCAAACAGCAGCCAGGATGACAGGCTGATCGGGCCACGCGTGATCTGCGGCTGCAGCAGATAGAGCAGGATTTCGGATATGAACGACGTGATCAGCACCGCGATCAGCCCTTTGAGGAAGCCGGGCCATGAAACTCGTCGGCTGTTGCCGAGCAGCGCCGACAGCTTCTCGCCATGCACCCAGCGCATCGCGACCCACAGGCCGATCCAGATGCCGGCAAACGAGACGAGCGCGGTGAGGATGCCGAGGGGCGAAGCGAGGAAGCCCTGAATGCCGGATGATGGGGTCGCCTGCCAGGCGATGAAGGCATAGGTGCCGCCGACCAGCACGGCCACGGTGGTTGCTGCCCAAAAAAGGACCACGATCCCCGTTCCGAGCAACAGGCGCGGTAAGGTCGTCCTGGCGTTCGGCGAATGCCTGTAACGCTCGAAGGCGGCCGGATCGATGGTCACGCGGGCTCCCTTCCCAAAGTCATCGCCTGTTGACTAACCGATGGCCGGGAAAATCGGAATGGTTTTCCGCAAAGACTAAGTCAGAGCAAAGTCGGCGCAGGAGAGCGCCGCGCGGCAGCGCCGCCTGCTGGCGGCCGCTGCTCTCGCAGCGGCCGCTTGTGGCAATTGTTGTTAACGCACGACGTACATGATGCGCCGGGTCTGAGGATCGATCAGCGCCCGCTGGCCGTTCACATAGACATAGCGGTAATTGTAGTCCGGAATCTCGCGCAGCTCGACGGTGTCGGGCAGGGTCGCGCCGGTCACCACTTCGCCATCGAGATAGATGGGATCGAGGCGATGCGCGTCGACATAGGTACGGACTTCAGCCGGGGGCGGGGGGAAGTCATCCACGACCGGCTCACCGGCAACGATCGCGCCGGTATAATCGGTCGAGTAGTTGCCGATGTCCTCCGGCGGCGAGACGACAGCAACACTGGCGCGCCGTTCCGTCAGCACCACGCGGCTGCCGCCGATATCGGCCGTCACATAGTCTGAATAGACCCAGCCCTGGCCGCCGGCCTCGGCTATGGTGCACCATTTGCTGTTTTCGATGCAGCCATTGAGGGTTGCCGACTGGCCGGCGGTGAGCACGCCGATGACAGGGTATTGCGGGCCGGGTCCGGCGCGCACGTTAAGATCGGTGACGGCTGAGACGGCGGTATCGGCAAGCGCGGCGCCCGACATCACGGTCAGCATTCCGGCGACCGCCGGAAACAACAGGAATTTCATGGTTTCTCTCCGTTTTCAGGTCCCTCGGCAGCCAAAACGGGGCAGCAGCTTATGCGTTCCCGCTAAAACGCTTGCGCCAACTCACGATTTGTTCCCGCTTCTTTCGGCAAATCGGTCAGAAGTTCGTGAACGAATTCCAATTTCCGCGCCGTGACGTCCGAAATGACGAAGGGGTAGAGGTCGGGCAGGCCCATGCAGCGGTTGATCGAATTGGAGGCTTCCGACAGCACCAGCCAGCGTGCAAGGATCTTTTCGAAAGGCTCGGGCGCGGTCGCCGGCTCCGAGGGTGCGGCCTGCAACCCGCCGCCGGTGTCGCCGCGCGGCAAGTCGTTGGCCTCCACCGTCTCCAGCCGGCCGAGCGGAAAGTTCAGCGCATGGACCATTTCCAGCGTGTCGGTGATGTGCAGATGGTGAGCCCAGGTCTCGGCCCAGTCCTCCCAAGGATGCGAGGTGGCATAGGCCGAGATATGGCCTTGCTGCCAGTCGGGCGGCGCACCATTGGCATAATAGGCCTTCAGCGCCTGCTCGTAATCGGCGCGGTCGTCGCCGAACAGTGCGCGGAAAGCTTCGAGCCTGTGCGGATCGTCCCGGATGAGGCGGTCCCAGTAATAGTGCCCGAGTTCGTGGCGGAAATGACCGAGCAAGGTGCGATAGTTCTCGCCCATCTCGACGCGCCGCTTCTCGCGCTCGGCCGAATCCGCCTCGGCGACGTTGAGCGTGATCAGGCCATTGTCGTGGCCGGTGAGGATCCGCTCGCCGCCGGGGCCGCCGCCGATCGGATCGGCGAGGAAGTCGAAGGCCAGGCCGACCTCGTCGGCAGGGGTCTGCTTGGGGACTACCGGCAGCCCGAAGGCCAGCAGCGAGTAGATGGCGCGCTTCTTCGCCGCTTCGACACGGATCCAGCGGCGGCGGTTGCCGTCGACGGAGAGATCCGGGATCAGCTGGTTCAGCACGCAGGCGCGGCAAAAAGCGTGACCCGGTTCCGCCATCCAGTTGCAGGCGCATTCGTCGGCGTTGGTGCACTGGAAGACGCCGTCGACGCCCGCCAGCGCAAAGCGCGCGTGCTCGGGATCGTAGAGCACCGGGTTCCCGCAGTTCAGGCACTTGGCGTTCTCGAAATAGATGCGATGGCCGCAATGGGGGCAGTCGAAGAGTTTCATGTCGGTCTCAATTCACCGGAGGTGACTAGATGTTCACGGCGGCCCGTGCCCAACGCGAACAGCCGCGCGGCGTTCCGCATTTTGTCGAACTTGTTGGAACATAATCTCTGCAGAACGAGGTTTCGCAAAGCGAAGACCAGGTTCCACCTGTCGTTGGTTCCGTCCTTCGGTTCGGATCATGTCCTCGCCGCAAGCTGGGTGACAACCTGTCTTGCCACCGCTTCGCCTGACAGCCGTGCGCCGCCACAGGTCTGCATCAGCGGACCGGCCAGATGCTCGCCGGCGAAGAAGATCTTGTCGGCCACCGGCTGCATGAGTGCGGCGCGCGCCAGTGAACGGCCGGGGCGAGCGGCGGCATAGGCACCGCGCACGAAGCGCTCGCCGCCCCAATTGGTCATCATGGCGCGTCCGACGTGCTTGCGCGTATCGCCGCCGAAGATGCCGCACAGCCGGTCGACGACGAAGTCGATGCCGGCCGCCTCGCCGGCCGCCGACATTTCCCAGGCGAAATCGCCGCCGACGAAGCCGACCATCAGGTCGAGGTCGAACGGGAAGCACAGGAAATAGATGTCGTGCCTGGCCATCCGTTCGATCAGCAGGTCGTCGAAGGGCTGCAGCCCGAGCCTGGTGCCCGATATTTCGACCGGCAATTTGGTCAGCATGCCCATCGGCAGGTCGAAGAAGGCGCCGAAATGCGTGTCTGGCAAGGCCGGCGAGAACGCGATCTCCTCGAAGGCGAGCACCGCCGGCGAAGCGGTGACGATCACCGCCTTGGCGCGGACGGTGCCGCGATCGGTGACGCAGGCGACGCCCGGCACGTCCCACAGGATCTTGCGCACCGGCGTCGACAGTTCGACCGGCACGCCGGCGCCGAAACGCGCCACCAGCGCGCCAAGGCCCTCCTTGCTGAAGTAGTTCGGGTCGAGATCGGCAGCGGCCTGGAAGTCGAGGATCGAGATTTCGTCCTCGTCGGCACCGAAATCCATCGGCCCGGCGAAGGTGGCGGCGGCGCGCGGTGCATGGCCTTTTGCCAACAGCGCCGAAAGACGATCGTCATCTCCGTCCTTCACTTCATGCTTGGCCAGCAGTTCGAACAGCTTTGCGTCGGCGGCCTTCATGTCGGCTTCTTCCGCTTCGCTCGCCTTGCGCTCGCGGTAGTAGAGATGATCGACGTTCATGTCGTGATGATGCAACGTCCAGCCTGCCGCCTGGGCTTCGGGAAAATAGGGATTGCGGTCGGCCGCATGCAGCCAGGCGCAGCCGATGTCGAAAGGCACGCCGAAATGCTGGTCGCTGGTCCAGGCTCGCCCGCCGATTCGGTCTATCGCTTCGAGCAGCGTGAAGGAAAGCCCCGCCGCCTGCAAGCTCCTGGCGGCGGCAAGACCCGCCGAGCCGGCACCGATGATGACGACATCAACGTCTTGCATGCAGCCCCCCTGCCACAATAATCACTTGATCCTAGGCAAATTCCACGGCATTCGCCAGCATTGCAGCGGTGACAGTGACAAGTGCGCGTTTCGCTGGCAAGTTCGCAATTGGGACGTGATTCAGGCAACCAGGAGATCAACATGGCAATTCTTGCCAAGGGAAAGATGTTTGCAGCGGCCGTGGTGGCGGTGCTTGCGCTGGCGACGGGCGCACAGGCGGCAGCCAGCTGCGGCAAGACCGGCGCCGGCTTCGACGCCTGGAAGCAGGACTTTGCCGCGCAGGCCAGGTCGGAAGGTGTAGGCGCCAAGGGGCTGGCCGCTCTGGCCGGGGCAAACTACGCGACAAAGACGATCTCAGTCGACCGCGGCATTCACAAGGCCTTCAGCGGCTCGGTGGACGATTTCATGCGGCGTCGTGGTGGCGCAGCGATTATTTCCAAGGGCCGGTCGCTGAAAAAGTCGAATGCGGCGCTGTTCTCCAAGATCGAAGCGAATTACGGCGTGTCGCCGGGCGTGTTGCTCGCCATCTGGGGTATGGAAACCGGCTTCGGTTCGGCCATGGGCAACCAGAACACCGTCTCTGCCATTTTGACGCTTGCCTATGATTGCCGCCGGCCGGGGTTCTTCTACCCGCATGCCATCGCAGCCCTGAAGCTGGTTGATCGCGGGGCGTTGACAGCCTCGTCGGTCGGGGCCGCGCATGGCGAGATCGGACACACGCAGTTCCTGCCCGGAAACGTCCTGAAATATGGCGTCGGTGGCGGAAACCTGCGCGACAAGAGCACGGCGCTGGCTTCCACCGCCAACTTCCTCAAGGGGCATGGCTGGCGGGCGGGCGCGAGCGCGAGTGCGAATATGGGCGCGATTGCCGGCTGGAATTCCGCGAGCGTCTATCAGCAGGCCATCGCCCGCATTGCCACGGCGATCGACGGCGATTGACGGATCATGCTCCGGGCAGAAGGCCCCGGCTATTTTTGACTTGATCGGAAACCCGGCGCGAATGTCGGGTTTCATTTGATTTCGAGCGTGTAGGAGCAACCGGCCAGGGTCTTGCCGGGGTGGGACTCGACGGTCGAGACGTTGAGCTTGACGTCCGTGGAGAAGGTCAATCCTTCCGACTCTTCGGTGCTTTGGACAACGACCTTCTCGCCAAGGAATTTTTGCGGCGTGGAAAAAACGGCCATGACGTCGAGTTCTTCGGCAAGCTCCGGCGCGGCAACGCCGTCGAGCACGGCCATCGGCCCCGCTGCGGTAAACACGATCGATCCCGTCTCGCGGTTGAACACGCGGATTTTGGCCGGCAGTTCGTATTGGCTGAGAAACGGATTGCCCGAGGCGACCTCCTTCCAGCCAAGCGTTTCAACGGCACCCGGTGCGCTGGACAGCCACAGGGCAAAGTCGTTGTAGGTCGGAACGTCCGCCCTGCACTCGATCAGCGCGGGAAGGTCGAGAGAGGCGGGGTCGAACTCCTGGCCGGCCGCCGGCGTCGCCAGAACAACCAGCGGCGCCAGGCAGCGACCGAAACCGCGCATCCGCCCTACTTGGCGCGGTTGCGCGCGGCCAGCGTCCTGAGCCGCAGTGCATTGAGGCGGATGAAGCCGGCGGCGTCCTTCTGGTCGTAGGCGCCACGGTCGTCCTCGAAGGTGACCAGCGCATCGGAGTAAAGCGTCTTCTTCGACTTGCGGCCGGTGACCATGACGTTGCCCTTGTAGAGCTTGAGCCGCACCGTGCCTTCGACGTCTTCCTGGCTCTTGTCGATCATCGCCTGCAGCATCAGCCGTTCGGGCGCGAACCAGAAGCCGTTATAGATCAGCTCGGCGTAACGCGGCATGAACTCGTCCTTGAGGTGGGCCGCACCTCGGTCGAGCGTGATCGATTCGATGGCCCGGTGGGCTGATATCAGGATGGTGCCGCCTGGTGTTTCGTAGACGCCGCGCGATTTCATGCCGACGAAGCGGTTTTCGACCAGGTCGAGCCGGCCGATGCCATTGTCGCGGCCAAGATCGTTGAGTGCCGCCAGCATGGTCGCCGGCGACAGTTTCTTGCCGTTCAGCGCGATCGGATCACCCTTCAGGAACTCGATCTCGATCTCGGTGACCTTGTCCGGCGCGTCCATCGGCGAAACGGTGCGCTGATGAACGAATTCGGGCGGCTCCACCCACGGGTCTTCCAGCACTTTGCCCTCGGAGGACGAATGCAAGAGGTTGGCGTCGACCGAGAAAGGTGCGTCGCCCTTCTTGTCCTTCGGCACCGGGATCTGATGCTGCTCGGCGAAATTCATCAGGTCGGTACGCGATTTGAACGACCAGTCGCGCCACGGCGCGATGACCTTGATGTCGGGGTTCAGTGCGTAAGCTGAAAGCTCGAAGCGAACCTGATCGTTGCCCTTGCCGGTGGCGCCATGCGCGATCGCGTCGGCGCCGGTTTCCCGGGCTATATCGACCAGATGCTTGGAGATCAGCGGCCGCGCGATCGAGGTGCCGAGCAGATAGGTCCCTTCATAGACGGTGTTGGCGCGGAACATCGGGAAGACGAAGTCGGACACGAATTCCTCGCGCACGTCGACGACGCGGATGTCCTTGATGCCCATCATCTCGGCCTTGCGACGGGCCGGCTCGAGTTCGCCGCCCTGGCCAAGATCGGCGGTGAAAGTCACGACTTCGGCGCCGAGTTCAGTTTGCAGCCATTTCAGGATGATGGATGTGTCGAGACCGCCGGAATAGGCGAGCACGACCTTCTTGATGTCTTTGGCCTTGGACATTTCTACTCCGTCGATGGCGGACGCCCCAGCCTGGGCGTCACGGATTGTCGCAGCGCCTTTTAGCAGGAACGGCAGAGCGAGCAAGCACGCGTGCATGCATGGCTTCTGGTCCAGCGCATGGCCGGGGGCCGCCGGCAGCGGAAACAACCTGCTGCAATCAAAGGCTGCATTTGCTGGAAGGACTTAATCAAGTTTTCACGCCGTGCCGCTAACATTCGCGACAAAGCCGCCTCGACCATTTCCGGGCGGCTTCTTGCCTGCCTTGTCGCGGGTGTCCCTCGGGCTCGGGCCGTTCTTGATGCGCGTTATATCATGCATCGCCATGGAGCATAATCTGTGGCTTGTCCTGCTGGCGGCGCTGATGTGCGTCACCGGCTGCTGGGTGACGATCGGCCTCTTCGACCGTTCGAGAAAAACCACCGGCGTGCAGATGAAGGGCTGGCTGTTCCTGACCGCGGTCGCCGCCGGCTCGTCGATCTGGTGCACCCATTTCATCGCCATGCTGGCCTACCAGCCCGGCGCGCCGATCACCTTCGATCCGGTCCTGACCATGGCATCCCTGGTCATCGCCATCGCCGGCACCGGGCTGGGTTTCACCCTCGCATCCGGCAAGAGCCGGCGCCTGGCCCCGGAATGGGGCGGCGTCGTCGTCGGCCTGGCGATCTCGGCCATGCACTACACCGGCATGATGGCCTATCACGTTGCCGGCATCGTCGAATGGGACGGCTCCTATGTCGTGGCCTCACTGGTCATCTCGGCGGTGTTCTCCGCCCTGGCCGTCGGCCATGCCGTGCGCCGGCCATACCGCTGGTCGAACTATCTCGCCATCGGGCTGCTGGTGCTGGCGATCGTCGGCCTGCATTTCACGGCTATGGCCGCGGTGGCGGTGACGCCGCTGTCCTTCATCAGCACAGGCACCAATCCCGATATTCTGGTGGCAATGGCGGTCGCCGTCGCCGTGGTGGGCCTGATCGTCGCGGCCACCGGCTTCGCCAGCTATCTGATCGATGAGCGTGGTCGTTTGGAGAGCTTCGAGCGGCTTCAGCATCTCGCCCTCAACGACGCCCTTACCGGCCTTCCCAACCGGGTCTCCTTCAACGACCGCCTTGACCATGAAATCGACCGGGCATGCGAGGGCGAGGACACAATGACGGCGGTCATCGTCATCGATCTCGACCGCTTCAAGGAGATCAACGACCTCAGGGGGCATGCGGCCGGCGACCAGGCGCTCAAGATCGTCGCCCGCAGGCTGTCGAAACTCATCGGCGAGGGCGAATTCGTCGCCCGGCTCGGCGGTGACGAGTTCGCCGCGATCAAGCGCTTCAAGGATCAGAAGGACCTTCTCGGGCTGGTCTCGCGGCTGGAGAAATCCCTGTTCGAGCCGTTGCGGCTCGACGATTTCGAAATCGCCGCCGGCGCCAGCATCGGCGTAGCGATCTATCCGCGCGACGGGGCCGACCGCGAGCGGCTGGTCAGCAATGCCGATCTTGCCATGTACCGGGCAAAGAACGACGTCACGCGAGCCGTCTGCTTCTACGAATCCGCCATGGATGAGACGGCGCGGGCGCGCCGCGCGCTGGCCACCGACCTTCGCCAGGCGATCGAGCGCGGCGAGCTTTCGCTCCACTATCAGGTACAGACCTCGGTCCCGACCGGCGCCACCTGCGGCTACGAGGCGCTGCTGCGCTGGACCCATCCGGTGCACGGCATGATCCCGCCCGCCGAATTCATCCCGATTGCCGAGGAGAACGGCTCGATCATGGCGATCGGCGAATGGGTGCTGCGGACCGCGTGCCGCCAGGCGGCCTCGTGGGGCAACGGCCACAAGATCGCGGTCAATTTGTCGCCGGTACAGTTCGCCCATGCCGATCTCGCCAAGCTCGTCCATCAGATCCTGATCGAGACCGGGCTGTCGCCGAAACGGCTGGAGCTGGAGCTCACCGAATCGACGATCGTCGCCGACAAGGTGCGCACGCTGCATGTTCTGCGCCAGATCAAGGCGCTGGGGGTGACGATCGCGATCGACGATTTCGGCACCGGCTATTCATCGCTCGATACGCTGCGCTCGTTTCCGTTCGACAAGATCAAACTCGACCGTTCATTCATGGCTGACGTCGAGCGAAGCCCGCAGGCCAAGGCCATCATCCGGGCGGTGCTGACGCTGGGCCGCAGCCTCGACATTCCGGTGCTTGCCGAAGGCGTCGAGACGCATGTCCAGCTCACCATCCTGCAAGTCGAAGGCTGCAACGAGGCGCAAGGCTATTTCCTCGGCCGGCCCAAGCCGATCGACCAGATCACCGGGGACGCCGATGTCCGCAACGATCAACTCGTCGCGGAGGAGCCGGCGAGGATGCGGCTGAGCAGGCAGGCATAGGACGCCGCGGCCGGCCGTCCAGCGAATGCCGTGCGGACGCCTGCTGGATCGAGATCGGGTCGCTGCTGTGTCTGGCATCGTCATGGCGCATCCTGTATAGGCCTCGCAATCCCTTGGGGGCCGCTCATGTCGTTCATTCCAGACACCGCCACGCTGATCCAGTTCGCCATCGCCACGGTCATCCTGGCGATCACGCCGGGGCCGGACATGACCCTGTTCGTCTCGCGCACGCTGAGCCAGGGCCGTGCCACCGGCTTTGCCTCGATGGCCGGCGCGCTGTGCGGCACGCTGATCCACACCACACTGGTGGTTGTCGGTGTCTCGGCGCTGATCGTCGCCTCGCCGATGGCTTTCTTCGTGCTGAAGATCTTCGGCGCCGGCTATCTCGTCTTCCTGGCCTGGCAGGCAATCACCAGGGGCTCGGCCTTTTCGCCGGAGAAGAAGACAGGCCCCGAGATTTCCCTGTTGCGCAGCTGGGCCGCGGGTCTTGGCGTCAATCTGCTCAACCCGAAGATCATCCTGTTCTTCATGACCTTCCTGCCGCAGTTCGTCTCCGCGCATGATCCGAACGCACCGGGAAAGCTGTTTTTCCTTGGGCTGATGTTCATTGTGCTGTCGGTCCCGGTGACGGTGCCGATGGTGCTGGCGGCGGAAAAGTTTTCGGCGGCGATGAAGGCCAGCCCGCGCGTCACACGGGCGGTCGACTATCTCTTTGCCGGCGTGTTCTCCGCCTTCGCCCTCAAGATCCTGACGGCGCAGGCGAAGTAAGGCGCCGTCATCCTGTCTGGCCATCCTCTTTTGATCCTGGTTCGCCTTGCCACCAGCTTGCGGCCCAGCGCCCGGCGCTGAGCCAGTAAAAGATACCACCGACCATGCCGCTGCCGATCACGGCCATGATGGCGCTGGTGTCCCTGACGACGAAGGCGGTGTCACCGCTGCGGTCGGCAAGCCCGAGGAAAACACCGGCAACCACCGCGCCTGCCAGCGCATAGAACAGCCAGTCGCGCCGGCCCAGGATTTCGGCAAGCAGGATGACGACAGAGGCCGGCATCAGGGCGAAATAGGCGACGAACAGAGCGGCGAAGGGAATTGAGAAATACAGGGAAGCCGTCGCCGTCGGATGCGCATGCTCCGGCGTGTAGCCGAGCGATGCCAGCAACAGGATGTTGAGGAAGGCGCTCGCCGCCAGCGAGGCGACGGCATAGCCGAACAGGATGACGGTGAAACGGACGAGGTAGCCGACGAGACGCGCCATCAATCTCGGCCCAGATTCTGTCGCGTGCCGGACCTGCGTCCAGCCAGAAGCCAGTAGACCGAACCGGCGGCGATGCCGGCGGTGGCGAGAAAACCCAGAAAGCCCGGATTGAAGACAAAGCTGCTGGCCGAGCGCGGCATGGATACGCCAAAGGCGATGGACGTGATCGCACCGGTGGCGGCGAAGTAGAACCATCCCCGAAGTGAAAACCGTTCGGCGACAAAGAGCGCCGGGCCGACGATCAACAGCGCGCCGATCGTTACGGTCAAGACGGCGAGCGGGAACGAGCCCAGCCAGTCGAAAGCGAAAATGATGGACCAGTTGCCGTCTTCGATGCCTTCCAGGAGAGCGATCAGCAGCACCGGCACCAGGATCGAGGTCAGCACCGCGGCGACATAGCCGACCGCCATGATGGCGAAGCGTTTTAGCCAGGCGAAGGGGCGGCTCACGCCTCGCCGTGCCCCGCTATCATCATCGCTTCCAGCGCCAGCCGGTCGACCTTGCGCATGCGCTCGGAGTCGGATTTGAGCTGGCCGCAGGCGGCGAGAATGTCGCGGCCGCGCGGCGTGCGGATCGGCGAGGCATAGCCGGCATTGTTGATGTAATCGGCGAATTTCTCGATCGTCTCCCAGTCCGAGCACTGGTAATTGGTGCCCGGCCACGGGTTGAACGGGATCAGGTTGATCTTGGCCGGAATGCCCTTGAGCAGCTTGATCAGGCCCTTGGCGTCCTCGATGGAATCGTTGACGTCCTTCAGCATCACATATTCGAAGGTGATGCGCTTGGCGTTCGACAAGCCGGGATAGGCGCGGCAGGCGGCGATCAGCTCGTTGAGCGGATACTTCTTGTTGATCGGCACAAGCAAGTCGCGCAGATCGTCATTGGTGGCGTGCAGCGAGATCGCCAGCATGACGCCGATCTCCTCGCCGGTGCGGAAGATTTCCGGCACGACGCCGGAGGTCGACAGCGTGATGCGCCGCTTCGACAGGGACAGGCCGTCACCGTCGGAAGCGATCAGCAGCGCCTTCTTCACCGCTTCGAAATTGTAAAGCGGTTCGCCCATGCCCATCATGACGACGTTGGACACTTTGCGGCCCTCGGCCGGCACGATGGCGCCGTCGGGCGTGTCGCGGTCGGGAAAATCGCCGAGCCGGTCGCGGGCGGTGAGCAGCTGGGCGAGGATCTCCTCAGCCGTTAGATTGCGCACCAGCTTCTGCGTGCCGGTGTGGCAAAACGAGCAGGTCAGCGTGCAGCCCACCTGTGACGAGATGCACAGCGTGCCGCGACCCTCTTCGGGAATGTAGACAGTCTCGATCTCGACCGGCCGGCCGGCGCCGCGCGGCGGAAAGCGGAACAGCCACTTTCGCGTGCCGTCGGCGGAAATCTGCTCCTCGACGATCTCGGGCCTGGCGACGGTGAAATGCTTGTCGAGCTCGGCGCGCAGATCCTTGGAGATGTTGAACATGCCGGCGAAATCGGAGACGCCGCGCACATACATCCAGTGCCACAACTGCTGGGCGCGCATTTTCGCCTGGCGCTCGGGCACGGTGCCTGATGCAACCAGAGCCTCGGCGAGCTCGACCCGCGTCAGGCCGATCAGCGACGGCTTTTCGGGCTGTGCCGCGCGGGCACGCAACGCGTCGCGGGCGCCGTCAGTGGTGAGATCGAATGAAAGGGTCATGGTTGCACTGATATAAGCGGTTTGCGGCCGATTTCACGCATCGTGCCGGAAAGGAAGCGCGGCGCATAGCACAGGTTGACGGCAGAGTCATGGGTTGTGCGATGATGCACCCTCGCCAGAGATCCACCAACAGACCCAAAAACGAAAGGCCGGGCTTTGCGGCCCGGCCTTTCACTAAAACAAAGCCTAGCCTATTTGCACTTGGCAATCGACGTCAGCGCCGCCGAAATGCCCTTCAGCGAGAAGACGTAGCTGGTCGGGTTGCCGCGGCCGGACTTCGCCGTCACCTTCATGTCGGTGCCGGTCTTCATGGCGGCGATCAGCACCGGCTCCTCGGCGGCATTCTCGACCCAGGCCGATTTGCCGCGGGTGAACATCGAAAACGTCTTCTTATCGATGGTCACGGTGGCCTTGGAGCCGTCCTGGAAGTTGTAGCCGGCAATGAATTGCGGCTCGTAGGACACTTGCTGGCCGGGCCGCTGGCTGACGAAGAAGAACATGTCGCCATGGTCGAGCGTCGGCGGCTGCTTGTCGGTCGGCACGGTCAGGACATAGCAGACCTTGCCGCCCGACGCCTGGTAGCTGTAGGTGCCCCAGGCATTGTGCTGGCCGATTTTGGTCGCCGACTGCGCCAGTGCCGGCGCTGCCACGGCCACCAGGGCCAGACTCGAAACTATAGCAATCAATCCGCGCATCGCTTTTCCCGTATTCCAAATGGTGCGGAGGCAGGCCGGCTTGGCGTCCTGCCCGTCGCTTCATTTTGATTTAATCTGGGTTACCAAACGGTGAATTTCCGAAGAGAAAAGGACCCTCACCCCGAGGAAACCGCCGCCATTCCCGCGCCGCCGCCTTGTGAGCGGCTGGCGCGACATCCCTTTGGCGACTTGGAGGCCACGAAAGCGGCAAGAGTTTGACTTTTTACGCTGTCGCAGAAAGCCGGCTTCAACGGCGTTCCGTGCGCGAGTTCAGCCCTTGTCGGCCATGGCGTCCCTGGCGGCCTGCCGGTGCGCAGTGGTGATGTGGGCATTGACGGCGGTGATCGCGGCGGTGAGCACGGCGATGTCGTCGGTGAAGCCAAGCCCGAAGACGAAGTCGGGGATGACATCCACCGGCAGCACGAAATAGCCGAGCGCGGCGAGCAGAATGCCTTTGGCGCGCAGCGGCGTGTTCTTGTCCATGGCGCAGTAATAGGCGGCCACCACCTCTTCCATGAAGGGGATCTGCCGCGCGGCCTTCTTGGCTGTGCGCCAGAATTTCTCGCGCACTTCGCTCTCGTCCGCCAGCTTGCCGCCAAAGCCGAAGAAATTAAAACCGGATTGTCGCGCCATCAGTCTCTCCTTGCAGAGCCCGTGCGCATCCCGGCGCATGCCCGCGGGGCAAAATGTGGTGAAACCCGACCCCCGCTACAAGATGCCGGTGCCGATTTGGGCCCGCCGAGGCGATACCAGGCCTCAGGCGCCGGCAAAACGGTTCATTTTCTTGGCCAGATCGATATCGAGCGCGGTGACGCCGCCGGCGTCGTGAGTGTTCAGCGTCACGTCGACTGTCTTGTAGACATTCGACCAGTCGGGATGATGGTCCATCGTCTCGGCGGCAAGCGCGACGCGGGTCATGAAGGCGAAAGCCTCGGAGAAATTCGCGAAGGTGAATGTGCGCTTGATGGAGGCGCCGTCTTCCGCCAGCGCCCAGCCGTCGAGACCGGTCAATGCGGCTTCAGCGGCTTGCCTGCCCAGTTTCTCTCTCGCCATGTCCATATCCTGTGCTATTCGAAAACGACCCTCACCATAGCGACGGATCGATGAGCGCGAAGCCCATAAACTCCATTCTCTTCGTCTGCCTCGGCAACATCTGCCGGTCGCCGCTGGCGGAAGGTGTCTTCCGCGCCGTTTGGGCCGAGCGCGGATCGGCCCGGGATATCCTGCTCGATTCAGCGGGAACCAGTGACTGGGAGGCCGGCTCTGCCCCCGATCGACGCGCGATCGCGATCGCGGTGCGGCACGGCGTAGACATTTCCGGACAGAGGGCGCGCAAGGTCACGCCGCAGGACCTCCACCGTTTCGACCTGATCCTCGGCATGGACCGGTCGAATGTCGCCGACCTGAAGGCGCTGGCGCCGGCGGCCGTGCAGGACCGCATCCATCTGTTCCTGGAGTTCGCGCAGGGAAAGGCACGCGACGTGCCGGATCCTTATCATGACGAGGCAGAAGCCTTCGCTTCCGCCTATCGCATGATCCGCGAGGCGTCGGAGGCGCTGGCGACAAGGCTGGAGGCGCGGGCGTCCGTGCCTGACAGCGGCCAGGCTTCCTCGACGATATAGGGTCCGCCGCCGACCGAATCGCGCGACGACATCAGCACGAAACGGCCGATGCGGAACGGCAGCGTCGAGAAATTGCCGCGCGCCGACAGATATTGGGCGACGTCCAGCGGAGTCGAATTGCGTAAGCGCGCCAGCGTCACATGCGGCATGAATTTGCGCGGGTCGGCCGGGATGCCGAGCCGCTGGCAGATGCGGTCGATCTCACCTTGAAGGGCGGCCAGATCAGGCGAGGCGGAAGTGCCCGCCCACACCGCATGCGGCTTCTTCTGGCCGAAAGCGCCGACGCCGGACAGCGCCAGCGAGAACGAAGGGCGGTGGACCCGGTCGAGCGCGTTGGCGATCTCGTCGGCCACATGGCCGGGGACATCGCCGATGAAGCGCAGCGTCAGATGGTAATTTTCGACGTCGATCCAGCGGGCTCCCGGCAAGCCTCCCCGCAGCAGGGACAGCGAAAGGGCGGCGTCACGCGGAATTTCGAGGGCGGTGAAAAGACGCGGCATGAAGAGCCTCCCTTCCTCGAATCGAACTGTCATCCCCAGCGAATCATCGATAGTCAAACGGAGCAAGAGGTTTGTTGGTCACAGTCCCTGTTAAAAGCTCGCCGGGCGGAAACAGTTCCAGTCCGCTAGGAATCGCCCGGCACCGCCGCGATCACCTTCTCGACCGTCGGCAGGATGCGTTCGACCATCTGGTCGACGCCTCGTGCGCTTGGATGCAGGCCGTCCTCGAGCTGCATGCCGGGCTGGCCGGCGACGCCGTCGAGAAAGAACGGGTAGAGCACGACGTCGTATTTCTTCGCCAGGTCCGGAAAAATGGCGTCGAACGCATTCTGGTAGTCGGGACCGAGATTGGGTGCGGCACGCATGCCGGCCAGAAGCACGGCAATCTTGCGCTGCTTCAGCTTGCTTAGCATCTCGTCGAGGTTCTTCCTGGCGATGTCGGGCGAAACGCCGCGCAGCATGTCGTTGGCGCCGAGTTCGAGGATGACCAGCTGCGTGCCGTCCGGCACCGACCAGTCGAGCCGCGCCAGGCCGCCGCTCGTCGTGTCGCCGGAGACGCCGGCATTGGCGACGGTCACTTCGTGGCCCTTGGCGCCAAGTGCCGCCTGCAGCCTGTTGGTAAAGCCCTGGTCCGGCCCAAGGCCGAAGCCCGCCATCAGGCTGTCACCGAAGCCGACGATCTTGAACGGCTCGGCGCTCGCCGAGGACATGGCGCCGCAAATGGCGAGGAAAGCCACGAAGCCTGCGGCAATACTGCGTTTGAAAGACATGCGGCAGGCCCCATATGAGCTAGGATTCTTCGACGGCTTCCGGCAAGCAGAGCCTTCATCTCCAGATATAGGACGATTTCATTTTGACAGAAGCGGTCATCGCGCTGAAAGATGTATCCCTGACCCTTGGCGAGGGCGCTTCATCGGTCCATGTGCTGAAGGGGGTGAGCCTCGATGTGGCGACCGGCGAGGCGACCGGCATCGTCGGGCCTTCGGGTTCCGGCAAGTCGACATTGCTGATGGTCCTTGCAGGACTGGAAAGGGTCGATTCGGGTACGGTCCGAATCGCCGGCGAGCTGCTCAACGGCAAAAGCGAGGACCAGATTGCTTCGTTTCGTGGCCGAAACATTGGCATCGTGTTCCAGTCCTTCCATCTCATTCCCAACATGACGGCGCTCGAAAATGTCGCGGTGCCGCTGGAACTGGCCGGCCATGCCGATCCGTTCGCGGTGGCGGCGCGCGAGCTGGCGGCGGTTGGCCTCAGCGACCGCGTCACCCACTATCCCGGCGAATTGTCGGGCGGCGAGCAACAGCGCGTGGCGATCGCCCGCGCATTGGCGCCGTCGCCGCGCATCCTGATCGCCGACGAGCCGACCGGCAATCTCGACCAGGCGACCGGGCGGCAGGTCGCCGACCTCTTGTTTGCCAAGGCGGCCGAGCGCGGCATGACGCTGGTGCTGGTGACCCATGATCCGGCGCTCGCGGCGCGCTGTTCGCGCCAGGTTTCGATGCGCTCGGGCCGGATCGAGGCACCGGCCCCCGTCAAGGTGACGGCCTGATGCCGCTGTCCCGGACGTTGAGGCTCGCGGTCCGCTTCTCACTGCGCGAGATGCGCGGCGGCCTGTCCGGCTTCCTGATCTTCCTCGCCTGCATCGCGCTCGGCGTCGCGGCCATCGGCGGCGTCAACTCGGTGGCGCGTTCGATCACCGCCGGTGTCGCCAATCAGGGCCAGACGCTGCTCGGCGGCGATCTTCGCTTCCAGATCAACCAGCGTGACGCCAGCCGGGCGGAGCGCAGCTTCCTTGACGGGCTCGGCACGGTTTCCCGGACCGCCAGCATGCGTTCGATGGCGCGTCTGGCCGACGGATCCGACCAGGCGCTGGTCGAGGCCAAGGCGGTCGACCATGCCTATCCGCTCTATGGCACGCTGGAGACCGAGCCGGCACGGTCGAAACAGGAACTGTTCGGCGAAGAGTTCGGCGTCTTCGGTGCGGCGGCACCCGATCTTCTGTTCGAGCGGTTGCACGTCAAGATCGGCGACCGGCTGAAGCTCGGCACCGCCACTTTCGAACTGCGCGCCAGGCTGGTCGCCGAACCGGACGCCGTGTCCGACGGTTTCGGCTTCGCCCCAAGGCTGATGATCTCGACCGACGGACTGGCGGCCACTGGACTGATCCAGCCGGGCAGCCTGGTCGAGAATGCCTACAAGATCCGGCTGCCGGCAGACGCCGACGAGGTGCGGCTGAAAGCCGTCCAGGACAAGGCCGCCACGGATTTCCCCGAAGCAGGCTGGTCGATCCGCACACGCAGCAACGCGGCGCCCGCGCTGTCGTCCAACATTGAACGTTTCTCGCAGTTCCTGACCCTGGTCGGGCTGACGGCGCTGGTGGTCGGCGGCGTGGGCGTCGCCAATGCGGTACGCGCCTATCTCGACGGCAAGCGCGGCGTCATCGCCACCTTCAAGAGCCTGGGCGCTTCGGGCGGCTTCGTCTTTGCCGTCTATCTCGTGCAGATCCTGATCATAGCCGGATTGGGTATCGTGCTGGGCCTTGTGCTCGGCGCACTGATGCCGTTCGCGGCGAGTGCGGCCTTGCAATCCGTCATTCCGGTGCCTGCCGAAGGCGGCTTCTATCCCGGCGCGCTCGGTATGGCGGCGCTGTTCGGCCTGCTGGTGACGTTGGCTTTCGCGCTGCTGCCGCTCGGCCGCGCCCGCGACGTGCCGGCAACCGCGCTGTTTCGCGAAATGGGGCTGGAAGGCCGCGGCTTGCCGCGCCCCGCTTATGTCGCGGCCGCCATAGGCATCGCGCTGTTGCTTGCGGCGCTGGCCATTCTGTTCTCGGGCGACCAGCGCATAGCCTCGATTTTTGTCGGCGCTACCGTCTTCGCCTTCCTGGTGCTGCGCGTGGTCGGCGCACTGGTGCAATGGGCGGCCAGGAAAAGCCCGCGCGTGCGCTTCGTGGCGCTCAGGCTCGCCATCGGCAACATTCATCGGCCAGGCGCCCTGACGCCATCGGTGGTGCTGTCCCTGGGGCTTGGCCTGACGCTGCTGGTGACGCTGGCGCTGATCGATGGCAATCTCAGGCGGCAGATCTCCGGCAGCCTGCCGGAACGGGCGCCGAACTTCTTCTTCGTCGACATCCAGAGCGCCGATGTCGCGTCTTTCTCGGCGCTGATCGGCAAGGAGGCCCCGCAGGGCGTGCTGGCCAAGGTGCCGATGCTGCGCGGCCGGGTGATGGCGCTGAACGGTGTCGATGTCGACAAGGTGAAAGTGCCGGCGGAAGGCGCCTGGGTGCTGAGGGGGGACCGCGGCCTGACCTATGACACCAGGCAACCGGAGAACGCGACGTTGACCGAGGGCAGTTGGTGGCCCGAAAATTACAGCGGCGAACCGCTGGTTTCGTTTTCGGCGCAAGAAGGCAAGGAGATCGGGCTGAAGCTCGGCGACACCATCACCGTCAATGTGCTGGGCCGCAATGTCACCGCCAGGATCGCCAATTTCCGCCAGGTCGAATGGGAGACGATGGGCATCAATTTCGTCATGGTCTTCTCGCCCAACACATTCGCAGGCGCCCCGCATGGCTGGATGGCGACGCTGACCGAAAAGAGTGCCTCGACGGCCGACGACGCCCGCATCCTCAACGCCGTCACCCGCGCCTTCCCCGCGGTGACGACGGTGCGGGTCAAGGACGCGCTCGATGTCGTCAACCGGTTGGTCGGGCAACTCGGCACGGCGATCCGGGCCGCCGCTGGCGTGGCGCTGATCGCCTCGGTGCTGGTGCTGGCCGGCGCGCTTGCAGCCGGCAACCGGGCGCGCATCCATGATGCGGTGGTGTTGAAGACGCTGGGTGCGACACGCACGACGGTGATATCGGCCTTCTCGCTCGAATATATGCTGATCGGGCTGGCCACCGCCATCTTCGCGCTGGCAGCGGGCAGTGCTGCCGCCTGGTTCGTCGTCGCGCGCATCATGACATTGCCGTCGCATTTCATGCCGGAGGTGGCGGTGGCAACCATTCTGTTTTCGCTGGTGGTCACGGTCGGCATTGGTCTCGCCGGCACCTGGCGGGTGCTCGGCCACAAGGCAGCACCGGTGCTGCGCAACCTGTGACGACAGGCCCGGAAAAGGCATCCTGGATTAAATCTTGGTAAGAAAGCCGTCCGGAAGCCGAGGAATCGGCACTTGGTTGCCTCACGAACCGTTACATCCGGTTACGGTCTTGTTCTTGACGCGAATAACCATCATATTTCGCCACAGGCATGCTGGAGCCCTGCCAGCGGCGCCTGGGTCCGGAAGGACCTGACACCGGACGGGGCAGAAGCAATAGAGGACTACAATGGCTGATCCCATTCGCAACTACCAGACGCGCGCCGTGCCCGGCGTCAGCGTCGGTGCCGACATCGATCAGGGCCTGCGCGCCTATATGATCAAGGTTTACAACCTGATGGGGCTTGGCCTCCTCATCACCGGTCTTGCCGCTGTCGGCACGATCATGCTGGCCACCACCACCGATCCGGCTTCGGCTGTTGCGACGCTGCCAAGCGGCGTGATGCTGACCTCGTTCGGCTACGCGATCTTCGGTTCGCCGCTGCGCTGGGTGGTGATGCTGGCCCCGCTGGCCGCCGTGCTGTTCCTGTCGTTCCGCGTCCAATCGATGAGTGTTTCGGCGGCGCAGACGACGTTCTGGATCTATGCCGGCCTCGTCGGTCTGTCGCTGTCTTCGATCTTCCTGGTCTACACCACGGCCAGCATTTCGCAGACCTTCTTCGCAACCGCCGCGGCCTTCGGCGCGCTGTCGCTCTATGGCTACACGACCAAGCGCGACCTGACCGCTTTCGGTTCGTTCCTGATCATGGGCGTGTTCGGCATCATCATCGCGTCGGTGATCAACATCTTCCTGCAGTCGTCGGCACTGTCCTTCGCCGTCTCGGCGCTAGGCGTGTTGATCTTCTCGGGTCTCACCGCCTATGACACGCAGAAGATCAAGGAGATGTATTTCGAGGGCGACACTTCCGACGTCGCGGGCCGCAAGGCGATCATGGGCGCGCTGACGCTCTATCTCGACTTCATCAACCTGTTCATGTTCCTGCTGCAGTTCATGGGCGACCGCCGCTAAAGCGGCATTGGACCATCAACTTCCGGAAGGGCGGCCCAACGGCCGCCCTTTTCTTTTGTCTTGGCCTTTGCTGTTATTGCGAGCAGAGAAACGACATGCATAAACAATGAGCAATATTACGATCCGGCCTGTCACGGTGGCCGACCTCGACAGCGTCACGGCCATCTATGCCGACGCGGTGACCCAAGGCACGGCGAGCTATGAGCTGGAGCCGCCGAGCCGCGCGGAGATGGGTGTTCGATTCGACAGCCTGATGGCCGGCGGCTTTCCTTACCTGGTGGCGGAGAAGGACGGCACCGTTCTCGGCTACGCCTATGCCGGCGCCTTCCGGCCGCGCCCGGCCTATCGCTTCATCGTCGAGGATTCGGTCTATGTCGCGCCCGAGGCCAAGGGCCAGGGCGTCGGGCTCAAGCTGATGCAAAGCCTGATCGAGGCAGTGACGACGGCGGGCTTTCGCCAGATCATCGCGGTGATCGGCGATGGCCGTCCCGACAGTGCCTCGGTGCGGCTGCACGAAAAGCTCGGCTTTCGCTATTCGGGACGCCTCGAAGGTTCCGGCTACAAGCATGGGCGCTGGCTGGACACGGTGTTCATGCAGCTGTCGCTGAATGGCGGTGCCTCGGCGCCGCCCGATCCGAGCTCGCTGCCGGAGCGGAAGTTTCGTCTTAAAGGGGACTGAAGCGAGGAATTGGGGAACTGAAGAACTGAACAACTGAAGAACTGAAGAAGAAGGCGGTTACATCAGGCGTCGAGTGCCCAATTCTTCAATTCTTCAATTCTCCAGTTTCTTCAATTCCGTAGCTCAAGCCTCTACAACCTTGAGCTTGCTGTCGAACACACCAAGCACGCGGCCAAGTTCCTGACCGCGTTTCAGGATGCGGCCGCCGGCGGCGATGACGGCAAAAGCGCCCTGCTTGCGGGCCAGTTTCGGATCCTTGACGATCTGGAACAGCGGCACTTCACTGGTGCGGCGGAATACGGAAAACACGGCGCGGTCCGCAAGATGATCGATGGCGTAGTCGCGCCATTCATTGGCAGCGACCATGCGTCCGTAGAGCCTGAGGATCTGGTCCAACTCGCGGCGGTCAAACCGTACCGGCTGATCGAGACGTTCGCGTCGTGCCTCGTGCAGCGGGATCAATATCGCGGATGCGTCCCCATCCCCCGTCCCGCCGCTGTCATCCGTCATGCCTCGATCCTTCAAAATGAATCTTTGCCAACCAAAGTTGGCGTGTTCGCGACTGAATTGCAAGGCCTAGCGAACCGAGCCCCGCGCCGCGCCGTTTTCGTCACGTCCAGTCACTTTTATGAAACGCCGTGTTGGAATTGGTGATGTTCCGCCACATTTCTGCCTTTTTTTATCCGCGCTCATGCCCCAATGTCCGACGAATTTACCGGTGTTGCCTGAGACGGTTCGGTCCGGCACCGGCTCGTAAACCCCAAGCCCCCCGCCCACGGGTCTGCGTCGGATCGAACCAACCTCGGCTCTTCCTCGGAAGAACCGGGTGCGACGATCCCAAAACCTAAATGACCGACGTCAGAAGCAAGCTGACGTCGGTTTTTTATTGGGTGGTGAGTCGAGTGCGGTTTCACCGAGCGTCGCGTCCCCCTCACCCGGATTGCCAACCGAATTGCGAAGGGGCAATTCGGGACAATCCGACCTCTCCCCGAGGGGAGAGGAGATCGCGGCGGCGCTTTACCTCTTCTCCCCTCGGGGAGAAGGTGGCCGCGAAGCGGCCGGATGAGGGGCCTCCCATCCACAGTCCTAGCGAAGATGGGGGGCGCCGGCGTCCGTTACGGCTTGTGGATGAACGCGGCGCCGAGAATAGGACCGGGCATGCCGTCCTTGCCGACCGACTGCAGCAGCACGGCGCAGCCGCCCTTTTTGGCAATCTCGCTCATCGGCAGCTCGTAGCGCTGTGCCTTGCCATGCCACATGCCAGCGGTCTGAATCCCGGTGACGGCGTTCCAGTAGGTCATCTTGCGGCCGGTATTCTCGCCCTCGCCGACCTTGACCGTCTGCGGCGGGTCGAAATAGACGATGACGACATGGGCGTCGCTGGGGCCGTTGCCGGCATCACCGGCGTCGATCGTCACACGGTCGCTGGTGCGGCTGACCTTGACGGCGACGCGCATGCCTTCGCCGTTCTTGGCCATGCGGGCGAGCGCGCCATCGACCTCGCCGCGGCTGGCGCCGTTGACGTGGACACGGCCGTTGATGACGGCCTGCGGCGTATAGACGGAGCGGCTGCCGAAGGCGCGCATGTAGTCGTATTGCCGCTCGGTGTTCTCCTTGCGGCCCAGCGTGTCCTGCCAGCCGAGATAGTCCCAATAGTCGACGTGATAGGCGAGCGCGACGATATCTTCCTTAGCGGCAAGTTCGGAGAACAGCGTATCGGCCGGCGGGCAGGAACTGCAGCCCTGGCTGGTGAACAGTTCGACCACGCCCAATGGCCTGTCGATCTGGAGCCTGTCGATCTGGACCCGGTCGGCATGGGCGCGATCGGATTCGCCGGCATGCCCGGCGCCGGCAGACGCCGAGAAGGCCAGCGCAAGAGCTGCCAGCCACAATGATTTTCGCGAGGCCATGGCCATTCCGATTCCCGCCGGTGGTGCCGGCTTTATCTTGATTGCTAAAATATGTGGCAGAACCGGAAGTCAACGGGAAGTCACGTTGCGGTGAAATTTTGCCATTGCAGCTGACCGCAACCCCGCAATAGGAAGGATCTGCGCTTCAGGATAGAAACCGATTCGGGCGGCAATCACGATGTGGCAAACGTTTTTGGCGCCGGTCGACCTCTATTGCGAGCGGACCGGCCCGGAATTCTGGTCCGAACCCGTCAACGCCCTGACCAATCTCGCCTTCATCGCCGCCGGCCTGTGGGGCGTGCGCGAGGTGCGAAGGCTGGGCACCGGCGCCTTCGCCGAGGTGCTGGCTTGGTGGGTGGTGGCGATCGGCATCGGTTCGACGATCTTCCACACCTTTGCCACCAAGGGCACGGTCTGGGCCGACGTGCTGCCGATCGCCGGCTTCACGCTGGCCTACACGCTGTTCAATTTACGCCGCTTCCTCGGCATGCGATGGGGCAAGGCCATTGCCATCTTCATTGCCTTCTATGTGCTTGCCGGGGCGATAACCCTTGCCGTGCCGGACTGGCTGCGCCAGGCGTCGAACGGTACGACGGGCTATCTGCCGCCGTTCCTGGCGCTCGCCTTCTTCGGTGTCTGGGTGACGGTGAGCGGCAATCGCGCCGGCTGGTATAATCTGGCGGGCTCGGCGATCTTCGTCGTGTCCGTCATCTGCCGGATGATCGACCCGGTGGTCTGCGGCAGCTTTCCGCTCGGAACGCACTTCCTCTGGCACATCCTCAACGGCGTGATGCTCAGCGTGCTTTTGGCGGCAGCGGCGCGGTTTGGGAAGCCGAAGGTAGGGGAATAGGGGAATAGGGGAATAGGGGAATAGGGATTCCCTTCCCTACTCCCTTACTGCCCTACTCCCTTACTCCCGTACTAAGCAGCAAGATCGCGCAGCACGTATTGCAGGATGCCGCCGTTCTTGAAGTAATCGAGCTCATCCAGCGTATCGATGCGGCAGATGATCGGCACATTCTTCACCGTGCCGTCGCCATAGGTGACCTTGGCGATCATCGTCTGGCGCGGTTTGATGGTGCTCAAGCCGTCGATCTCGACCAGCTCGTCTCCCTTGAGGTTGAGCGATGCCCATGAGGTGCCTTCCTCGAAGACGAAGGGGATAACGCCCATGCCGACCAGGTTCGAGCGATGGATGCGCTCGAAGGACTGGGCGATGACCGCGCGGACACCGAGGAGATTGGTACCCTTGGCAGCCCAGTCGCGCGACGAGCCGTTGCCGTATTCGACGCCGGCGAAGACAACCAGCGGCACGCCTTCCCTTTTGTACTCCATCGCCGCGTCGTAGATCGATTCCTCTTCCTTCGACGGGTAGTGGATGGTGTAGCCACCCTCGCGGCCGTTCTCGCCCAGCATGTGGTTGCGGATGCGGATGTTGGCGAAGGTGCCGCGCATCATCACCTCGTGATTGCCGCGCCTTGTGCCGTACTGGTTGAAGTCGGCGACGCCGACACCGTGATCGGTGAGGTATTTGCCGGCCGGTGAAGCCGCCTTGATCGAACCCGCCGGCGAAATGTGGTCGGTGGTGATCTTGTCGCCGAACAGGCCAAGCACGCGGGCGCCCTTGATGTCGCCGATCTTGCCGAAACCTGATGTCATGCCAGCGAAATAGGGCGGGTTCTGCACATAGGTCGAGTTGTCGTCCCAGGCATAGGTCTGGCCTTCCGGCGCCTTGACGTTCTGCCAGTACTCGTCGCCCTTGAAGACGTCGGCATATTTGCGGGCGAACAGCTCGCGGGTGACGTTCTTCTCGATGAACTCCTGGATCTCGGCCGAGCTCGGCCAGATATCCTTGAGGTAGACCGGCTCGCCGTTCTTGTCCTCGCCGAGCGGCTCGGTGGTCAGGTCCTTTGTGACGGTGCCGGCCAGCGCGTGCGCGACGACCAGCGGCGGCGAGGCCAGATAGTTCGCCTGCACGTCGGGCGAGACGCGGCCTTCGAAGTTGCGGTTGCCGGACAAGACCGCGGCAGCGATCAGGCCCTTGTCGTTGATGGTCTTCGAGATCGGCGCCGGCAGCGGGCCGGAATTGCCGATGCAGGTGGTGCAGCCGAAGCCGACCAGGTTGAAGCCGATCTGATCGAGTTCCTTCTGCAGGCCGGATTTCTCCAGATACTCGGCGACCACCTGGCTGCCCGGCGCCAGCGAGGTCTTCACCCATGGCTTCTGCTTCAAACCGAGGCGGTTGGCGTTGCGGGCCAGGAGGCCGGCGCCGATCAGCACACTCGGGTTCGAGGTGTTGGTGCACGAAGTGATGGCGGCGATGACGACGTCGCCATGACCGAGATCATGGTCGGTGCCTTCGACTGCGTAGCGTTTGGAGATTTCGGCGGCCTTCTTGTATTCGGTCTCCATCGCCTTGGCGAAACCTTCCGGAATGCCTTCCAGGGCGACGCGGCCCTCGGGCCGCTTGGGTCCGGCCATCGACGGCACGACGGAGCCAAGTTCCAGCTCGAGCAGATCGGTGAACACCGGATCGGTCGAGCCGGTCTCACGCCACATTCCTTGAGCCTTGGCATAAGCCTCGACCAGCGCGATGCGGTCCTCGCTGCGGCCGGACATTGTGAGGTAGCGGATGGTTTCCGAGTCGACCGGGAAGAAGCCGCAGGTGGCGCCATATTCGGGCGCCATGTTGCCGATGGTGGCGCGGTCGGCCAGCGTCATGTTGGAGAGGCCCGGCCCGAAGAACTCGACGAACTTGCCGACGACGCCCTTCTTACGCAGCATCTGGGTGACGGTGAGCACGAGGTCGGTGGCGGTGACGCCTTCTTTGAGCTTGCCGGTGAGGCGGAAGCCGATCACCTCAGGCAAAAGCATGGAGACAGGTTGGCCGAGCATGGCCGCCTCGGCCTCGATGCCGCCGACGCCCCAGCCGAGCACGCCAAGGCCGTTGATCATGGTGGTGTGCGAATCGGTGCCGACGCAGGTGTCGGGATAGGCTGTCGTTTCGCCGTCCTCGGTGTTGGTCCACACCACCTGGCCGAGATATTCGAGGTTGACCTGATGGCAGATACCGGTGCCGGGCGGCACGACGCGGAAGTTGCGGAACGCCTGTTGGCCCCATTTGAGGAATTTGTAGCGCTCCTCGTTGCGCTCATATTCCAGCTCGACATTGCGGGCGAAGGCCATCGGCGTGCCGAATTCGTCGACGATGACGGAATGGTCGATGACGAGGTCGACCGGCACCAGCGGGTTGATCTTCTGCGGATCGCCGCCGAGCGAAGCCATGGCGTCGCGCATCGCGGCAAGGTCGACCACGGCCGGAACGCCGGTGAAATCCTGCATCAGCACGCGGGCCGGGCGATAGGCGATCTCGACACCGGCGGTGCCCTTGTCGGTCAGCCAGCCGGCCACCGCCTGGATCGATTCCTTGGTGACGGAGCGGCCGTCTTCGTTGCGCAGCAGGTTTTCCAGCAGCACCTTCATCGAATAGGGCAGCTGCGAGATGCCGGTGAGACCGTTCTTCTCGGCCTCGATGAGGTCGAAATAGGCATACTCCGCGCCGCCTGCGGTCAGCGTGCGGCGGCAATTGAAACTGTCGAGGGATTTTGACACGTGCGATCCTTGTCTGTTCAGCCTGAAAGGGAACGGACGCCGATGGCATGCAATCACGCGCAAAGGTGCGGGTACGGCCATTTCCGCTGTCCGTTCCCAAGCAACCCGAGCCGTTCAAGGCGGCGCGTGCGCTGGTTCGGCGCTAATTCTGTTCCCGTGCCGACCGCTGGCACGGATGCACCGCATATAGAGAATTTTCTGGAATAGTTCTAGACAGTTGGAAAGCAAATTTGTGCGATGCGGCAGCGGCCGCGACACATGGTTTCAGGGCAGGCGAGGAATGCGGCTGATCGCCGAAAATCTGTGCGGCGAGCGAGGCGGCGAGGCGGTGTTTTCCGGCATCGATTTTGCCTTGGAGGAGTGTCGGGCGCTCATCGTCACGGGGCCGAACGGATCGGGCAAGTCGACCCTGCTGCGGGTCATCGCCGGGCTGCTGCCGGTGGCGCAAGGCAGCGTGAGGATCGAGGGTGGCGGCGAAGCGTTTCCGTCTGTTGCCTCGGCCTGTCACTACCTTGGCCACCAGAACGCAATGAAACCGGCGCTCAGCGTGGCGGAGAATTTGCGCTTCTGGCGCGACTTCAACGGCGACGGACAGCTCGGCGTCAAAGAGGCGCTGGAAACGGTCGGGCTCGGTGGCATCGGCCACCTGCCATTCGGCTATCTATCGACCGGGCAACGGCGCCGGGCGGCGATCGCGAAACTGCTGGTCAGCCACCGGCCATTGTGGTTGCTGGATGAGCCGACAGCAGGGCTGGACAAGGCGTCGGAGGCGCGGTTTGCGGGGTTGATGGCCAAGCATTGCACGGATGGCGGGATGATTGTCGCGGCGACGCATCTGCCGCTGGGGATCGAGGGGATGGAGTTGAGGATGGGGGAAACGGGTTGATGATGGCGCGCGAGCATCTCAAACTATGCTAGCTCTCTTCCTGCGCGACATCCGCCTCAACATCCGTGCGGGCGGCGGGGCGCTGACCGGGGTCATCTTCTTCCTCGCCGTCATCGCCACCATCCCGTTCGGAGTCGGGCCGGACCTGAAGCTGCTGGCCCGCATCGGACCGGCCATCCTGTGGATCGGCGCGCTGCTGTCCTGCCTGCTCGGGCTCGACCGGCTGTTCCAGGCCGATCGCGAGGACGGCTCGCTCGATCTCCTGGTGCTCGGCAATGATCGCCACATGCTGGCCTTGACGGTGCTGGTGAAATGCCTGGCGCATTGGGCGGGCAGCGTGCTGCCGCTGGTGGTCGCCGCGCCCCTGCTCGGGCTGTTCATGAACATGGAGCCGCTCGGCATCGGCGCCACGGCGCTGACGCTGCTGGTCGGCACGCCTGCCATCACCTTCATCGGCGCCGCCGGTGCGGCGGTGGCGGTGGCGCTGCCGCGTGGCGGGCTGCTGATCTCGGTTCTGGTGCTGCCACTGACCATTCCGGTGCTGATCTTCGGCGTTTCGGCAAGCTATGGGGCGACCGCCAATCCCGATCCGTTTCTGCAGCCCTTCCTCATTCTTGCCGCGCTAACCCTGTTCCTTGGCGTGCTGGGTCCGGTCTCGGCGGCGCTGGCGCTGCGCCATGGCACGGATTGACGCGGCGTATGACTGCGGCGCGGCGACCGATTGCGAAGCCGACGGAGCGAGGCTAAGGAAAAGCATGTCTAGACTGGGCGACATGATCGGTTTGGAAGGCCGCACTTCAGCGGGGCCCGTCGCATGAGCGCGCATGCACTCTACGTGACCGCCGCCTATGGCATCACCGCCGTGGTGCTGGCCGGATTGATCGGCTGGATCCTGCTCGACCAGCGGGCGCGCAGGCGTGAGCTTGCCGAACTGGAGGCGTCCGGCGTGAGGCGTCGCTCCGACAAGGTCGCAAAGCCATGAGCATCGAAACAGAAACGCCGCCCCCGCGCACTCGTCGCCTGTTCGTGCTGTTGCCGCTGCTGATCTTCCTCGGCCTGGCCGGACTGTTCCTGTCGCAGCTGCTGTCGGGACGCGATGTTTCGGAAGTGCCGTCGGCCCTGATCGGCCTGCCTGCGCCGCAAACCAGCCTGCCGGCGCTGGAGGGCTCAAACCTGCCGGGGCTCGATTCGAAAACCTTCGCCGGCAAGGTCACATTGGTCAACGTCTTCGCGTCGTGGTGCGCGCCATGCCGCGAAGAGCACCCGGTGCTTCTGGCGCTGTCGCAGGACAAGCGTTTCAGCATGGCGGCGCTGAACTACAAGGACCGGCCGGAAAACGCACGCCGGTTCCTCGGCGATCTCGGCAATCCGTTCCAGGCGATAGGGGTCGACGAAGCGGGCCGTGCGGCGATCGACTGGGGCGTCTACGGCGTGCCGGAGACCTTCGTCATCGGCAAGGACGGCAAGATCGCCTACAAGCATGTCGGCCCGCTGACGCCCGAGACGGCGAGAGATCTCTTGCTGCCACAGATAGACAAGGCGCTGGCGGCGTCGAACTGACGTCGCGACGCGCCTATACGCGTAGCTTCGTCATCCTTGGGTCTTCGCAACGCTACGCGTCGCTACGCCCAAGGATGGCGAACGTGATGAGGCGATCGAATACTCAGCCGTAGATCTGCTTGTGGATCTGGTAGAGCATTTCCGAGCGGTCGGCGCGCATGTCGGCCAGATCGCGGCTGGAAAAGCTGTCGATTTCGGCGACAAGGCGGTTGTAGTGCTTGCGCTTGGCAATGCTGTTGCGAGCGCGGGTCATGAGACTGTCGAGGATCATAGCAAGGTTCCTTTTTGGCGCCGCGTTTCGGCGGCCGTTTCTTCCTCCCTTGATCGATACGAAGCATGACATAGTAATTGTGCATTGCAAAAAGAAGATGTTGCAATGCACCATTGCGCTGAACGCATAGCCGGTTAATGCGGCGCTAAAGCGCGTCGCGTTTGAACGGATTCAGGCGACGCGCTTCAGGTCTTTGTTTTTATGCATGTCGTTCTCCCAAAACCGGGGCCACTTTTGGGCGACATGCATTAACGTCATGCGCAGAGCCGGCAAGCGATCTTTTGCATCACACTGTGCGTACCCACATTGCCTTCTGTCCCTCCGGCTGTCTTGATCCGGTGTCATTGATGCCGGGAGGAAAAGCATGGCGGCTGCGGACTATTATGAAATTCTCGATCCGCGCTTCGCGCGCCTGTTCAACGGCAACGCGCAGGTCGAGAAGCTGTTCACCGGATGCCAGTGGGCGGAGGGGCCGGCCTGGTTCGCCGCCGGCCGCTATGTCGTCTGGTCCGACATCCCCAACAACCGCATGCTGCGCTATGACGAGACCGACGGCAATGTCAGCGTCTTCCGGCAGCCGTCCGGCAATTCGAACGGCAACAGCGTCGACCGGCAGGGCCGGCTGATCACCTGCGAGCATTCGGGCCGCCGCGTCAGCCGCACCGAGTTCGACGGCTCGGTCACTACGATCGCGGCCAAATGGAAGGGCAAGCGGCTGAATTCGCCAAACGACGCGGTGGTGAAATCCGACGGTTCTATCTGGTTCACCGATCCGAGCTACGGCATCGATACGGATTATGAGGGCGACAGGGCCGAGAGCGAAATCGGCGCCTGTCATGTCTACCGGGTCGATCCCGGCACCGGCGAGGTCGAAGCCGTCATCACCGACATGGTCCGGCCCAACGGCCTGGCTTTCTCGCTCGACGAGAGCAAGCTTTATGTCGTCGACACCGGCCGCACGCATGGCGCGCAGAATCCGGCGCATATGCGGGTGTTCGATGTCGGCAAGGGCGGCAAGAAGGTTTCGGGCGAGAAAGTCTTCGCCGACTGCACGGCCGGCCTGTTCGACGGCTTCAGGCTCGACGAGGACGGCCGCATCTGGACCAGTGCCGCCGACGGCATCCATTGCTACGATCCGGACGGCACGCTGATCGGCAAGGTCAAGGTACCGGAAGTCACCGCCAATTGCGTGTTCGGCGGCAACAAGCTGAATTGCCTCTACATCGCCGGCACCACGTCGCTCTACATGGTGCGGCTGATGGTCAACGGCGCCAAGACATACTGAGACTTGAGCACTGGCGGCCGTTCGACGGTTTCATCGAAGCGGGTCGTGAGCACGAACATCCGGGAGGACAAAATGCCATTCGTCAACATCCGCATCGTCAAGGAAGTGATATCAGCCGATCCGGCGGGCAAGAAGGCGGACATCGCCAAAAAGGTCACGGCGGCCATCATGGACGCCACCGGCCTCGGCAATAACGATGTCTGGGTGGTTTTCGAGGAGGTCAATGCGCGTGATTGGTATGTTGGGAAGACGGATGTGGAGACGCTGCGAAAGGGTTGATTTCGAAGGCATGGCGAAGCCCCTTTCCTTCGTCATCCTAGGGCGAAGCAGTCGCGAAGCGACGTCGCGGAGACCCTAGAGCGATTCCTATTTTGAGAGAATCGTAGGATTCCCAAAGCCGGATGTTTGTGATTCAAGATGCTGGCTGGATTGGAGGCCAGCATCTGATGACGCGAG
>NZ_JAMYVQ010000039.1:0-47612 GCF_040324155.1 Mesorhizobium sp. M0011 | reverse complement strand
GGTCCGGGCGGCCGCCCGGACCTTGGCTCAATCGCTCTAATCCCACGAAATCTCTCTCGTGTAGATACAAGGTGGCTCGGCGAAGCCGAGACGGAGAGGGGGAATGGCTCGACCTTGCCTTGCTTCGGCGACAACTCGCCAGCGTCGCAGGCCTCTCTCCGACCGCTTCGCGGCCACCTCTCCCCGCTTTGCGGGGCGAGGAACCCAAGCTTTGCTACCGCTCTTCCCGCCGAAACGGCTTGAGCAGCGCCGACGGTGCCACCGCGTTGCGCGACATCACCGCCATGGCGACGATGGTGAAGATGAACGGCAGCATCAGGAACGCCTCGTAGGGGATGTGTCCGAGCCCGCTGGCCTGCATGCGCAGCTGCAGCGCATCGACGAAGGCGAACAGCAGTGCCGCACCCGCCGAGCGCCACGGATCCCAGCGGCCGAACACGACCAGCGCGATCGCCACCCAGCCGCGCCCCGACACCACGCCGAAGGTGAAAGCGTTGAACTGCGCCATCGACAGGAAGGCGCCGGCCAGCCCCATCAGCGCCCCGCCGAGGATGACTGCCTGGAAGCGCGTGGCGGTGACACTGACCCCCGCCGAATCCGCGGCGCGCGGGTTTTCGCCGACCATGCGCACCGACAGGCCCCATGGCGTGCGGTAGAGCACGAAGGCGGCGAGCGGAATGGCGAGGATCGCCATGTAGACCAGCGCGAACTGGTCGAACACCGCCGTCCCGAGCACCGGGATGTCAGACAGGAGAGGGATCGGCAGCGTCTGAAAACCCTTGATGCTGGGCGGCACTGATTGCTGGCCGAAGATCAGCCGGTAGAGGAAATAGGCGAGGCCCGACGAGAACAGCGTCACGCCGATGCCGCAGACGTGCTGGCTGAGGCCGAGCGCCACGGTGAACAGCGCATGCAGCGCGCCCATCAGCATGCCGGTGAGCACCGCCGCCAGCACGCCAAGCCACAGGCTGCCGGTGAGGCTGGCGGCGGTGAAGCCCGTCATCGCCGACAACAGCATGATGCCTTCGATGCCGAGATTGAGCACGCCGGCCCGCTCGGAAAACATTTCGCCGAGCGTCGCGAAAGCCAGCGGCGTGGCAATGCGGATGATCGCGGCCAGGAAGCCGACCTGGAATATTTGTTCGAACACCGCGCTCATCGGGCAACTCCGACGCGACGGATGCGATAGGCGGTGAACAGCAGCGCCACAAGCATGGCAAGCAATGCGGTGCCCTGGATGACGTCGCTGAGGAAGGCCGGCACGCCGGTCGCCCGCGACATCGCCTCGGCGCCGGTCATCACGGCGGCAAGGAAGATCGCCGCCGGCACGACGCCGAGCGGATTGAGCCGCGCCAGCATCGCAACGACGATGCCGGAATAACCGTAGCCCGGCGAGATGTCGCTCATCACCTGGAAATGCACGCCGCCGACCTCGCCGACGCCGGCCAATCCGGCCAGCGCGCCGGACAGCAGCGCCGTCGAGATCAGCACCCGCTCGACGTGGATGCCGCCATATCTGGCGGCTTCCGGGTTTTCGCCGGTGACCCTGATCCTGAAGCCGAGCGTCGTACGCACGATCAGGAACCAGATCAGCGGCGCCGCGATCAGTGCCGCGACGACGCCGAGATGCAGCCGCGTGCCTTCGAGCAGCACCGGGAAATTGGCCGAATCCTCGATCGGCGGCGAGATCGGATAGCCGCTGAAACTGTCCTTCCACGGCCCCTCGATCAGCGCCATCAAGGCGTAATAGATGACCGAGTTGAGCAACAGCGAACTGACGACATCATCGACCTTGAATTTTACTCTGAGCGTCGCCGGCACCAACGCGACTGCGGCTCCCGCTGCGGCGCCCGCCACCGCCATCAAGACCATGGCGAGCGGCCCCGGCATTGGAATGGCGCCGACAAAGCAGCTGGCCACGGCACCGGCCAGCAATTGCCCTTCGGCGCCGATGTTCCAGAATTTTGCTCGGAAGGCGACCGCGACCGCCAGTCCGGTGAAGATCATGGGTGTTGCACGCACCATCGTTTCGGTGATCGCATAGCTGTCGCCCAGCGACGCCGTGAACATCACGCCATAAGCTTCGAGCACGCCGGCGCCGGCCAGCGCAATCAGGCCGCTGCACAAGATGAGCGTTGCTCCGATCGCCAGCAATGGCAGAGCGAGGTTGAACCAGGCAGGAGTGCTTGTCCGGGCTTCCAGGCGGAACATTAGGCGGCACCCTCTGTTCTGTCTGTCGAACAAGAATTCTGACGAAGAGGGACCCCCACCCCTAGCCCCTCCCCACAAGGGGGAGGGGAACTCTCGCAGGCACTGACCACGACAAAACAGCAGAAGTCCGGGCTCAGAAGCTGTGTGAACGGCGAGCGGCAGCATCCCCCTCCCCCTTGTGGGGAGGGGTTAGGGGTGGGGGTCAGCGCCGCCGGAAGGTCCATCTAGGCTCTTCCCTCCGCCCCGGTCATCATCAGGCCGAGCCGTGCGATCGTTGCATCGGCGCTGTCGAGCGTGCCGACGATGCGGCCCTCATACATCACCGCGATGCGGTCGCAGAGCACCAGCAGTTCTTCGAGATCCTCGCCAATGACGACGATGCCGCAGCCCTTGGCGCGCATGTCGAGGAATTTTTCGTGGATGAAGCGGGCGGCTCCGATGTCGAGGCCGCGCGTCGGCTGCGAGACAACAAGCACCTTCGGATCGAAGGCAAGCTCGCGTGCCAACAACGCCTTCTGCAGATTGCCGCCGGACAGCGCCCCGGCGCGGGTCATCGGCCCGGGGCACCTGATATCATAGGCCTTGATCTGCGCCTCAGTGAAGGCGCGGATCGCATCGGGCTTGAGCAGGCCCCTGCTGCTGAACGCTGTGGTGCCGATGCGCGGCAGCACCATCGAATCGGCCAGCGGCAGATTGGTCACCAGTCCGGTAGTCATGCGGTCTTCCGGGATACGGCCAAGTCCGAGCGCCTGCACCTCGCGCGGCGAGAACCGCGAGACCTTTTGGCCGGCAATCGTCATCCGGCCGGCATCGGGCGCCCGCACGCCGGAGATCACCTCCGCCAGCGCCCGCTGGCCATTGCCCGACACCCCGGCAATGCCGAGGATTTCGCCGGCACGGACGGCAAGCGATACGTCGCGCAGCGCCGTGCCCGAATGATGCGAGGTTGAGATACCGTCGAGCGTCAGCACATCAGCACCCGGCGCCGATGGTCCCCGCGCCGGCGGCACGATCTCATGGCCGCACATCAGTGTTGCCATCTCCGAGGATGTCGTGTTGGCCGGGTCATCGACGCGGCCGGCAACGCGGCCATGCCGCAGCACCGTGCAGCGATGCGTCAGCGCCCGCACCTCGTTGAGCTTGTGCGAGATGAAGATGATGCCGAGACCTTGCGCCGCCATAGAACGCAACGCCGAAAACAGCCCGTCGACCTCGCTTGGCGCCAGCACCGCCGTCGGCTCGTCGAGGATCAGCAGCCTGGCGCCACGAAACAGCGCCTTGACGATTTCGAGCCGCTGCTGCTCGCCGACCGACAGCGCCGAGACCGGCAGGTCCGGGTCAAGCACCAGCCCATGCTGGCGGCCGATCTCGGCCAGCCGCGCCAGCCCGCCGGCGCGGTCGATCCGTCCTGTCTTGCCGGGAATGCCGATGAGCAGGTTTTCCAGCACCGTCAGCCGCGGCGCGAGGTGAAAATGCTGGTGCACCATGCCGATGCCGGCGGCCAGCGCATCGGCGGAACTGGTGATCCGCACCGTCTGGCCCTGGATGAGAATCTCGCCGGCGTCGGGCGCATAGGCGCCGAACAGCGCATTCATCAGCGTCGTCTTGCCGGCGCCGTTTTCGCCCAGTAGCCCGAGGATCTCGCCGGGCGCGACGCTGAGATCGACGGCCTCGTTCGCCTTGACGGCGCCAAAGCTCTTGGTGATGCCGCGCATTTCGATGAGTGGGGCGGACAAGGATGCTCCTGCGGAGAGAGGCTCTGCTTCACCCTCCCCCTTGTGGGGAGGGTCGGCTCGCAGTCGGAGCGAAGCGGAGATTGCGAGACGGGGTGGGGATGCGCCCTACGAGGACCCCCACCCCGCTCCGCTTCGCGGATCGACCCTCCCCACAAGGGGGAGGGTAAAGAAATCAATCCGAAACCGGCGTATTCTCGTCCACATCCACCCGGAAATTGCCTTCCAGAATCTCCGCCTTCTTCTTTTCGACCAGCTCCTTGACGTCCGCCGGCAGCGTCTTGTCGAACTTGTGGTAGGGCGCCAAATGCGAGCCGCCCTTGGCCATGCGCGAGAAATCGCCATAGTCCTGCGCGGTGAAGACGCCGGCCCTGACCAGTTTGATCGCCTGCTCGACCGTCGGATACATGTCCCAGACCGGACCGGTGATGACCGTGTCGGGGCCGAGACTCGACTGGTCGGACATGTTGGAGATGGCGAGGATCTTCTTGTCCACCGCGGCTTCGATGACACCGAAGCGCTCGGCGTAGATGACGTCGACGCCGGCGTCGATCTGCGCGACCGCCGCTTCCTTGGCCTTGGGCGGATCGAAGAACGAGCCGATGAAGGCGACCTTCTTCTTGATGTTGGGATTGACCTCCCTGGCGCCGGCGAAGAAGGCGTTGACCAGCCGGTTCACCTCCGGAATGCCCATCGCCGCGACGGCGCCGATCGTACCCGACTTCGACATCTTGCCAGCGATCATGCCCGAGAGATAGGCGGGCTCGTGGATCCAGTTGTCGAACACCCCGAAATTGGGTTCCGCCGGGCCGGCGCCGGAGCCGAACAGCCAGGCGGTCTTCGGGAACTGCTTGGCGGTGCGGCGCGATTCGCGCTCGGCGGCGAAGGCGTCGCCCAGCACCAGTTGGTAGCCGCCTTGCGCATATTCGCGCATGACGCGGCTGAAATCGGCGGTCTGCACCTTCTCCGACCATTTGTATTCGATGCCGAGTTCCTTCTCGGCCTTCTGCAGGGCGACATGGATCTGGTTGTCCCATGGCTCCTCGATCGGCGTGGCGAAGATCGCCGCCACCTTCAGCTTCTTGTCCGCCGCGAAGGCGGCGCCCGGCAGCATCGTTGCCGCCAAACCAAGCGCGCCCAGCTCCAGCACATTGCGTCGCGAAAGCCCTTCGCGTTTTATCTGCGATTTATTGTTCCGGTTTTCCATTGCATTCCCCTCTGTTCGACAGCCATGTCGAGCCGGCTGTTCGTGAAAATGTCAGACGGGGAAGTATGGAACGACGCCAGACTTTTGTCCACGTGGTCAAATTTGAACCGCGCACCGGATTCTTGATCTTAGCCGGCCAAGCAAGGGCCGCCGATCAAACCCGTTCCAGCGCGACCGCGATGCCCTGGCCGACACCGATGCACATCGTGGCAAGCGCATAACGGCCGCCACGTTCGCGAAGCTCCAGCGCCGCCGTGCCGGAGATGCGGGCACCCGACATGCCCAAGGGATGACCAAGCGCGATGGCGCCGCCATTCGGGTTGACGTGTTCCGCATCCTCGGCAATGCCAAGCTGGCGCAATACGGCGATGCCTTGCGAGGCAAAGGCTTCGTTGAGCTCGATGACATCGAACTGTTTTGGCGTCAGGCCAAGTCGCGCGCAGAGTTTTTGCGTCGCCGGCACCGGGCCGATGCCCATGATGCGCGGCGCCACACCGGCGGCGGCACCACCGAGGATGCGGGCGATCGGCGTCAGGCCGTATGTCTTCACCGCCGCCTCGGAAGCGACGATCAGCGCCGCCGCGCCGTCATTGACGCCGGAGGCATTGCCGGCCGTCACCGTGCCGCCCTGCCGGAACGGCGTCGGCAGCTTGGCCAGCGCCTCGACCGTTGAGCCCGCGCGCGGATGCTCGTCCTTCGCGACGACGATCGGATCGCCCTTGCGCTGCGGGATGGTCACCTCTGTGATTTCCTTCGCCAGCCGGCCATTGGCTTGTGCAGCGATCGCCTTGTCCTGGCTGCGCACGGCAAAGGCGTCCTGGTCGGCCCGCGACACCGCAAAATCCTCGGCGACGTTCTCGCCAGTTTCCGGCATCGAATCGACGCCATACTGCTTCTTCATCAGTGGGTTGACGAAGCGCCAGCCGATGGTGGTGTCGTAAATCTCGGCATTGCGCGAAAACGCCGTGTCGGCCTTGGGCATGACGAAGGGTGCCCGGCTCATCGATTCCATGCCGCCCGCGATCATCAACTCCGCTTCGCCGGCCTTGACAGCTCTGGCTGCGATGATCAGCGCATCCATGCCGGAGCCGCAAAGGCGATTGACGGTCGAGCCCGTAATCTCCTTCGGCAAGCCTGCCAGCAGCAGCGCCATGCGCGCCACGTTGCGGTTGTCCTCGCCGGCCTGGTTGGCACAGCCATAGACGACATCGTCGACAGCCTGCCAGTCGATGCCGGCATTGCGCTCGACCAATGCCCTCAGCGGTATCGCGCCAAGATCGTCTGATCGTACCGAAGACAGTGAACCGCCGAAGCGGCCGATCGGCGTGCGGATGTAGTCGCAGATATAGGCCTCGGCCATGTCATGCAGCCTTTGCTTTTCCGGTTCCCTCATGCGCCGCCTTGGTGCGGGCCTGCAGGTCGCGCAATGTCTTGAGTTCGAGTTCGCTTGGCGCCGGCGTTTCGTCAAGAGTATCAGTGAACTTAACCACCCAGCCACAGCTCTCCTGCACCTGCTCACGGGTGACGCCGGGATGCAGCGACACGACGGTGAACTCCTTGCTCACCGGATCCGGCTTCCAGATGGCGAGATCGGTGATCAGCAAGGTCGGGCCTGATGTCTCGATACCAAGCCGTTTGCGATGATCGCCGCCCTCGCCATGGCCGAAGGAAGTGAAGAAATCGATCTTCTCGACCATGCCGCGCTTGGTCTGCGCCATGGTGATGTAGATCTCCTTCGACGACGTCGCGATCTCCGGCGCGCCGCCGCCGCCGGGTAGCCTGGTCTTTGGGTGAAAATAATCGCCGATGACCGTGGTGTTGATGTTGCCAAACTTGTCGAGCTGCGCCGCACCGAGGAAGCCGATCGAGATGCGCCCACCCTGCAGCCAGTAGCGGAACATCTCCGGCACCGCGACGGTGGTGACGGCGGTTTCGCACAATTCGCCATCGCCGATTGACAGTGGCAGCACGTCGGGCGCGGTGCCGATCGTGCCGCTCTCGTAAATCAAGGTGATGTCGGGCGCATGCGTCAGCCGCGCCACATTGCAAGCGGCGGATGGCGCGCCGATGCCGACGAAACAGACATCGTCATTGCGCAGCGCGCGGCTGGCGGCGATCGTCATCATCTCGTTGGGGGTGAAGCCCTGATTGTCGCTCATGCCGCTTTCCTCAGATGCTCGACCCGGGCCTCGAAATCGCCGGCACTCTTCTCGATGACGTTGGCCCGCATCCACGCCTGGAATTTCTCGCGGTCGGCGGCGATTTCGTCCCATTCGAGATAGGCGGCATTGTCGCGCGCATAATAGCCATGCGCGTAGGACGGATGCGAGCCTCCGGGCACGACCGATATCGCGGCAATCGTCCAGCGCGGCAGCACGGTCAGGTTGGGGTGCAGATCGTCGAAATTGTCGACCACTTCCTCGACCGTCACCACCGCGCGTTTGGCCGCCAGCACCGCTTCCTTCTGGATGCCGATGATGCCTTCGACCAGCACATTGCCTTTCTTGTCGGCCTTCTGCGCATGGATGAAGGTGACGTCAGGCCGGATCGAAGGAACAGCGGCCAGCACCTCGCCGGTGAACGGACAGGTGACAGACTTGATGTTCGGGTTGACCGCCGCGAGGCCAGCACCGCGATAGCCGCGAAACACCGCGCAGGGCAGGCCGGCAGCACCCGCTTCATAGGCGTTGGCCATGCCGGCATGGCTGTGCTCCTCGATTTCAAGTGAGCGCGGGAAACCGTTCTCGATGGCATCGCGGGCGCGGCGCAGCAGGCCGACGCCGGGATTGCCGACATAGGAGAAGACGATCTTCTTCGCCATGCCCATGCCGATCATCTGGTCGTAGATCAGGTCCGGCGTCATGCGGATCAAGGTCAGGTCGCGAAAACCCTGGCGGATCGCCTCATGCGCCGCTGCCGTCGGGATCAGATGGGTGAAGCCCTCGAAGGCAGCCGTGTCACCATCTTTCAAATTCTCGGCCACGGCCTGTTTGAGCGGCAGGAACTTGACCATCGCATCGGCTCCAGGCTGAGAAAGTTCGTATTGCGAACATATGTTTTATATGCGATACTTTCTATGCTGAGCAGAGGCGTGGAGTCAATCCTGACGCCGATGTCGTTCTGCGGAGACAAGATGGACGAAGAGGCTGTTTCCCGTGATCATGTCGGCTCGCTTGAACGCGGCCTTGCCGTCATGGAGATCCTGGCCCGCCATCCCTCGGGCATGACGTTGACTGAAATGGCCGAGGAAGCGGGCCTGACCCGCGCCGGCGCCCGCCGCTTCCTGCTGACACTCACCGCCACCGGCTATGCAACACAAGCCGGCCGCGTGTTCTCGCTGTCGCCGCGCCTGCTGACGGTTGCCCGCACCTGGCTCGGCGGCGCCTCGCTATGGGCCTTCGCCGCCCCCATCATGCGCGCGGTCGCCGCACAACTGAACGAGGCCTGCTCTGCGGCCATCCTGTCGGGTGAGGATGTCGTCTACGTCGCCCGCATTCCCGGCCGCCGCATCCTCAGCGTGTCGCTCGATGTCGGCACCAGGCTGCCGGCCTATTGCACCTCGATGGGGCGCATCCTGCTGGCCGGGCTGACATCAGGGGAATTGGACGCATTCCTCGGCCAGGCGACCATCGAGAGACGGACGCCGAAGACGATCACCAACAGGCGTTTGTTAGCCAACGCCATCGCCAAGGCGAAGGCTGACGGCTTTGCCATCGTCGATGAGGAACTAGAACTCGGCCTGCGCTCGGTCGCCGTACCGATCCGCGACCGAGCGGAGCGCACGGTCGCGGCCATCAACGTCTCGACCCAGTCGGCACGATTTTCGGTCGCGGAGATGGAGCGGGAGATACTGCCGGCACTACTGGAGGCCAGGCAGCGGATTGAGGATTTCTTTGTGGTTTAAGAAGCTTCATCCAACCTTCGACGTCGGCGGGACAGCACCCCCCTCTGGCCTGCCGGCCATCTCCCCCGCAAGGAGGGAGATCAGCTGTTATCGCTGTTATCGCGGCTTTCGCCAATCTACACCGTTATAGGGTGATCGCAGCGCTGAACCTGCCAATCTCCCCCCTTGCGGGGGAGATGTCCGGCAGGACAGAGGGGGGTGTGAAGGATCGCTACGGTACTATTTGTGCCGTTGCAGCAACGCCCCCTCAATGCTTGATCCGATCCCGCATCGCATACCAAAGCATGCCCAGCACATAGAGCGGACCGCGCAGCGCCGTGCCGCCCGGGAACGGCATCGGGGTCAGCGTCGAGAACAGATCGAGCCGCGAGACATCGCCGGTGATCGCTTCGGCCAGCAGCTTGCCGGACAGCGTCGACAGGATGACGCCCTTGCCGGAATAGCCATGCGCGAAATAGACCTCGCCATAGTGCCCTACGTGCGGCAGCCGCGATGTCGTCACCGACACAAGCCCGCCCCAGGCATGATCGATGCGGCAGCCCTTGAGCTGCGGAAAGGTCTTTTCCATATGCGGCCGCACGAAGCCGGCGATATCGGCCGGCGGTGAAGGCGTGTAGCGCTCGCCGCCGCCGAACAGCAGGCGTCCATCCGCCGACATCCGGTAGTAGTTGACGACGAAGCGGGTATCGGAGACCGCGACATTGGCCGGGATGACGTTGCGCTTGCCCTCAAGCGGCTCGGTGGCGACGATGTAGTTGCCGACCGGCATGATGCGGCTGTTGACGCGCGGCTCCAGCCCGTTGAGCAGAGCGTCACCCGCCAGCACGACATGTCTGGCCCGAACCGATCCCTTTGCGGTCGAGACCCGGATCGAAGGCTCACGCTCCAGCCGCACGGCGACCGAATTCTCGTGGATGGTGACGCCGGCAGCAACCGCTGCGCGGGCAAGGCCGAGCGTATAGTTCAGCGGATGCATGTGGCCGCCGAGCGGCTCATACATCGCGCCATGGTAGGGTGTATCGACCTTGGCTCGGGCTTTAGCCGCCGATAGGATTTCCGCATGCGGGAACTTCATCACCGTGGCCAGGCACTCGGCCTCTTCCTCGAGATCCCTAAGGTCGGAGCCGTTGACCGCGCCGACCAGATGGCCGGTCAGCCTGAGATCGCAGTCGATGGCATGCCGCTCGATAATATCGAGCACCAGCCCGCGCGCCTCGAAGGCAAGATCGAACAGCACCTTTGCCCGCTCGGACCCGTAGAGTTTGACCAACCCCTTGGCGCCCTTGCGCAGGCCGGGGATCATCTGGCCGCCGTTGCGTCCCGAAGCCCCCCAGCCAATCTTGCCGCCTTCGAGCAGCACCACCTTCAGCCCGCGCTCGGCGGCGTGAAGGGCGGCGGACAACCCTGTGCAGCCGCCGCCGACAACCACCAGGTCAGCATCGACATCGCCGACCAGCGCCGGATGGTCCGGCGCCCGATTGGCCGTGGCGACATAATAGGATTTACCGATATCGAGGCCCGAATTGAAACCCGTTGAACTGGAAGCCATGATCACACCTTCAGCAGCAGGTGGTCGCGTTCCCAGCTCGTCACCACGCCTTGGAACAGGTCGAGTTCGACGCTCTTGACGCGCAGATAGGTCTGGAAGAAATCCTCGCCGAGCAATTCCCGCACCGGATCGCAAGCAGCGAAGCGGTCCAGCGCCTCCTCCATGGTTTTCGGCAGCGTGCTCTTGATCTTGTAGGCGTTGCCCGACGCCTCGGGCGACCGTGCGAGCTTTTGTTCGACACCGAGGTAGCCGGCGAGAAGCGAACCGGCGATCGCCAGGTAAGGATTGGAATCCGCACCCGGCAACCGGTTCTCCACCCGCCGCGCGGAGCGGCCGCCGGCCGGCACGCGCAGGCCGCAGGAACGGTTGTCATGCGACCATTCGATGTTGGCCGGCGCGCTGTGGTTCGGGCGGATGCGGCGGAACGAGTTCACGTTCGGTGCGAACAGCGGCATGATTTCCGGGACATATTTCTGCAGGCCGCCGATGAAATGGCCGAACATCTCGGTGTCGGCATCGTCGCTGCCTGCAAACACCGTCCTGCCGGCCTCGTCGATGATGGACATGTGCAGATGCATCGAGCTTCCCGCCTGCGCCGCGATCGGCTTGGCCATGAAGGTCGCATGCATTCCGCTTTGCTGCGCGGCCTGGCGCGTCAACCGCTTGAACAGCAGCACCTTGTCGGCCAGCGGCAGCGCATCGCCATGCAGGAAGTTGATCTCAAGCTGCGCCGTACCTGACTCGTGGATCAGCGTGTCGAGCGGCAAGCCGGCTGCCGCGGCGTAGTCGTAGATGCGGCGGATCACCGGCTCGAACTCCTCGAGCGCGGCCATGTCATAGGGATGCTGCACACCCTCGGCACGGCCATTGGCACCGACCGGGGCGGTCAGCGGCTGGTCGGGATCGGGATTGGGCGCGGTGAGATAGAATTCCAGCTCGGGCGCCACCACCGCCCGCCAGCCGCGCTTGGCGTAGAGATCGAGCACGGCGCGCAGCATATGGCGCGGCGAGGCCATCCAGGGCCGGTCGTCCATATGGAAGGCATCGGCAAAGACATAGGCCTTGCCGGGAGCGGCACCCGGCGCCAGGCAGAGCGTCGATACATCAGGCACCATGCGCATGTCCGGATCCGAATAGGCAAAACCCTCGTCGATCGAGCCGGAGTAGCGGCCGTCGATGCTGACCAGGAAAGCGCTGCTCGGCAGATAGAGCGCGCGGTCTTCAAGCGCCTGGAGGAATTTGGCCGTCGGCAAGGCCTTGCCGCGCAGGACGCCATTCATGTCGGGCACCAGGCACTCGACTTCGTTGATGCCGTGCCGGACCAGCCAGGCTTTGGCATCGGTACCGCTGGAGAGCGAGATGTTCGTGTTGTTGTCAGGCATTTCGTTCATGTCCGTATCAGAGAGAGTATGGCTTGCGCGGCCACATCCGTTCCAGGTTTCAGCGCCATTTGGGCTGCATTGTCCTTGAGGCGGGTGCGCATTGCATCGTCGGCCAGCAGGCCGAGAATGGCTCTCTCCAACACTCCTTCGGTCCAGGCGTCGCGGCCGATATGGTCACCGACGCCGGCTTCTCCGGCGCGGCGCGCATTGTCGTGTCCGTCCCAGCAATAGGGCATGATCAGCGACGGCACGCCGAAGCGCAGCGCTTCGCAAAAGCTGTTGTTGCCGCCGTGGTGAATGAACAGGTCCGATTTCGCCACCACCGAGGGCTGCGGAAACCAGGCGTCGAGATAGACGTTGTCGGGCACCGCGCGATAGGCATCGCGCAGGCCGCCGGCATTGACGATGAAGCGCGCCGGCAGCCTGTCGAACACGGCCATCATTCGCTCGATCAGCCCGACATCCATGGCGCCGAGGCTACCGAAGCTGACATAGACCAGCGGCCCGCCATTGCGCGGAAATACCGGCACCTCGAATGGCCCTTCCGAACGCACGCAGCCTTCGAGATAGACGAAGCGGGCCGGGTCGAGCGGCTCGGCGCGCTCGCGGCGCACGATCGAAGGCGTCAGCAGCAAATTGAGGTCGGGCGACGTCTCCAGGAAAAGGCCCTTCGGCAGCGGCGCCAGGCCGGCATCCATCCGGAAGCGGTTGAAGCGGTCATGTGCCGGTGCCGAGGCCGTGAGATAGCGGGCCTCGAACGCCGCGCGTTGCGGGTCGTCGACGCCAAGCCCCGACAGATAGGGCGGTACCTGTGCATCCGGCAGCTCGGTCTCGGCGCAGGAGACGACACGCACCCAGGGACAGCCGGCGGCGGCGATCGCCGGGAACATGATGACATTGTCGAGAACCACCGCGTCCGGCTTCAGCCGCGCCAGCAACTGGCGCAGCGGCGCCTCGGCATTGACCGCGGTGTCGACGATGGCCTGCCAGGTCGGCGCGACATAGGTTTCCAGCTGGTCGATCGGGCTCAGCCTGAAATGCGGCAGGTGCCTGCGCACGAAGGCCTGCCAGTAGCTCTGGCGTTCGCTGTCGCTCAGCGGCTCGTCGGTCGGCAGCTGGTATTCCTGGAAACCATAGTCGGCAAAGACGCCGGAAAAGCCGGCATGACAGATGAATACCGGCCGGGCTCCCTTGGCACGCAGCGCCTGCGCGATGCCGACGCAATTCAACGCCGCGCCGAAGCTTGCTTCGGGGAACAGCGCGATGGTCGGGCTGGCTTTACGCGTCAATTAATCCTCGTCAATCCGGCCGGCTGATCATGCCGAACAGGGCAGGCGCCCCGCGACTGGCCGCTTGCGGTCGCTGGTTGCGGGAGAGCCGCAGGTGGATGCGCAGCAGATCGGCAGCCACCTCATACTGCAGGCTTTCAAGATGGTCGAGTATAACAAGGTGTTCGCGCAGCGATTGCCGCAGGCGGAAGACGTTGACGCCGGCATAGATGCCCGGCAGCCGGCGCAGCCTGAGGTGATCGGCGAGTGCGTCGGCCACGAAGCGGTTGGCGCAGCCTTCGGCGAGCATGCCATGAAAATCGATGTCCAGCCGCTGGAACTCGCGTGTGTCGAAGGCGGCGTCCGGCAGCGCCACCAGCGCTTCCATGCCCTGGCGCAACGTCGCCGCCCGCGCGCCATCCAGCCGGAAACCCGGCGTCAGGATGGCCGCGGGCTCCAGCAGCAGACGGAATTCATAACTGTCGCCTTGCGCCTCCGGATCGTCTGGCGTGCGTCGAAACAGCCAGGACTGGCCGGGCGCACGGTCCAGCAGATTCTCTTCGGTCAGTTTGTTGAGCGCTTTTAGTACCGTCTTGCGCTCGGCACTGTAGCGCCGCATCAGTCCCGCGACGGTCACCGTCTGGTCCAGCCGCCGCGCCGACCGGTCGCGCAGGATCGCCTCGGCCAGCTCGTCCTCCTCGGCAGCGGGCAATTCCGTGGCGACCGAAGCCTGCGCGGTGAGGTCGATCGCCAAATGATAACCCGAATCCGCCTCCCACCGTACGACGCCCCGCTCCGCAAGCAGGCTAAGGGCCGCGCGCACGGGCGTGCGCGAGACGCTGCACAGCGACGCGATCTGCTGCTCCGGCAAGCGTGCGCCCGGCTCGAAACCACGTTGCCGCGCCACATCCAGGATGCGCTGCGCCAGATCGAGATGGTTGGTGCGGGGTCGTCGGGCTACGGCTTGCATGACTGGTCCAGTGGAAAACGACATGACCGCATTGATTTGACCGATCGCCCGCACGGACGCAATCGGCCAGATTCCTCGATCGCTTGACAAATTATGGATTGACGTACTTTTTTCTGCAATAGTACTGTCAGGACAATCGGCGAGAAAAAGACCGAGGGAACAGGATCGAGGCAGCGGCAAGGTCGCAGGCGTTGGTCCGGCGAATGAAATTCGACGATCAACCGGAATGGGAGTCTGTCATGACCGCTACCAGCCTGCGGCGCCGTGCGCTGAAAACATCTTCGCTCGCACTTGGCCTGGCCTTGGCGCTGTCCGCGCCGGCGATGGCTGCTGATCTCGTCATTTCCAACTGGGATGGCTACATGGCGCCCGACGCGATGGCCGCCTTCAAGACCGCGACCGGCGTTTCGGGTGAAGTGGTGGTGCACGCCACCAATGAAGAGATCATGGGCAAGCTGATCGCCGCCGGCGGCAAGGGCTATGACGTGGTCTTTGTCTCCTCGCCCTTCGCCGAGGTGCTGAACAAGCTCGGCCTGACCGAACCGATCGACCACACCAAGATACCGAACCTCGCCAACCTCTATCCGGAAGCAACCAAGCTGCCTCACGATGCCGGCAATGCATTCTCGGTGCCCTACACCTGGGGCACCACCGGCCTCTGCTATCGCTCGGACCTGATGAAGGTCGCACCAACCAGTTGGAGCGACCTGCTCGCGCCCTCCGACGAATTGAAGGGCAAGACCACCATGCTGGCGACCGACCGTTGGCTGCTGGCCGCCGGCCAGCTCGACAAGGGCTATTCGGTCAACGAAACCGACCCGGCCAAGATGGCTGAGGTCAAGGATCTGCTGATCTCGGCCAAGAAGACCCTGCTCGCCTATGACGACACCACCTTCTATTCCAAGCTGGTGTCCGGCGAGGCGCTGATGGTGCAGGCCTGGGACGGCTGGTGCAATTACGGCATCGCCGAAAAACCCGAGATCAAATACGTCATTCCCAAGGAAGGTTCGGACCTCTGGGTCGACACGATGGTGGTGATGAAGGCCTCCGCCAACAAGGACGCCGCCTTCCAGTTCATCAACTTCATGCTCGACGCCAAGAACCACGCCTGGGCAGCGCAGAACATCGACTACAAGGTGCCGAACAAGCCGGCCATGGAAAGCCTGCCTGCCGATTTCCTGGCCAAATTCCCCAACATGGCGATGCCGGTGGCCGACCTCGTCAAGTTCGAGCAATTGCGTGACGTCGGCGACGCCCAGCGCGACTATTCGAAGATCGTCAGCGAGATCAAGGCGGCGCAGTAGGGACTGTTCCAGCAGCATCTTGGAATCAAGCTTGCGTCCCGTGTCGCCCCCCTCTGGCCTGCCGGCCATCTCCCCCTCAAGGGGGGAGATTGGCTGTGGCATTGCTTTCGCCAATCTTCGATTTTTCAAAGTAAGCGAAAGGTTGGAACTGCCGATCTCCTCCCTTGAAGGGGGTGAGAAGTGGTCCGCGCAACGGACGGAAAGCCAATTGCTTGGCTTTCCGAACGACGAACGCCCGAAGCGAAAGCGAAAGGCCGGGTCCGGCAGGGCAGAGGGGGGCACTTCGTGAAGCACCTACCCTCTCGCTCCTCCTTGCTGATGGCCCCGGCGCTGGTCTGGCTGACCGCACTGATGGTGGTGCCGTGCGCGCTGGTGCTGGCGCTCGCCTTCTTCCGGCGCGGTATCTATGGCGGCATCGAATACACCTTTACGCTGGAGAATTTCGGGCTGGTCTTCGACCCGCTCTATGCCGGCATCTTCCTCAACTCGGCGCGCATCGCCGGCACCGCGACGCTGATCGCGGTGGTGATCGGCTACGCCGCCGCCTATGCGATATCAGCGGCACCCCGCCGGCTGCAGCCGGTGTTCCTGTTCTTCGCCGTGCTGCCCTTCTGGTCCAACTACCTGATCCGCACCTATGCCTGGATCGTGCTGCTCAACCGCGAAGGATTGATCACCCAGTTGCTGCGCTGGTTCGGCTACACCGGCGAGCCACCGTCGATGCTCTACACCGAAGGCGCCGTTATCGCCGGCCTGATCTACAACTATTTGCCCTTTGTCATCCTCGCCTGCTACGCGCCACTGTCTCGCCTCAACCCGGAACTCGCCGAGGCCTCGCGCGACCTCGGCGCCTCCGCCATGACCACATTCCGCCGTGTCATCCTGCCGCTGACCGTGCCCGGCATTGCTGCCGGCGCGGTGTTCGTCTTCGTGCTGTCGATCGGCAATTTCGTCACGCCCGCGCTGCTCGGCGGCGGCCGTTTCCAGATGATCGGCAACCTCGTCTACGACCAGTTCCTGACCGCCAACGACTGGCCGTTCGGCGCCGCGCTCGCGATGGCGCTGATCGCCATCATGCTTCTGGTGCTGATGGCGCAGGCGCTCGCCGCCAATCGCGCCTCGGGCCACGCCGCGCAAGCCGGCGGAGACACCGATGGCTGAGCGCTCTCCCGCCACGCGGCGCACGCTCTGGCTCGTGCTCAGCCTCGTCTTCGCTTTCCTCTACATCCCGATCGCCGTGCTGGTGGCGCTGTCCTTCAACGAAGGCGGGCTGCCGACGGCATGGTCGGGCTTTTCGCTAAAATGGTATGCCTCGCTGGCCGGCAATTCGGCGATCCTCTCCGCTGCGCTCAACACGCTGATCGTGGCGCTGGTCTCGACCGCGATCGCCACTCTGCTCGGCACGCTGCTGGCGATCGGCATCGAGATGCGCCGGCAATATGGCAGGGGACTCGAAGCGCTGATCTTCGCACCGATGATCATTCCCGACATCGTCCTGGCGATCGCGCTGCTTTCGTTCTTCTCCATGCTCAACCTGACCATGGGCCTGCACACCATCATCCTCGCCCATGTCGTCTTCAACCTTGCCTTTGTCTGCTCGGTGGTGCGCGCCAGGCTGAAGAGTTTTGATTGGTCGATCGTCGAGGCTTCCGCCGATCTCGGCGCCTCCGCGCTCACCACCTTCAGGCGGGTGACATTGCCGGTCATCGCGCCGGCGGTGATCGCAGGCGCGCTGCTCGCCTTCACGCTCTCGGTCGACGAGTTCATCATCGCTTTCTTCACCGCCGGCGCCGGCCGCTCCTCGACGACGCTGCCGATGCAGATCTACGCGATGATCCGCTTCGGCATCACGCCGGAGATCAACGCACTGGCGACCATCGTCATGGCGGTCTCGATCACCGCGCTGACCCTGTCGCAGCGGCTCAACCGTGGGATCATAGGCCAATGAGCGAACCGCGCACGCTGCTGGCCATCGACAAGGTGTCGAAGAATTTCGGCCGGGTGACGGCTGTCGACGGCATCTCGCTCGACATCCGCGAGAATGAGTTCTTCGCACTGCTCGGCCCGTCGGGCTGCGGCAAGACCACGCTGCTGCGCATGCTGGCCGGCTTCGAGACGCCTAGTGGCGGGCGCATCCTGCTCGACGGTCACGACATTGCGAAAACCCCGCCCAACAAGCGGCCGGTCAATCTGATGTTCCAGTCTTACGCGCTGTTTCCGCATATGAGCGTCCGCGCCAATGTCTCCTACGGCCTGGAGATGGAGCGCTTGCCGGCGCCAGAAATCCACTCCCGCGTCGACGCCATCCTGGCGACAACCGAGCTGGTCCCCTTCGCCGACCGCAAGCCGGAGCAGCTGTCGGGCGGCCAGAAGCAGCGCGTCGCGCTCGCCCGCGCGCTGGTCAAACGGCCCCGTCTGCTGCTGCTCGACGAGCCGCTTGGCGCGCTCGACAAGAAACTGCGCGGCGCCATGCAGCTGGAATTGAAGCGCCTGCAGCACGAGGTCGGCATCACCTTCGTCATCGTCACCCACGACCAGGAAGAATCGCTTGTGATGGCCGACCGCATGGCGGTGCTCAAGGACGGCAGGCTGCTGCAATGCGACACGCCGCACGCGATCTATGAGCATCCGGCCGACCGTTTCGTCGCCGACTTCATCGGCGTGATGAATTTTGTGCCCGGTAAAGCCGCCACCGACGGTGTGGTGGCTGCCAACGGCACGCGGATATCCGGCAAGGTTCCTGCCGCGCTCTCCATCGGCGCATCCGCTGTCGCGTCGGTGCGGCCCGAACGCATCCGGCTGTTCCCGTCGGGTGAAACCGCCAACCGCACCACCGGCACGGTCGAGGCGCTGGCCTATCAGGGGCTCGACCTGCAGTTGCATGTCCGCACGGGCCTGTCGCCAAAGCCGTTCCTGGTGCGCGTCACCGCTGATGCCGCAGACCGCCGGCCGGTCGCATCGGGCGATCAGGTCGAACTCGGCTGGGACGCCGCCGATGTCAGAGTTTTCGCAGAATAAAGGAGAGGCCTGATGGCGCAGAAGACGATCGCGTTTTTTCCAGAAGCAGCTTATGGCCCGGCGCTCAATTCCGTCGGCATCGCCCAGGCGGTCGAGGCGCGCGGCCATAAAGCGGTGTTCCTGTCAGATCCCGGCTTCGTCGACGTCTACAAGGGCTACGGCTTCGAGGCCCATCCGGTGAACCTGTCCGAGCCGATGCCGCCCGAGCAGATGGCGAAATTCTGGGAGGATTTCATCAACGGCCACATCCCGAACTTCCGCAAATCGCCCTACGACCAGGTCGACAACTACGTCAAGGATTGCTGGACGGCGATCGTCGACAGCGCAAAATGGGCGCAGAAGGATCTGCCGCGCGTTCTCTCAGCTATCAAGCCGGATGTCATTTGCGTCGACAACGTCATCCTGTTCCCGGCGATAAAGCAGTACGGCAAGCCGTGGGTGCGTGTCATCTCCTGCTCGGAAAACGAGATCGAGGACGAAGACATCCCGCCGCATCTCTCCGGCTGCGGCGAGAACGACCATGCCGGTCACCAGCGCTACCGCGATCATTTCAACGCGGTGATCAAGCCGATCCATGACGACTTCAACGCCTTCCTCGCTGCCAACGACGAGGCACCCTATCCGATCGGCCAGTTCTTCGAGGCTTCGCCCTATTTGAACCTGCTGCTTTACCCCGAAGCGGCCAAGTTCAAGCGCCGCCATCCGCTCGACCCGGCAAAATTCCAGTATCTCGAAGGCTGCGTTCGACAGGAGAAACCCTACACGGTGCCGACCTTCGCCAAAAACAATGACGGGCCGCTGCTCTATGTCTCCTTCGGCAGCCTCGGCGCCGGCGATGTCGATCTGTTGAAGCGCATCATCGCGACGCTGGGCATGACGCGCTACCGCGCGCTGGTCAATGTCGGCGGCTACAAGGACCAGTACACGGACGTGCCCGGCAATGTCATCGTCGAGAGCTGGTTCCCGCAGCCTTCGGTCATCCCGCAGGTCGACGCTGTTATTCACCACGGCGGCAACAACTCGTTCACAGAGTGCCTCTATTTCGGCAAGTCGGCGATCATCATGCCCTATGTCTGGGACGGTCACGATAACGCCACCCGCGTCGAGGAGACCGGCCACGGCTTCGGCATGCCGCGCTACGACTGGACCGATGCCGAGCTGATCGCGAAGATCGAGGCCTGTCTGACCGACCCGAAGATGAAGGCAAAGCTGGCCAAGACATCGGCACAGATGCAGGGGCAGAATGGGCCGGAAAAGGCGGCGGGTTTGTTGGAGAAGTTGCTGTGAGCGAGATGGTTGATATATCGCGCCTGAGCACCCCCCTCTGGCCTGCCGGCCATCTCCCCCGCAAGGGGGGAGATTGGCAGCTTCACCGCCGGTTCTCACTCTGCAACCTTGGTGATTGGCGAAGGCCGAGGCAACATCCGATCTCCCCCCTTGCGGGGGAGATGGCCGGCAGGCCAGAGGGGGGTGCCCTGGCGCAGCATATGAATAGCAACCATCGCGCAGGAGCCTCCGCATGACCTCCTCCGCACCACACCTCCACCACGCCTCCACCCGAACCGATCTCGTCGACTGGGGCGCCCAACCCGACGCATTGTCAGGCACTTCGCACTCGACCGGCAAACTCGTGCACAAAGGGCCGAACAACCTGCCGGAATCCGGCATCTGGGTGTGCACGCCAGGCCGCTGGCGCCTGAGCATCCCGCGCGACGAATTGTGCCATTTCGTCGCCGGCCGCGCGACCTACCGGTCCGATGTCGGTGAGGTGATAGAAGTCTCCGCCGGGACCGTGGTCATGTTCCCAGCCGGCTGGGCGGGCGAATGCACCGTGCATGAGACCATGCGCAACGTCTACATGCTGGCCTGACACTTCATGGGAGCATGACATGCCGACACCGCACTGGCCGAAGGCCTCGACCGTGGAACTGGAGGATTGGGGCGCGGGTTCTGACACGCTCGCCGGTTCGCCACGCGCCTCGGGCAAGATCCTGTCGCAAAACCCGGACGGATCGAGCGAATGCGGCCTGTGGTCGTGCACGCCGGGCACGCGCAAGGTCACCTTTGCCGCCGACGAGTTCTGCCACTTCCTCTCGGGCCGCGGCAGCTATGTCCATGACAATGGCGAGCAGATTCCGGTCGAGGCCGGCACGCTGGTGTTCTTTCCCGCCGGCTGGACCGGCATCTCCATCATCACGCAAACGCTGACCAAGGCCTTCATGTGCCGATGAGCTTCAAGGAAATCGATATGACAACGCCCATCATGAAATCCCCGCTCGCCATTACCGACCTCGTCGACTGGGGTGTCATCCCAACAATGATCGAGGGTGAGTCCCACACCTCGGGCAAGCTGCTGCACAAGGGGCCGGAGGGCCGCTCCGAATGCGGGCTTTGGGTCTGCACACCAGGCAAATGGCATTGCCATGTCACCCGCGACGAGTTCTGCCACTTCCTCGAAGGGCGCTGCACCTACGTGCATGAATCCGGCGAGGTGATCGAGATCGAGCCGGACACCGCAGCCTTCTTTCCGCAGGACTGGAAAGGCGTCTGCACCGTCCATGAGACGATCAAGAAAGTCTACATGATCCGCTGAGCGGATCTGAGAGGATGCCTATGGATTTCTCAGCTGACCGGCCGGCTTTCTTCGTCAACCCGGATTACCGGCCGATGGCCGGCACAAACAAACCGGTGATCGATCCGGCGACGCTGGAAACCGTCGGGGCGATCGCTGCGGCCGGCGATAGCGAGATCGATGCCGTGCTCACCGCCGCGACCAGGGCGCAGGCCGCCTGGAAGAAGCTCGACGCCAAGAGCCGGGCCAAGCACCTGCATGCCGTCGCCAACGCCATCGAGGCGGCGGACTTCACCCGCTGCGCCGAGCTGATGGTGCGCGAGATGGGCAAGCCCTACCCCGAAGCGATCGGCGAGATCGCCAACTGCGCGCCGATCTTCCGCTACTACGCCGAGATGGCGCGCGACGATGCCGGCAAGATCGCCGGCACGACACAGGCCGGTTCGTTCCAGTATGCGCGCTACGAGCCCTATGGCGTCTCCGTCCACATCATGCCCTATAATTTTCCGATCCTGCTGATGTGCTGGACGGTCGCCGCCTCGCTCGCCGCCGGCAATGCCTGCATCATCAAGCCGGCCGAGGCGACGACGCTGTCGACGCTGGACTACATGACCGTGTTCCGCTCGCTGCCGGAGGGGCTGGTCTCCTGCCTGCCTGGTGGAGCGACCACGGCGCAGGCGCTGATCGCCTCCGACCGCACCCACGCAGTTGCCTTCACCGGCTCGGTCGCCGCCGGCAAGGCGGTTGCGGTGGCCTGCGCCGAACGCATGAAGCCTTGCGTCATCGAGGCCGGCGGCAGCGATCCGCTGATCGTCAGCCAACATGCTCCGCTTGAGATCGCGGCAGCCGGCAGCGTCACCGCGGCCTTCCATCTCACCGGCCAGGTCTGCACTTCGGCCGAGCGCTTCTTCGTCGTCGATGCCGTCCATGACCGTTTCGTCGAACTGTTCGCCGAAAGGACACGCGCGCTGCGCATCGGCAACGGCATGGACAAGACCGAGATCGGCCCGCTGGTCAGCGAAAGCGCGCGGACCAAGGTGATGCGCTTGGTCGACGATGCGATCGCCCATGGCGCCGTCGCAGTCACCGGCGGGCGCATCCCGCCAGCGCATAACACCGGCTGGTTCTACGAACCGACGATCCTGACCGGCGTCACCCCGGACATGGCGATCGTGCGCGAGGAATGCTTTGGACCCGTCGCCGCCATCTGCCGGGTCAGGGATTTCGATGAGGCGATCCGGCTTGCCAATGACAGCCCGTTCGGGCTCGGCGCCTCTGTCTTCACCACTGATCTGGCCGAAGCCCACGAGGCGGCTGAACGGCTCGAAGCCGGAATGGTCTGGGTCAACAATCCGCTGATCGACAATGACGCCCTGCCCTTCGGGGGCTGGAAGGCCTCGGGCCTTGGCCGTGAGCTTGGCCGCCAGGGGCTGGATGCCTTCCGCCGCTCGAAGATGGTGATCATCGACCACAGGCCGGCAATCCAGGACTGGTGGTATCCGTATCCCGACAGCTGGTTCCGCGAGACCGGCGGCCGCAAGCACGTATGAGTGTCTCGAACCTCGCTATCTCCGAATAGCCAACTCGGTGGCTATCCAGGGATTGCCTGCCCGATCATGGTCGGGAAACAGCAATGCCGCCGAGCGAACCCGGCGGCACCTTCTTTGACTGGTACTGTCGTTTCGGCGACGATCGTTACGGCGTCGTTTCTGCTTCCATCGCGGCAGCCGTCTGGTCGATCTTGCCGGCAAGGACCCCTTGGGCCCAGGCCGTGACGTCGTCGTCGACCGGCTTGTTGGCCATGTCCGTCAGCGCCGCGTCGAGCGATGCATCATCGGTGCCGACCTCTGCCGCGGCAGCCGCCTCATTGGCGGCGGTGACCTCTGCCTCCTGGGCAGTGATTTCGGCCTCCAGATCCGTTATCTTCCCAGGCAAGGCCGCCTGATCTTCGGGCGTCATGGCGGCAATCTGCTCGGGCGTCAGCGACGTCAGCGCGGTCAACTGAGAATTCAGCGCATCCAGCTTCTCCTGGGCCGCCTCAGCGGCGGCCTCGGCGACCTTGGCTTTCGCGGACTGCGTCACGAAAGCCTGGATGGCGGCGAACTTCTTGCTCTTCGAGTTCATATAGGCGTTGATGTTGCGCTGAAGCGAGTTCAGCCGGCCGAGCTTGGCGTGGATGTTCTTCTCCTTGGGAACCGACGAGACCTTTGTGGTCTTGTCGACCGTGGTGTCATCCGTTTTGGCCTTTGCCACCTGCCCCCGAGCCGAGGAAGACTTGCCGTGCGAAGCGCCGCTCTTGCCATTGCTATTGCCGCCGTTACCGCCGGCATTTCCCCCGCCGTTGCCGTTGCCGCCGGCATTGCCACCGCCATTGCCGCCGCCGTGGCCGTTGCCGCCGGCTATCGCCGGAGATGCCAGAAGCGCCAATGCGGCAAGCGCCGCGAACAGAGTTTTTCGGTTTGTCATGGTAATCTCCTCGGGGAATCGCCGCCCTTCGCCCAACCGCTAGGCGACCGTCGTATGAGGAATTACTAATTGTACAGAGTAAACTTTAGACAAATGTTGTCTCAATACGCGATCTGACAACCCGCCGTCGCCATAACCATTTGATATTAAACACAAATCAACGCTCTTGATCGGCCATGGCACTGAAGTCCCATGCCGGCCGGACCATAGTCCTATCTGCCGACCAGCGGCACCAGGAAGGTCGTAGAGCAGTGTATTGGAAAGGCGCTGAAATAAAGGAGGTTGATGACGAAAGCATAGGTCTCAGCCGATGCTTTCGCCGCCATCGATCACCAGCGCCTGACCGGTCATGAAGGATGAGCGGTCGGAGACGAGGAACAGGATCGCTTCGGCGATCTCATCGGCGCTGGCCCAGCGCCCCATCGGAATCTTGGTGCGGACATAGGTTTCGATCGCCTCGCGTCCGCCCATCTGGGCGATGAACGGTTCGTTGAACGGCGTGTCGACCCAGCCCGGACAGAGCGCGTTGACGCGGACATTGTGCCGGGCATAGTCGAGCGACATCTGCCGCGTCATTGCCACCACCGCATGTTTGGAGGTGGCGTAGGCAATCATCTCGCGGTCGTAGAACACACCCGAATTGGAGGCGGTGTTCAGGATGACGCCGTTGCCTCGTGCGATCATCGACGGCATGACCATCCTGGCCGCCAGGAACTGCGCCCGCACATTGACCCGCCATGACGCGTCCATGCCGCCGACCTCGACCTCGGTCAGCGTTCCGCCGACTTGGATGCCGGCGTGATTGTGCAGGATGTCGATGCGACCATGCCTGTCCAGCGTGCCGGCAATGAGTTGCTCGACCGCTGCGTCATCGGCGACATCGGTGGCGATTGCCTCGGCTTGGCCACCCACTGCCCTTATGTCCAAAGCCGTTGCTTCGCCGGCGGCCTCATCCCTGTCGGCGATGACGACCACCGCGCCTTCCCTGCCCATGATCATGGCGCCGGCGCGCCCGATGCCGGAGCCGGCGCCTGTCACCACGGCGATGCGGTCTTTGAGGATCATGATGCGACTTTCAGTTCGACGGCTTGCGCCGGCGCAATTGCCATTGGGCAAGCACCACGAGCAGCACGGAGGCGACGAGCACGATCGTCGCGATGGCATTGATCTCCGGCGTCACGCCGCGCCGGATCGACGCGAAGACATAGATCGGCAGCGTCGTCTGCGCGCCGGCGACGAAGAAGGCGATGATGAAATCGTCGAAGGAAAAGGTGAAGGCGAGCAGGAAGCCGGCAACGATGGCCGGCATGATCTGCGGCAGCACGATCGAGCGGAACGTCGTCAACGGCGTGGCGTAGAGATCGCTCGACGCCTCGACCAGATTGCGGTCGAGGCTGCCTAGCCGCGTGCCGACGATCATCGTCACCAGCGCCATGGAGAACAGGCCGTGCGCTGCGATGATCGAGCCGTAGCCGAGCGCCAGGCGCGGCGGCTGGTCGTCGGGCCAGATCGAGGCGAGGAACGGATTGACGACCGTGAACAGCTGGACGAGCGCGACCAGTGTCGAAATGCCGATGACGACGCCCGGAACGACGATCGCGGCGCCCAGAAGCGCATCGAATACCGCGCGTGTTCTGATGCCGACACGCGCCAGGCCGAGTGCCGCCGCAGTGCCGCAGAACGCCGCCAGCAAGGCGCTGGTGGTAGCGATGAACAGGCTGTTCTTCAGCGCTTCGACCAGGAACGGGTTCGCCAGCGCCGTACCGTACCACTGAACCGAAAAGCCGGTGAACTCGCTGGCATGGCGGCCGGCATTGAAGGAGAACAGCACGACCAGGGCGATCGGCAGATAGAGGAAAGCGAAGACGGCAATGACGAAGGTGCGCATCAGATCAGATCCACCCGGCGAGCGCCCGAAACCCGGGTCGAAATGCGGTTGGCGGCAATCAGCACCACCACCGAGACCAGCACCAGCGTGATCGCGATGGCCGATCCGAACGGCCAGTTGCGCGATTGCAGGAACAGGTCGACCAGCGCGTTGCCGATGAAGAACACTTTGCCGCCGCCAAGCAGCGTCGGGATCAGATATTCGCCCAACAGCAGGATCATCACCAGCGAGAAGCCGGTCATCACGCCCGGCAGCGACAGTTTCAGGGTCACGCCGAGGAAGGTCGAGAGCGGCGTGGCGCCGAGGTCTGCGGAGGCTTCCAGCAGCCGGCGGTCGAGCCGCTCGAGGCTGACATAGATCGGCAGGATCATCAGCGGCAGATAGCCATAGACGATGCCGAGCAGCACCGCGCCCGGCGTGTTGATCAGCCTGACATCCTCGAACCCGATGTAAGCGAGCAATGCCGGAATGCCGCGCCCGCCCAGCACATACATCCAGGCATAGGTCCGCATCAGAAGGCTGGTCCAGAACGGGATGACGACCAGCGCCAGCAAGATCAGCCGCCAGCGCTGCGGCGCTTGCAGAGCGAGGTAGTAGGCGACCGGATAGGCGACGAGCAGGCAGGCGAGCGCTCCCACCGGCGCCAGCAGCATCGTGTTCCAGAACGCGGTCGCCCGCGCCGGAAGATTGGCATACTGCGCCAGCGTAAAGGCAGCCTGATAGCCGCCTTCCGGCGCCCGCTCGCCGACGCTGAACACGGCGATGGCGATGAACGGCAGCACCAGAAACACCACCAGCCACGCGGTCGCCGGACCGAGCAGCATGGCGGTCAGAAAATTCCTGCGAAGACGGCTGCCGTGCATGGAAGGATTGCCCCGTGCCGGCGGGTATGGCCCGCCGGTCAAGTTTGTCTACGTTGGGCTTGAGGCCGCTCAGGCCGACTTGAAGCGCGCCATCAATTCGGCACGACCGGGATCGGTCAGCGTTGCCGCCGCGCCGAATTCCAGCGGCGTCAACAGGTCGGCCGCCGGATAGAGGATCGGATTGTCGAGCACTTCCTTGGGCAGCAGCTTGTTGACCCGCGCATCGGTCGACGGCGCACCATTGGCCAGGTGCTCCTTCACCGCCACCTGCGGATTCATCAGATAGTTGAGCAGGGCATAGCCGGCCGGCTTGTTCGGCGCATCCTTCGGAATGGCGTAGAAGTCGGTCCAGATCTCGCCGCCTTCCTTGCCCAGCACATAGGCGATCTCGGGAATGTCGCGATGCAGCTGCGCGCCGTCATTCGTCCAGCACATCGTCATCCAGGCGTCGCCGGCGCGCATGCCCGGCTGGTAGTCGGAGGAGACCGCGAACAGATGCGGCTTGACCTTCAGCAGCAGTTCCTCCGCCTTGGCCAGTTCGTCCTGCTTGAGCGAGTTGAACGAGTAGCCGTAATATTTCAGCGCATTGCCGATCGTGGTCAGCTGGTAGTCATGCACCATGGTGCGGCTGTCGCCTTCCGCCATGGCAGTGTCCCAGAACTCCTTCCAGCTGGTCATCGGCTTGGTCAGCTTCTTGGTGTTGACGGCAAAGCCGGTGGTGCCCCAGTTCTTCGGCACCGCATAGGTCACCCCTTCGATCGTGCCTTCCCCGGTAAAGCGCGGATCCTCCTGCGAGCCATCGAAATTCGGCAGCTTCGTCATCTCCAGCGGCTCGATGATGCCGAGTTTCTTGTAAGTCGAGATCGTGTAGTTGGTCGGCACGAACAGGCTCCAGCCCGAGGCGCCGGCCTGCAATTTGGCCAGCATCTCCTCGTTGGAGCCGAAGACATTGACCTCGACGGCGACGCCGGTGTCCTTCTTGAAATTCTCGAAGGTCGCCGGGTCATGATAGTTCGGCCAGGTGGCGATCGACATGCGGTCGCCAAGGCTCTCGGCGGCAAAGGCCGGTGTCGGCATGATGCCGATCTCGCGCGCCATCACCGCCGTCGCAATCCCAAGGCCGGTGAGGCCAAGAAAGTCGCGGCGGCCGATCGAGCCGCGCTTGAGGCGCATCAGCTGGTCGACGAAGTTTTCAGGGCTTATCGGCAGTCCATCACGATATGATTTCGACATGTTTATCTACCCTCTGGTTGGTCCCGTTGTTCTTGGTCTCCGGAAATGCCAGCGGCGTTCCGGAGGCAAAGCCGATGGCGACGGGTTCACCCGGCTTGAAGAGATTGCCGTGGCCGATCAGGTGATCGGCCTTGGCCAGCAGCGTTCCGATGCCCTGGACCTCGATCGCGTATTCCGCCGTCGAGCCCAGGAAGATCCGGTTGCGGACGACGCCTTTGAATGGGCCGCCTGTCTGAGCGCCGAGACTGAGCGATTCAGGACGCAGGCTGACCGACACGGCCTCGCCCTGCTGCAAGGCGGTTCGTTTGCGCGCTGCAATGACGGTGCCATTCGCGAGCGCCACCTCCACCAGATCGCCCGAATGTCCGGCGACGGTACCGCTCAAGAGATTGGTCTTGCCGACGAAATCGGCGACGAACAAATCGGCCGGTTCGTCATAGATCTCGCTTGGCTGTCCGAGCTGGACGATGCGGCCGCCATTCATGACGCAGACGAAATCGCTCATCGACAGCGCTTCCTCCTGGTCGTGGGTGACCAGCACGAAGGTGATACCGATCTCGCGCTGCAGGTTCTGCAGCTCGATCTGCATATCGGTGCGGAGCTTCTTGTCTAGCGCCGCCAGTGGCTCGTCGAGCAACAGCACGGCCGGCTTGTTGACCAGCGCACGGGCCAGCGCGACACGCTGCTGCTGGCCACCGGACAGTTCGTGGATCTTGCGGCGGCCATAGCCGGCGAGCCGCACCATTTCGAGCGCTTCGCCCGCCCTTGAAGCGATCTCGCGCGACGGCAGCCTTGGCCGCGCCTGACGCAGCCCGTAGGCGACGTTGTCCTCGACATCGAGATGCGGAAACAGCGCGTATTGCTGGAACACCATGTTGACCGGCCGCCGGTAGGGCGGCGTGCCGGCCATGTCCTGGCCGCGAATGAACACCTGGCCTTCGCTCGGCTGTTCGAAGCCGCCGATCATGCGCAGGCAGGTGGTCTTGCCGCAGCCGGACGGCCCGAGCAACGCGACAAAGGCGGAGGGCGGGACAGCGAGATCGATGCCGCTGACCGCGGTCACCGCGCCATAGCGTTTGGTGACGCCGCGAAACTCGATGTCGGGCACTGCGGTCAAGGCTGATGACTCCAGCAACAGGGCAATATCGGGACGCTACCAGAGCCAATGGCGGCTAGTATATACCTCTCACGTGGTATATCTGACCTATTTTCTCGTTTCAGGGGGTATGGATTGTCCCGCAGCGACGAATACAGCCAGCTCGCCACGCTCGTCGCGGCGACGCGGGAGACCAGCGGCGACCTGTTCGGCAATGCGCTGGTCGATTGGCTGCGGCTCCATGTCAGCTTCGACCACTGCGTGGTGTTCGGCTATCGCGGCGCGGCGCGCCCGCCGCTGCTGTTCGAAACCTTCTCGCCGGCCGAAAGCCACGTCTTCGTCGCGCTCTATCAGGAGGGGCCGTATCTGCTCGACCCGTTCCACCACGCTGCGGTCGAGCGCAAGGAAGGGTTCTGGCGCATGCGCGAACTGGCGCCGGACCGTTTCTATGCCAGCGAGTATTTCCGCTCCTACTACAGCCAGACCAGGCTGGCCGAGGAGGTCGGCTTCTTCGTGCCGTTGCCGGGCAAGGATGCGCTGGTGCTGTCGCTGATGCGGCTGCGCGCCTCGGGCCCGTTCGGCACCGCCGATGCCAGGTTGCTGCGCGACATGGCGCCGGCGGTGATCAGCTTCGCCAGGCTGCGCTGGCCTATCCTTCCGACCGACGAACCGGCAGAGGCGCAGCAGGACGAGACGACCGCTCCAGTCAACGAGTTCGACCGCGCCCATATCTGGCAAAGCCTGTCGCTGACGCCACGCGAAAAGCATGTCGTTGACCTGGTGCTGCAAGGGCATTCGACGGAATCGATCGCCAGGGCCATGCGCATCGTGCCGGGCACCGTGAAGGTCCATCGACGCAACATCTATCGCAAGCTCAAGATCAAGTCGCAGGCCGGCCTGTTCGCACGTTTCGTCGAGATCATCGACGCGCGGATCCGGCAGGCCCCCTAACCGCCGGCTTCCCACGATCCGGTCTCGGCCATCCGCTTCAGCAACGGCGCTGGCTTGAACACATCCTTGCTCGTCCGCTGATGCCAGTATTCGAGCCGCTCGATGATCCTGGCCGGGCCTTCAAGGCCAGCCCAGAACAGCGGTCCGCCCTTGCCCACGGGAAAGCCGTAGCCATTGACCCAGACGACATCGATGTCGGACGCACGGGCCGCTATGCCTTCCTCCAGGATCTTGGCGCCCTCATTGATCAGGGGGTAAAGCGTGCGCTCGATGATTTCTTCCGCACTGATCGCACGCGGCGCGATGCCCCTCTCGGCGGCCTTGTCGCGGATCAGCACCTCGACCTCCGGATCCGGGGCCGGGGTACGCGAACCGTTCTCGTAGAGATAGAACCCCCAGCCGGTCTTCTGGCCGAAACGCCCTTGTTCGCACAGCGTATCGGCGATGACGGCCGTCTGACCGCGCGCCTTGCGGTTGCGCCAGCCAATGTCGAGGCCGGCGAGATCACCCATCTGGAACGGACCCATCGGCCAGCCGAAATCGGTGAATGCCTGGTCGATCTGGCTGGGTGTCGCGCCTTCCAGCAGCAGCGCCTCGGATTCGGCGCCACGCGCGGCCAGCATTCGATTGCCGACGAAGCCGTGGCAGACGCCGACGACGACCGCCACCTTGCCGATCCGCCGCGCCAGATCGACGACGGTGGCCAGCGCATCGGGCGCGGTCACCTCGGCACGCACGATCTCCAAGAGCTTCATGACATTGGCCGGCGAGAAGAAATGCAGACCGAGCACATCCTGCGGCCGCGAGGTCGAGGCGGCGATTTCGTTGATGTCGAGATAGGAGGTGTTGGTGGCGAGGATCGCGCCCGGTTTGGCCACGGCATCGAGCTTGCCGAACACCTCCTTCTTGACCGCCATGTCTTCGAACACCGCCTCGACGATCAGGTCGCAATCGGCGAGATCGGCATAGTCGGTGGAGCCCTTGAACAGGGCGAGGCGCTCGCGCTTGGCATCTGCCGTCAGCGAGCCGCGCGTGACGGACACCGAGTAGTTCTTGTCGATGGTCGCCAGCCCGCGCTGCAGCGCCTCATGGCTGGTTTCCAGCATGGTGACGGGGTAGCCGCCATTGGCGAAGGCCATGGCGATGCCGCCGCCCATCGTACCGGCGCCGATGACGCCGACGCGGGCGATCCTGCGCTTGACGATGTCTTTTCCGGGAAGCTTTGCCGCCTCACGTTCGGCGAAGAACACATGGCGCTGCGCCCGCGACTGGTCGCTGGCGACCAGCTTGACGAACAGCGCACGCTCCGCCGCCAGCGCCGCATCGAAGGGCAGCATGACGGCATTGCGCACCGCCTGCGCACAAGCGATCGGCGCCTCGAGCCCGCGCGCTTTCCTGGCGAGGTCCGCTGCCTCGGCATCAAGAGCCGCTAGGTCGGTCCCCTTGAGCCCATCGCGATCACGCACTGGCGTGAAGGGGCCGCCCTTGCGGGCAATTTCCCTGGCGAAGTTCACGGCATGCGTGGTCAGATCGCCTTCGAAGACGGCATCGACGAGACCGGCTTCATGCGCCTCGGTCGCACCGACCGGTGAACCGGAAACGACCATCTTCAAGGCCTTCAGCGCGCCGACCAGGCGCGGCAACCGCACCGTGCCGCCACCGCCCGGCAGCAGGCCGAGCTTGACCTCCGGCAGGCCGAGCTTGGCGCCGGCATCGGCGACGCGGAAATGGCAGCCGAGCGCCAGCTCCAGCCCGCCGCCGAGCGCGGTGCCGTGGATGGCGGCGACCGTCGGCTTGGCGATGGTCTCCAGCACAGCCACAATGGCGCGCAGCTCGGGCTGCTGCATCGGCTTGCCGAATTCGGTGATGTCGGCGCCGGCGACAAACGTCCGCCCGGCGCAAGCAATGACGATGGCCGCGACCGACGCATCATCCCGCAGCTCGACCAGCGCCTGCATCAGCGGTTCGCGGACACGAAAGCTCAGCGCGTTGACCGGCGGGTTGTCGATAGTGACGACGGCGACGTCGCCGTCGCGGCTGACCTTCACAAAATCGGACACGCAAACCTCCGGACAATGGTGAACGGCCTGCAGCCGCGCGATTGGATTTACAGCGCTATGACGTGGATGGAAACCAGAGGGAGGCCTGGCACAATGATTAGCGGCTCGAGGTGCCCGCCCGCCATCATCGCCGAAGTAGAGATCCTTCACACCCCCCTCTGCCCTGCCGGGCATCTCCCCCGCAAGGGGGGAGATTGGACGTCACGACGGCCTTCGCCAATTTTCAACGCTGGAGGGCGGGCGAAACGGCGAAGCTGCCAATCTCCCTCCTTGCGGGGGAGATGGCCGGGCCAGAGGGGGGTGCTGTCCCGCCAGCGTCGGCGTCTTGCTCCCGCTACCGCGGCGCCTTCTGCCCGCCCGCCGCCGTGATCACCCCGACAATGATCAGCCCCGTGAGCAGCAATCGCACCCCGGCACTCACCCCAAACGTGTTGAGCATGGTCAAAAGCAGCACCAGGAACAGCGCCGCGCCCCACACGCCAGGCACATTGGCCTTGCCGCCGGCTACCGACGTGCCGCCGATGACCACGACGGCGATCGAGGCCAGCAGATATTCATTGCCGATATCGACATTGGCGCCCCGGAAATAACCGGCGAGCAGCGCACCGTCGATGCCGCCGAGCGCGCCCGACAGCGTGTAGGTGAGGAAGCGGATGCGGCCGACATTGACGCCGGCGAGCCACGCCGCCCGAATGTTCTGGCCGATCGCCAGCACCGAGCGGCCATAGATCATACGCTGCAGGGCGACGGCCGCACCGATGGTGAACAGCACGGTGAGGATCGCCAGCACCGGAATGCCCAGCACCTGCCGGTTGGCGAAATCGGCGAAGCCCGGCGGCGGCTTGATCTGCAAGCCGCGTCCGTAGCTGATGTCGATCGACTGGATGATGAAGCTGGCCGACAAAGTGGCGATGATCGGCGGGATGCGCAGCGCCCAGATCAGCAGATAGTTGGCGGCGCCGATCGCCGCCCCGCAGGCAAGCGCCGCCAGCAGCCCGACCGCGATCATGGAATCGTTGCCGTCCATCACTTTCATCGCGACGGCGCTGGCAAGGCCGATATTGGCCGGCAGCGACAGGTCGACATTGCCCGGACCCAGCGTGATGACGAACATCTGGCCGACGCCGACAATGACGGTGAACACCGCAAGCGACAGGGCCGCAGTGACCATGCCGCCGGCGCCATAACCGCCGGTGAAGGCGATCGTCGCCAGCCACACCAGAAGCGCGCCAATGAACGACCAGATCCAGGGTTTGGTGAGCAGCGATTTCACCGATGTCATCGCTCACCTCTCCTTGCGGCTGATCAGCACCCGCGCCGCCAGCACGATGATCAGGATGGCGCCGTTGGCGGCCACCTGCCAGTCGGGCGGGATGTGCATGAAGGTGAGCAATGGCGATGCGGCCAGCGCCAGCGTCAGCGCGCCGATCACAGCACCTATCGGCGATACCCGGCCGCCGACGAATTCGCCGCCGCCGAGGATGACGCCGGCGATCGCCAGCAGCGTGTAGCCATTGCCGATATTGGCATCGGCCGAGGTGGTGATGCCGATCAGCGCCATGCCGGACAGCACGCCGAACAGACCCGCGAGCGCAAACAGCACGATCTTGGTCTTGAGCAGCGACCAGCCGGCGCGCCCGAGTGCCGCCGGATTGCCGCCGGACCCGCGCAGGATCACGCCGTAGGAGGTGCGCATCAGGCCAAAATGAACGATGAGGCCGATCAGCAGCGCGGCGATGATCGGGAACGGCACGAAAGGCGGCTTGAACGCCATCAGCCCGAGCAGCCAGTCCGGCGCCTTGCCGCCGGGTTTGGGCAAAACGAGAATGGCGAGGCCCTGCCAGACGAAGCTCATGCCGAGCGTCACCACGATGGAAGGCAAATTGCGCAGATGGATCAGCGCGCCGAGCAGCGCATAGACACCGATCGATCCGAGCAGGATGGCGGCACCGATGAGCGGCGCGTCCTTCAGCCAGGTCGCCGTGACGCAGCCGACGAAGCCGACGAAGGTGCCGATCGACAGGTCGAGCTCATTGCCGGCAATGACGAACATCTGCGCGATCGTCGCCAGGGCGATCGGGATTGCCAGGTTCAGCATCAGGCTGAAGCCGAAATAGCTGATGGCGCGCGGGTTGAGCCAGGCGATGGCGAGCAGCACCAGCGCCAGCGACAGCGCCGGCAGCAGCCCGCGCAGCAGGCGCGCGCGGGCAAGCGCGCCACGTTCGGCGGATGTCCTGGCGGCGGTGTCGAGGCTGGCGGCCGTCATCTCAGGCCGCATCGCCGAAGGAGGACTGGATGATCTTCTCTTCGGTCAACTCGTCGCGGCGCAGATTGGCGACGATGCGGCCGTTCTTGAAGACATAGATGTGGTCGCAATTGTCGAGCTCTTCGGTTTCCGTGGTGTACCAGAGGAAGGTGCGGCCTCGGGCGGCCTCTTCGCGCACGAGGTCGTAGACCTCCAGCTTGGTGCCGATGTCGACGCCGCGCATCGGGTCGTCCATCAGCACGATCTGCGCGTCCGAGCCGAGCGCACGCGCAAACAGCGCCTTCTGCTGGTTGCCGCCCGACAGTGAAAAGATGTTGTTGTTCATATCCGGCGTGCGGATGCCGATCTTCTTTTGCCAGAATGCAGCAAGCTCCGCCTCGCGCTGCGGCGAGATCAACAGCCCGCTGCGCAGCCGCGCCAGCGAGCGGATGCCGATGTTCTCAGCAATCGACCATTGCGGAAAAATGCCGTCCGACTGACGGTCTCCGGCGACCAGCGCCACAGGTGCCGTCACCTCGATACCGGTCCGGGCGCGCGACGCCGCGCTGAAGATCGCCAGCAGCAGATCGGTCTGGCCATGTCCCGCCAGCCCGGCAAGGCCGATGATCTCCCCGGCACAGGCGACAAGGTCGGTGCCGTCCTTCTGCGCAGCGGGCCGCGCCCGGACCCGCAGTGGACTGGCGGCGGGCTTGGCAGCCGCGATTTGCGCCGCGATCTTCTGGCGCGCTTCCGCGCCGCCCATCGACGTCACCAGCCGGTCGCGGTCGAAGGCGCTGGCGGCGTCGGCGACAACCACCTTGCCGTCGCGCATCACCACGATGCGGTCGGCGTTGCGCAGCACCTCGCCCAGCACATGCGAGATCAGGATGCAGCTTTTACCGCCGGCAACGAAGCGGCGCACGAAGGCCAGCAATTGGCCCGCCGTATGCGCGTCGAGCGACGAGGTCGGCTCGTCGAGGATGACGAGGTCGAGTCGGTCCTGAGTGGCGGTGAAGGCGCGCGCCACCTCGACCATCTGGCGCCGGCCGATCGACAGGTCGCCGACGATGTCCGCCGCCGAAATGCTGTGGCCCGGAAATATCTCGTCGAGCTTGGCGGCGATCAACTCGGCCGCCTTGCGCCGCCAGCCAAATCCGCGCAGCGAAGCGTGGTTGATGCGCGTGTTCTCGGCGACGCTGAGATTGGGGCACAGCGACAGTTCCTGGAACACGCAGCGTATGCCGAGCTGCTGCGCGCGCGACACCGAGTAGTTGTCCTCGGTGTCGCCATGCACGCCGATCTGCCCGCTGTCGGGCACCAGCGTGCCCGCCACCATGTGCATCAGCGTCGATTTGCCGGCGCCATTATGGCCGACGAGACCAACGCACTCGCCGGGGCCGACGTGAAAATCGACGCCGCCCAGTGCGCGAACGGCGCCGAAATGCTTTTCGGCGCCGTTCAGTCTGATGATGTCAGCGTTCCCTTCAGGCATGCTCAACGATATCCGCTCGATCATCCGGAGGGCAACGCTTGTTCAAGGCTCACTTGATGTTGGCTTTGATGGCCGCGATCGCGTCTTCCTGCGTGTATTCGTGGCTGGCGACGCCGCCCTTGGGGATCTTCGGCAGCTCGGCCTCGAAATCGTCCTGTGTGAAGGCCAGGTACGGCACCAGCAGATCGTGCGGAATGTCGGTGCGGCCGTCGAGCACCTGCTGCGCCACCCAGAAGGCCAGGGACGACACGCCGGGCGCGATCGAGGCCGACCAGGTCTGGTAGCCGTCCTTGTCCTTCTGTTCCTTCCACCACTGCAGCTCGTCCTGGCGGTTGCCCATGATGATGGTCGGACGCGGCTTGCCGGCGGCGGCGAAGGCCTGGGCCGCACCGTAACCGTCACCGCCCTGGTCGACGACGCCGACGATGTCGGGCAGCGACGGCAGGATGGTCGCCACCGCCTTTTGCGCCGTCGTCTGGTCCCAGTCGCCGGTCACCGAACCGACGATCTTGAACTCGGGATGGGCGGCGACGCCTTCGAGGATGCCGGCATGGATGGCATCGTCGATCGAGGTCCCGGCAAGCCCACGGATTTCCAGAAGATTGCCGCCCTTGGGCTGGAACTTGGCCATCTGCTCGATTTCCTGCTTGCCCATGTCCTTGAAGTCGACGACGACACGGTAGGCGCAAGGTTCGGTCACGGTGCCGTCGAAGGAGACGACGACGATGCCGGCATCGCAAGCCTGTTTGATGGCGCCGTTGAGCGCATCCGGCGAGGCGGCGTTGATGACGATCGCGTCATAGCCCTGCAGGATCAGGTTCTGCACCTGTGCTGCCTGCGTCGGCACCTCCTTGTCGGCGGTGGTGAAGATGCCGGCCGCGCCGACGATCTTGTCGGCGACCGCCTTCTTGGTGACGATGCCATAGCTGTCGAGCATCGCCTGCCGCCAGGAATTACCGGCATAATTGTTGGAAAAAGCGATCTTCTTGCCGCTGGTGTCGGCCAGCGCCGTGCCCGAGGCGAGCATTGCCGCCAGAGCGCCCAGAACGAACAGTTTCTTCATGTCGTTATCCTCCCAGATGTGTTGACTGCTGCATTCCCACCGGCTTTGACACCGGCCTCAACTCTGATTTGAGCACGGATTGTCGCGAGCTCAAAACAGTCTCAATCCCGGCACGCGCACCCTGAGCCGGTACAGCGACGTCGACGCGGTGATGTAGAGGCTTTGCAAATCGTCGTCACCGAAGGTGAAATTCGCGCAATCTTCGGGCGTCCGGATGACGCCAAGAATGGCGCCCGACGCGTCGAAAATGTGGATGCCGCCGGGACCGGTGCAGTAAAGGTTGCCGCGGCTGTCGATCTTCATGCCGTCGGGCGCTCCCGGCCCCTCGCCCTCGGTTACTGCCCAGACCGCGCCGCCATTGAGGTCGCCATTGGCTTCCACACCGAACACCCTGATGTGCCCGCGTTCGGTGTCGTTGATGAACAGCCGCGACTCGTCCAGCGAAAAGCAAAGCCCGTTCGGCTGCCCGAAATCGTCGGCCAGCAATGTCAGCCGGGCGCCATCGCCATCGATGCGGTAGACGCCCTGGAACGGCAAGTCCTGAGGGCGTGGCACGCCATAGAATTCCCTCCGGCCATAGCCCGGATCGGTGAAGTAGATCGATCCGCCGGTGGCAACGACGATGTCGTTCGGGCTGTTGAGCTGCTTGCCCTGATGGTGCGTGGCAAGCACCGTCGCGCTGCCGTTGGGCTCGGAGCGGGTCACGCGGCTCGTCGCATGCTCGCAGGTGACCAGCCGCCCTTGGCGGTCCAGCGTGTTGCCATTGGCCTTGTGGCTGGGCTCGCGGAACAGCTCGATCTCGCCTTCGGCACTGCGGCGATACATCCGGCTTTCCGGAATGTCGGAGAAGACCAGCCATTTCTCGTAGGGGTGCCAGACCGGCCCTTCGAGGAAGCCGAAGCCGCTCGCCAGCGTCTCAATGGTCGCATCGCCGACGACGTCGTCGAAACCGGAATGGCGCGCACGCGCCGACACCGACATCATCGGCTCCCGGCGCGAACAGCCGTGCTACTCCGCATGGTGACGAATGGCATGAGCGCTTCCCGATACAGTCTTCTTGTTGGAGTAGAGCGTAGGCGCGGTACCGACGAGCCGATACGGGTCAAAGCGCACGGCAGACTGTGCGTTTGCACAGTCGCGCAATGGCCAATCGGGGCAGAATGATAGCAGCTACAACGGGTTTTGGACTACGGCCGGCGGACGCTCCACAAAAGCGCGGTAAGGGTTGCGCTCGCGCAAGCCACCGCCACAAGCACGACCACGCCAGCCGAGTTGGACTCCTGTTGTGTTCGAGCTGGGTCATGCTGCGCGGATAAGGGGCTGTGAACCAACGTGTTCAGATCGGACCGGCTGCCGTGCCGAACGGAATAGGCCCGCGTGAACTCGGCACCGAGAAGGAAAATTTCCGACGAGTAGTAAACCCAGAGCAGTATGACGAGCAGTCCGCCGGCGGCGCCATACGAAGACGCAATCGCGCTGGTGCCGATATACCAGCCGATAAGCGATTTCCCCAGTGTGAACAGGGCCGCGGTCCCGACAGCGCCAATTGCCACATCGCGCCATTCCAGGGTTCGATCGGGTAAAACCTTGTAGATGGCGGCAAACATCACGGAGATAAGCGCAAACGAAACGACGCCATTGATCCCGCTGAGTATGATCGTTCCGAACGGCAGATGGGCGTTGATGAAAGCGCCCAGTGCCGAGATCGCGGCGCTTGCGATGAGAGAGACCAGCAACAGGAACCCGAGTGCGGCCACCAATCCCAGACTGGCGGCCCGCGCCCGCACCAGACGCGACAGGGAGTTGCCTTGCGGTTCGATCTTCCAGATTGTGTTCAACGACTGCTGCATCTCGCCGAAAACGCCAGACGCGGCCACCAGCAAGGTGACCAGCCCTATGATCGCGGCCCAGGTGCCGTATAGGCTGCCGGATGCACTTTCCAAGGCAGTCTTCAGGAGATCGGCGCTTTCCGGTCCCATCAGCCCTGATATCTGCGCGGACAAGGCCAATTGTGCGGCATCGTGGCCGAAGACGAGACCAGCGATCGCAACCACGATCAGCAAGATCGGCGCCAGCGACGTGGCGGCATAAAAGGCCATCGCCGCACCATGGCTAAGCGCATTGTCGTTGATGAAGCCGACTATGCTTTCACGCACCAGGTGCCATGAATCTGTGATTGAGGGTCGCACTTCGGGTCCGCAGGCATCGAGTTGGCGTTCACTAGCAATGCGCCGGACCTTCCGAAGTTCCGGGGCGTGGCCGCCGCTGTTTCAGTGCTCCGCCAGCCAGGCATCGAGCCGGTCCTGTTCGCGGCGCAGTGCGTCGATGTTGATCAGGCCGCGCGCCATGGCGAGATAGATCGCCCGCGTCCGCGAGTTGAACACGGAAGCATCGCCGGCACCGTCCTCCGCCGGCACGATGCCGAGCTTGTCGTAGACATGCTTGATGCGGCTCTGCGCACCACGGATCGACAGGCCGCGCCGCGCCGCGATGGCGCGGTCGGTCAGGCCGAGCGCGATGTCGATCAGGCTCTCATATTCGCCGTCGGTGATGCCCTCGAACTTGTCCTGCACGCGGTGCTGGATGCCGCGGATCTCGCGGTCGATGATGCAGTGGCCTTCGCGGAAAACCCCGCGCAGGGCGGACCGCATGCCCTCCTCCGTCGCCGATTTGAGCACATAGCCATAGACCGAGCCCGGCGGCACGATGCGCGCCACGCCGCGCACATAGGCTTCGTCGGCGAAATTCGACCAGAACAGGATGTGCGTGCCGGCGCGACGGTTCCAGATCGCCTTGGCAACTTCGATTCCCGTCGCCTTGGGCATCTGCAAATCGAGCACGACATGCAGCGGCTCGCGTTCGGCCGCCAGGTTGATGGCGTCCTCGCCGTCGCTCGCTTCGATCACCTCGACGTCGCCGGGCCACAGCTGCTCCACCGTTCGCCGCGCGAAGCTACGGTGCAGCCCGTCATTCTCGGCTATCATCACAAGCACCACATGGCCTCCGATACGGCGAACTCGCCAGGCACCGCTGCAGCCGCCGCCAATTCTCGCGACGGCTGGCGGTCGATCTCGACGACGACACGGGTGCCGCCGTTCTTGCGGCCGGCCTGGCCGATACGCAGCCGCGCCCCGATAAGGGCTGCCCGCGTGTGCATATGGCCGATGCCGCCATACGCGGCCGGATCAACAGCGCCGCAGCCCTGGCCGTCATCCGTCACGATCACCCGCAGCACGCTCGCGGTCGACGCCAGCAGCACGTCGATGCGGTGCGGCGCGGCATGGCGAACGGCATTGTTGATCGCTTCCTGCACGATCCGGTAGAGCGCGGTCCGCACTGGCTCGGACAGGCTGTCGGCGCCGCCGTCGCTGGTGTCGGCGATGCGCACGGCGATCGGCGGCTTGGCCCTGGCGACGCTGCGGTTGAGATGCGCCTCGACCGCGTCGCGCAGGCCGAACAGTTCGAGCACGCTCGGCCGCATGTCGTCGACGATGTGGCGCAGTTCCGTCAGGCAGCCGGCGACCTCCTGCTCGAGATCGGCAAGCTGCGCTGCCCGCGCCACGCCCTGCCCGCGAAGGGCCGAAAGCTGGCGCGCGATGCGGGCGAGATCGGCAAGCGTCTGGTCGTGCAGGTCCATGGCCATGCGCCGCCGTTCGCGCTCCATGCCTTCGGTCAATTGCGAGGCGCCGACGCGCAGCAGTTCGACACGGTTGCGCGCCTCGCTCTCGGCCAGCATGGCGCGGCGCGCCTCCTCGGTCTGGATCAGCGCGAAGATGTAGGGCGCGATCAGGTCCGCGCATTGCTGGGCGACCGCGACATCGGCAAGCGTGTAGCAGTCGACCTCGTGTCGGCTGATGTTGAGCGCGCCGATGATGCCGCCGCGCGCCCTGAGCGGCACGACGATGCGGCTGCGCAGCCTGGCGGCGAAGATCGGACCATCGATGGCGGTGGCGAAATGGAACCGCTCGTCGCTCAACGCATCGTCGGCGAGCAGATAGGGAACTTCGCCCCACAGCACCGAGCGGATCGGGCTGACTTCGGTCGGCAGCGGATGCTGGGCAAGCTCGCTCCAGCTGGTGTGGAAGCCGGCTTCGTAACAGGCGTGCCGGCGCCCGTCATGCGACAGCACCGCCAGATCCATGTGGTCGTGCGGAATGAGCGAGCCGATCTCGATGGCTGTCGCGCGGAACGCCGTGCCGGGATCGATATGGCCGGCAAGCGCCCGCGATATCGCCAGCAGCCGGTCGATCAGGACCAGGGACACTTCCGCCATTGCTTTCACGATCCTCCCGTGCCGCGAAATAGTGGACGCATGCCGCCACCGCTGTCAACGACGGCGCCGTTGGCCATAGGTCCCGCACTCAGCTTGACAAATGACCTGACGACAGCTCGGCGGTGTCGGCAGCCTTGTGGCGGCAATAGGAATTTTTTCTTGACTCGGTGCCCTCAGCTATGGTACATTTTTGCCTATGGTGCTGATTTGCGCCTATGACCCGCCGCACAGGCGGGTTTTTCGTTTGATGCTCCGTCAGCCAATGCGCGGGCGAAGGCTCCGAAGAAACCCGTCAGCCCGAATTCGTTGCCCTGCCATTGGCCCGCCCGATCAACTTGCGGTGCAATGATTGTAAAGGGTTCGCGTCCTGGTCTAGGGAGGAGGCCAGGAGACCGAACAGAATGCCAGTGACGCAAAACGTTGCTCCGGGCGCCCCGGGAATCCCGGCGCGCTGGACATCAAGCGCCAAGAGTGGCGTCGGAACGTCGCTTTCGCCGGCCGGCCGGATCTGGTTCACGATCAGCCACGGCATCCTCAACGAAATCTACTATCCCCGCGTCGACAGCGCCTGCACCCGCGACCTCGGCCTGATCGTCACCGGCCCCGGCGGCTATTTCTCGGAAGAGAAACGCGATGCCGCGCATACGATCGAACCGTTCGAGGACGGCGTGCCCGCCTACCGGCTGGTCAACACGGCGAATGACGGCGCCTGGCGGATCGAAAAGCGCATCCTCGCCGACCCGGAGCGCCCGGCGCTGCTGCAGGAAATCACCTTCAAGGCGCTGAAAGGGATGCCTGGTGACTACCGCGTCTACGCGCTTCTGGCGCCGCATCTGGTCAATGCCGGCATGGGCAACACCGCCTGGGTCGGCGAGCACGAAGGAAAGCCCGTGCTGTTCGCCTCGGGGCGCGGCTCTTGCCTGGCGCTGGCCTCGTCGCTGCCCTGGAAGACCGGTTCGGCCGGCTATGTCGGCTTTTCCGACGGCTGGCAGCAACTCCACAACATCGGAGAACTCGATCCGGCTTGCCAGCGGGCCGAGGACGGCAATGTCGCGCTGACGGGCGAGATCGGCTTTTCCGCCACAGAGACCAAGGCCTTGCTGGCGCTTGGGTTTGGCGCGACATCAGACGAGGCCGCGGAACATGCTTTCGCCAGCCTGAAGCAGGGTTTTGAACCCGCGGCGAAATCCTACCTCCAGAACTGGCGCAACTGGCAAAAGGGCTTGCTGCCGCTCGACCGGCACGCGGTGCCCGGGATCAACTTCTATCGTGTCTCGACGGCGGTACTGGCGACGCACCGGTCGATCGCGACACCGGGCGCCGCGGTCGCCAGCCTGTCGATCCCGTGGGGCTTCAACAAGGGTGACGACGACCTCGGCGGCTACCATCTGGTCTGGCCGCGCGATCTGGTCGAGACGGCGGGCGGCTTTCTTGCTGCCGGCGATGCTGCCTCGGCCCTGCAAATCCTCGATTACCTCAGTTCCATCCAGCAGCCGGACGGCCATTGGCCGCAGAACGCCTGGCTCGACGGATCGGCCTATTGGCCCGGCATCCAGATGGACGAATGCGCCTTTCCGCTGCTGCTGGCCGATGCTTTGCGCCGCACCGGCCATTTGCCGCGCGCCAGGCTCATGACCTTCCTGCCGATGATCGAGCGCGCCGCCGGCTATGTCGTGCGCAACGGACCCGTCACCGGCGAAGACCGCTGGGAAGAGGATGCCGGCTACAGCCCGTTCACGCTCGCCGTCGAAATCGCCGCACTGCTTGCCGCGGCAGACCTGCTCGACGCCTGCGGCAAGACAGACGCCGCGACCTACCTGCGCGAGACATCAGACGTCTGGAACGACCAGGTCGAGCGCTGGACCTACGTCACCGGCACGGCGACCTGCAATCAAGTCGGCGTCGAAGGCTACTATGTCCGCATAGCATCACCCGACAGCGCCGAGGCCGGTTCGCCGAAGGACGGCTATGTCCCGATCAAGAACCGGCCGCCCGGCGACACGGATCGGCCCGCCAAGGAGATCGTCAGCCCGGACGCGCTGGCGCTGGTGCGCTTCGGCCTGCGGGCAGCCGGCGACCCGCGCATGACAGACACGGTCAAGGTCATCGACGCGCAATTGCGCTGCGATCTGCCGCAAGGGCCGCTCTGGTACCGCTACAACGGCGATGGCTACGGCGAGCATGAAGATGGCGCACCTTTCGATGGCACCGGCCAGGGTCGCCCCTGGCCGCTGCTGGCCGGCGAACGCGCCCACTATGAGCTGGCAGCGGGGCGCAGGGAAAAGGCAGCCAGCCTGCTGGCAGCGCTGGAAGGCTCGGCCGGATCGGGCGGCCTGTTGCCGGAGCAGGTCTGGGACGGCGCCGATCTGCCGGAACGCGAACTGCTGCACGGCCGCCCCTCGGGCAGCGCCATGCCGCTGGTCTGGGCGCATTCGGAGCATATCAAGCTGCTGCGCTCCCTGCGCGACGGCGCGGTCTTCGACATGCCGCCGCAAGGCGTCAAGCGCTATATCGAGGACAAGACCGTATCGCCGTTCAGAACCTGGCGGTTCAACAACAAGATCCGCACCATGCCGGAGGGCAAGACGCTGCGTGTCGAATTGTTGGACCCGGCTACAGTCCACTGGAGCACTGACAACTGGGCAACCGCCCATGACAGCCAGACGGTGGAGAACGCCTTCGGCATCCATCTTGCCGATCTGCCCGCGGCAAGCCTCTCCGAGGGAAGCACGCTGATCTTCACTTTTTTCTGGCCCGCAACCGGCGATTGGGAGAATGTCGACTTCTCCGTCATATCGGGCGACCAAGATGGCCAGTAGATCATAGCCAGTAGACCTTCCCTCGATAAACCCCGCAAATCTCTTAGGAAACAGGGACGAAACCATGCAGATCGGAATGATGGGACTGGGCCGGATGGGCGCTAACATGGTCCGGCGCCTGATGCGCGACGGCCACGAATGCGTCGTCTACGACATCAACCCGGCGAGCGTCGCCGCCTTGGTGACCGACGGCGCGTCAGGGGCGGCCTCGATGGAAGAATTCGTCGGCAAGCTGGCCAAGCCGCGCTGTGTGTGGCTGATGCTGCCGGCGGCGATCACCGGCAGGATCATCGACCAGGTGGCGGCCCTGATGGAGCCCGGCGACATCGTCATCGACGGCGGCAATTCCTATTACCACGACGCCGTCGACCAGGCCGCGAAACTGGCCGGCAAGGGTATCCATCTTGTCGATGTCGGCACCAGTGGCGGCGTCTGGGGCCTGGAACGTGGCTACTGCCTGATGATCGGCGGTCCAGACGTGGCGGTGCAGCACCTCGATTCGATCTTCGCCACGCTGGCACCGGGCGCCGATGCCGGCTCCAATCCGCCCAGGGATGCCGGGACTGCACCCTTCGGCTATCTGCATTGCGGACCGAGCGGCGCCGGCCACTTCGTCAAGATGGTGCACAACGGCATCGAATATGGCGTCATGGCCGCCTATGCCGAAGGCATGAACATCCTGAAGTCGGCCAATGCCGGCAAGCGGCAACGGACGGCGGACGCCGAGACCAGTCCGCTGGAAAACCCGCAATACTACCAGTTCGACATCGACCTTCCCCAGGTGGCCGAGGTCTGGCGGCATGGCAGCGTTATCGGCTCCTGGCTGCTCGACCTGACGGCCGGCGCCTTGAAAAGCGATCCGGGCCTGGTGAATTTCGGCGGCCGCGTCTCGGATTCCGGCGAAGGCCGCTGGACGCTGAAGGCGGCTATCGACACCGGCGTGCCGGCGCCGGTGCTGTCCTCGGCGCTGTTCGACCGCTTCTCCTCGCAGGGCGAATCCGAATTCGCCGACAAACTGCTCTCCGCCATGCGCTACGCCTTTGGCGGCCATGTCGAGAAGCCGAAGGCCGGCAAGTGACGACACTGGGGGAGACACGCGCATGAGCCAGGAACGATCCGACACGCTGGTGCTCTTCGGGGCAACCGGCGACCTTGCCCACAAGAAGATATTTCCAGCCCTTTACCAGATGGTCGCCAAGGGCACGCTCACCGAACCGGTGATCGGCGTCGCCTTCGATGCCTGGGACCTCAAGCAGTTGCAGGCGCGCGCCCGCGACGGCATCGTCTATGCGCTCGGCAAGATCGACGAAAAGGTGTTCGCCAAATTCGCCTCGCTGCTGCGCTACGTCAGCGGTGACTACCGCGACGGAGCGACGTTCGAGAAACTGAAGAGCGCGCTCGGCACCGCACAACGGCCGCTGCACTACATGGCGGTGCCGCCGACCATGTTCGAGACCGTCGTCCAGGGGCTGGAGCAATCAGGCACCGCGCATGGCGCACGGCTGATGGTGGAAAAGCCCTTCGGCCACGACCTGCAATCGGCGCGCTGGCTGAACCGCGTCCTGCATCTGGTGTTCGACGAACAGTCGATCTTCCGTATCGACCATTATCTGGGCAAGGAAGCGATCCAGAACCTGCTCTATTTCCGCTTCGCCAACTCCTTCCTGGAGCCGATCTGGAACCGCAATTTCGTCGAGAGCGTGCAGATCACCATGGCCGAGGATTTCGGCATCGAGGGCCGTGGCCGCTTCTATGACGATGTCGGCTGCATCAGGGACGTCATCGAGAACCATCTGCTCAACATCCTGTTGCTGCTTGCCATGGAGCCGCCTGTCGGCCGTTCCGCCGATGACCTGATCGACGAGAAGGTGCAGGTGCTGCGCGCCATCCGCACGTTGACCAAAGACGATGTCGTGCGTGGCCAGTTCACCGGCTATCTCGCCGAACCCGGCGTAGCGCCGAACTCGCCGGTCGAGACCTTCGCGGCGGTGCGTTTCTTCGTCGACACCTGGCGCTGGCAGGACGTGCCGTTTTTCATCCGCGCCGGCAAGAACATGCCGGTGCACGTCACCGAAGTGGTGGTGCGGCTGAAGCGGCCGCCGCTCGATGTCTTCGATCCGATCAAGCCCGCCGACCAGAACTACGTCCGCTTCCGCATCGACCCGCAGGTGGTGATCGCCATCGGAGCACAGCGCAAGGCGCCGGGCGACGACATGATCGGCGAGCAGGTGGAATTGACGGCGCTCGACGACAGCAAAAGCGACATGCCGCCCTACGAGCGGCTGATCGGTGATGCCATGAACGGCAACGGCCAGCTGTTCACCCGCCAGGACGCCAGCGAACTGGCCTGGCGCATCGTCGGCCCGGTGCTTGGCGACACCACGCCGCCGCACCTCTACGAGCCGCTCACATGGGGACCCGCGGACGTCATGGCCGGGTTCGGACCGCCCAATGGCTGGATCGATCCGGTGAAGTGAGAGGATCACACGATGGCCAAGAAAGTGAAGCAACCAGCATCGGGCACCGAGAAGCCGGACACTGAAAAAATCGTGCTCACGATCGACATCGGCGGCTCGCACGTCAAGATCCTCACCAGCGCCGGGGGCGAGGAGCGCCGCGCCGATTCGGGGCCGGGCCTGACGCCGCGGCAGATGATCGATACGGTCAACAAGCTCGCCGAAGGCCTGTCCTACGACGTCGTCTCGATGGGCTATCCCGGCCCGGTCAATCACAACAGGCCGCTCGCCGACCCCGCCAATCTCGGCACGGGCTGGGCTGGATTCGACTTTGCGGGCGCGTTCGGCAAACCGGTGAAAGTGGTCAATGACGCGCTGATGCAGGCCATCGGCAGCTACGAGGGCGGGCGTATGCTGTTCCTCGGGCTCGGCACCGGTCTCGGTGCGGCGATGATTGCCGACAACGTCGCCCAACCGATGGAACTCGCGCATTTGCCCTACAAGAAGGGCAGGAGTTTCGAGGATTATGTCGGCGAGCGCGGCCTGGAAAAGCGCGGCAAGAAGAAATGGCGCAAACACGTCTTCGACGTCGTCGACCGGCTCCGTGCCGCCATGCAGCCGGACTATGTCGTGATTGGCGGCGGCAACGTCGACAAGCTCGATGAATTGCCCGCCGACTCCAGGCGCGGCGACAACACACGCGCCTTCGAAGGCGGGTTTCGTTTGTGGCGCGACAAGGCGCTGATAGTCTGATACTGTTATTGCTTAATATAGTTGTTCAAAATAACGTGTGATATGCCATCAAGTCGTTGCAATACGCAGATTTGCCGACTAGGAATTCCGCGCTACACCAACGCCATTCGTCCCGTGGACGCACGAAGGACGCCATAGCATTTTGATTTCGCGCATGATCCTTTCCGGAAGTCGAATCCGATTTTCAGGTCATTCGCTGTAGACGGAGAAATAGAGTGACCGACGATAGCAACAGTGCCCGTAAAGACATCGATCTGCTCGAGCTGACCGCTCACATCGTGTCCGCTTACGTCGAGAAGAACCGCTTGCCCGCCTCCGGCCTGGCCGACCTCATCGCCAGCGTCAGCGCCTCGATAAACGGGCTCGGCAAGCCTGCGGTCCCGGTGGCTGCCCCCCTGGTCCCGGCGGTCAACCCCAAGAAGTCGGTGACGCCCGATTTCATCATCTGCCTCGAAGACGGCAAGAAGTTCAAATCGCTGAAGCGTCACCTGGGCGTGCATTTCGGCCTGACGCCGGACGCCTATCGCGCCAAATGGGGCTTGCCGTCGGACTATCCGATGGTCGCTCCCAACTACGCGGCCTCGCGTTCGCTGCTGGCGAAATCGATCGGCCTCGGCCGCAAGGCGGCCCCCGTGAAGGCACCCGCCAAGGGCAGGAAGGCCAAGGCCTCGGCCTGAGGCATGTCGCCCAAAAGTGCGCAGCGGTTTTGGGACAACGACCTGCCTAAAGCAAAGACCTAGAGCGTTTCATATTTTGACGGAAGCGTAGCCTGCGTTTTCGAAGTAGTTCTTGCATTCGGCTGCCTCGATGGTTTCGACGAGGTGGCCGATGTGGCG
>NZ_JAMYVQ010000038.1:0-48260 GCF_040324155.1 Mesorhizobium sp. M0011 | reverse complement strand
GGGGGGGGGGGCTTTCTTTTAAAACACACCATACAAACTCCGCGGCCGCTTTAAAAAAATGGGGGCCTCCCCCCGCGCGGGGGGGCCCCCCCCGGCCCCGCGCCCCCCCGCCACCCCCTTGGTTCCCGGCCCGGTGCGGCGGATCCGAAATTCGCATAAGCAGAACCTTCTGATCCAGCGCGCCGAGGTTGCAGGCCAGCCGATGCAAAACCGTTTCTTGCCCTATCTCCTGACCTTGCCCAGCCTGTTCCTGGCGGCGGTGGTCATCTTCTGGCCGGTCTGGGACCTGATCCAGATATCGACGCACGATGTCAGCCGCTTCGGCCAGCTTCGCGACTTCAACGACTTTGCCAATTTCGGGGCACTCGCTGCCGATCCCGATTTCATGGCCGCGCTCTGGCGCACCGGCCAGTGGACGGTGATGGTCGTCGGCGGCGCGCTGCTTTTGTCTGTCCCGGTGGCGATGATCCTCAACACCGATTTCTATGGCCGCGGCATCGCCCGCGTCATCATCATGCTGCCCTGGGCGGTGTCGCTGACCATGACCGCGGTGGTCTGGCGCTGGGCGCTGAGCGGCGAAAGCGGCATGCTGAACTCGGCACTGATCGGCCTCGGCCTCATCGACCACAACATCCAGTGGCTGGCGAGCGCCGAAACCGCCTTTCCCATGCAGGTGCTGATCGGCATCCTGGTGACGGTGCCGTTCACGACGACGATCTTCCTCGGCGGCCTCTCGTCAATCCCGGACGACCTCTACGAGGCGGCGGCGCTCGAAGGGGCGACGCCGCTGCAGCAGTTCCGCGAGATCACCTTTCCGCTCCTGAAACCGTTCATCAACATCGCCATCGTGCTCAACACCATCTACGTCTTCAATTCCTTCCCGATCATCTGGGTGATGACGCAAGGCGGGCCGGCCAACTCGACCGATATCCTGGTCACCCATCTCTACAAGCTGGCCTTCCGCATCGGCAAACTCGGCGAAGCATCGGCGGTGTCGCTGGTGATGTTCGCCATCTTGCTGGTCTTCACCATGATCTATGTGCGGCTGGCGATGCGGGAGCAACGCGCATGACGAGCAAGTTGAAGCGTTCCGTCATCGCCTGGCTTTTGCTGGCGCCGCTGATCGTGGTGACGCTCTTTCCCTTTGCCGTGATGTTCCTGACCGCGGTCAAGCCAAGACAGGAAGTGCTGTCGCCGACTTGGTGGCCGAGCGAATTCCGCTGGTCGAATTTTTCCGACATGTGGGTGGCGACGGGCTTTGGCCAGGCGTTGCTCAATTCGCTCTACGTGTCTGTGATCGCCACCGTCGGCGCCATCCTGATCTCGGTTCCGGCGGCCTATGCGATGTCGCGCTTCCGCTTTGCCGGCTACGGCGCCTTGCGCCAGTTCCTGCTGATCTCGCAGATGATCTCGCCGATCGTGCTGGTGCTCGGCCTGTTCCGGCTGATGGCGGCCTGGGGCCTGGTCGAGAGCACCACGGCGCTCGGCTTCATCTACATGGCCTTCAACGTCGCCTTCACGGTGTGGATGCTGCAAAGCTATTTCGACACCATTCCGCGCGATCTCGAGGAGGCGGCCTGGATGGAAGGCGCCGGCCGCTGGCTGACCTTGCGCAAGGTGTTCCTGCCGCTCTGCCTGCCGGCGATCGCGGTGACGGCGATCTTCACCTTCATCAACGCCTGGAACGAATTCGTCGTCGCGCTCACCATGCTGCGCAGCCAGGAAAGCTACACGCTGCCGATCCAGGTGTTTTCGCTGGTCGCCGGCCGCTACACCATCGAATGGCACCACGTCATGGCCGCGACGCTGCTGGCGACCTTGCCGGTGGCCATCCTGTTCATCTGGCTGCAGCGCTACCTCGTTCGCGGGCTGGCGCTCGGGGCAGTCAAATAGCGTCTATTCACGACGGAGCTTTCATGCGCATTTTCACCGCCTCGCTGGCGACGGAAACCAACACCTTCTCGCCGGTGCCGACAGACCGGGCCTCATTCGAAATGGCCTTCTATGCCGGCCCCGGCAAACATCCGGAAACACCGACGCTGTGCTCGTCGCCGATGGTCGCGCTGCGCCGGCGGGCGGTCGCCGAAGGCCTCGATGTCATCGAGGGCACCGCCACCTGGGCGGAGCCCGGCGGTCTGGTGCAACGGCAGACCTACGAGGCGCTGCGCGACGAGATTCTGGGCCAGCTCAAGGCAGCGCTGCCGGTCGATGCCGTCATCCTCGGCCTGCATGGCGCCATGGTGGCGCAAGGCTATGACGATTGCGAAGGCGATCTGCTCGAACGCGTTCGCGCAATGGTCGGGCCGGATGTGGTGATCGCGGTAGAACTCGATCCGCACAGCCATCTGACCCCGAAGCGCGTGGCGGCCTCTGACATCCTCGCCTACTTCCTCGAATTTCCGCACACCGATTTCTACGAGCGCGGCGAACATGTCGTCGAGCTTGGCCTTGCCGCAGCGCGCGGCGAGATCAAGCCGGTCATCTCGACCTTCGACTGCCGGATGATCCAGGTGCTGCCGACCAGCCGCGAGCCGATGCGCTCCTTCGTCGACCGCATCAAGGCGCTGCACGGCAAGGACGGCGTGCTGTCGGTCTCGGTCATTCACGGCTTCATGGCGGCCGACGTGCCCGAGATGGGCACGCGCATCCTGGTCGTCACCGACAATGACAAGGCCAAAGGCGACGCGCTGGCGGAGCGGCTGGGGCGGGAACTTTACGCGCTGCGCGAAAAGACGGCGATGACCATGCTGAACACCAGTGACGGCATCGACCGGGCGCTGGCCGTGTGTGCCGGAAATCCGGGCAAGCCGGTGGTCCTCGCCGATATCTGGGACAATCCCGGCGGCGGCGTTCCAGGCGACGGCACCTTCGTACTGCGCCAGATGTTGGCGCGCGGCCTGGACAAATTCGCCGTGGCGACAATCTGGGATCCGATTGCAGTCACCTTCTGCCTGGCGGCGGGCGAGGGTGCGGTCATCGACCTGCGCTTCGGCGGCAAGGCCGGGCCGCAGGCCGGCGAGCCGATCGACGCGCGCGTGCGCGTGCTGAAGGCGGTTGCGGAGGGTTGGCAGAGTTTCGGGCCAAGCCGGGTGACGCTGGGGCCGACGGCGCTGGTCCGCCTCGAAGGCACCGAGGTCGACATCATCCTCAACACCAACCGCACACAGACCTTCGAGCCGGATATCTTTTCCAACATCGGCGTCGATCCGATGACCAAGGACGTGCTGCTGATCAAGTCGACCAACCATTTCTACGCCGGCTTCGAGCCGATCGCCGCCGAGATCATCTATGTCTCGGCGCCAAGTTCATATCCCAGCAATCCGGCGGTGACCGATTACAAGAAGCTGACGCGGCCGGTGTGGCCAAGGGTGGCTGACCCTTGGAAGGATGCTGGTAATCTCCCCCCTTGAGGGGGAGATGTCGCCGAAGGCGACAGAGGGGTCGTCTCTCGTGAAGCGCCAACCTTCTTCTGCCGCGGGAGGTCGAGCCCGGTCGGACCGACCCCCTCTGGCCGCTTCGCGGCCATCTCCCCCTCGAGGGGGGAGATTATTCGGTGCTATACCAGCCCGCGCTTGACCATCATCGCTTCCGGCGACGGCATCTTGCCGCGAAACGCCGTGTAAAGCTCCTCCGGATCCTTCGAACCACCGGCGGCGTAGATGTTCTTGCGCAGCCGTTCGGCGAGCGCCGGGTTGAAGGGGTCGCCGGTCTCCTCGAAGGCGGCGAAAGCGTCGGCATCGAGCACTTCCGACCACATGTAGGAATAATAGCCGGCCGAATAGCCTTCGCCGGAGAAGACGTGGCCGAAATGCGGGGTGCGATGGCGCATCGCGATGGTATCCGGTATGTCAAGCTTCTCAAGCGTTTCGGTTTCGAAACGAAGCGGCTCCTGCGGTGCATCAGGCCGCGCATGATAGGCCATGTCCATCAAGGCAGAGGCCGTGAATTCCACAGTTGCAAAGCCGGCGCCAAACGTGCGTGCGGCCAGCATCTTGTCGAGCAGCGCCTTGGGCATCGGCTTGCCGGTCTTCACATGCAAAGCGTGTTTTTCCAGCACTGCCGGCACGGTCAGCCAGTGCTCATAGAGCTGCGAGGGCAGTTCGACGAAATCGCGACTGACCGAGGTGCCCGAAACCGAGGGCCAGGTGACGTCGGTCAGCATGCCGTGCAGTGCATGGCCGAATTCGTGGAACAGCGTTTTCGCCTCGTCCACCGACAGCAGCGCCGGCTCGCCGGCTGGCGGCTTGGCGAAGTTCATGATGTTGTAGATGACCGGGCTCGCACCGCGACCGAGCCTGTAGCCGGATTGCAGCGCGCTCATCCAGGCGCCTGAGCGCTTTGACGGCCGGGCGAAATAATCGGCGAGGAACAGACCGCGTTCGCTGCCGTCGGCATTTTTCACCACGAAGACGCGGGCGTCGGGGTGCCAGGCCGCGATCCCCTTCTTCTCCTCGAAGGTGACGCCGAACAGCCGTGTCGCCACGTCGAAGCAAGCGTCGATGATGCGGTCGAGCTGCAGATAGGGTTTCAGTTCCGCCTCGTCGAAGGCGAATTTTTCCGCGCGCAGTTTTTCCTGGTAGAAGCGCCAGTCCCAGGCAGCGAATTTTTCGTTGCTGCCGGCCTCCGTCGCCAACCGTTGCAATTCGATCTGGTCGCTTGCTGCCTTCTCAAGCGCTTTTTCCCACACCGGATCGAGCAGCGCGTGTACGGCCTTCGGCGTCTTGGCCATGGTGTCATCGAGCTTCAGCGCGGCGAAGGAGGCGTAGCCGAGCAGCTTTGCCTTCTCGGCGCGCAGGCGCAGCATGTCGCGCACCACGTTCGTGTTGTCGGTGGCGCCGCCATTCTGCCCGCGCATGGTGAAGGCGCGGAAGGCGATCTCGCGCAGATCGCGGCGTTCGGAGAAGGTCGAGAACGGCTCATAGATCGAGCGCGACAGGGTGACGGCATAGCGGCCCTTCTGGCCACGCATTTCGGCGGCCTCGGCCATGGAGCTTTTCACGAAGTCCGGCAGGCCGGCAAGGTCGGCGTCATCGAGGAACAGCGCCCAGTCGCGGTGGTCGGCCAGAACGTTCTGGCCGAAAGCCGTGCCGAGCGAGGACAATTCCTCGCTGATGCGTGCCAGCCGTTTCTTGCCGTCGGCGTCGAGCTTAGCGCCGGAACGGACGAAGCCCTTCCAGGTCTTTTCCAGCACCCGCAGGGTCTCTGCGTCGAGCTTCAGGCTCTCGCGGCGCTGGTAGAGATCGTCGATGCGGGCAAACAGCCGCTCATTCATCGAAATCGCCGAGAAATGCCTGGACATTTTCGGCGAGATGTCGCGCTCCAGCGCCTGGATCGTCTCGTTGGTGTAGGCGCCGGCGCGGCACCAGAAGATCGACGAGACGCGGTCGAGCGCTTCGCCGCCGAGTTCCAGCGCGGCAAGCGTGTTCTCGATGGTCGGCGCATCCTTGCAGCCGGCGATCGCCTCGATCTCGGCCTCGTGCGCCTTCAGCGCCGCGTCGAAGACCGGGGAGAAGTCGCCGTCGCCAATGCGCGTGAAATCGGGCAGGCCGAGCGGCCCTTGCCACGCGGTCAGCGGATGGGCGGCGAGGTCGACGGCTTTCGTGGAAGGCATGGACAGTCTTTCGCTGGTGAGGGCAGGCAGGTGGGTGGTACCCGATGTAGGGCGCGGCTGGCGGGCCCGCAATATGCGGATTTGGCCGATATCGGCCTCAGAAGCCGTCGCAGTTCTCGGCGATCGTGGCTTGCGAACTGGCGGTGATGCGGTTGTCGCTTACCGCGAAGGTTTCGTGCATCAGCATGTCGTTGTTGGGGAAATCGTAGCAGGCGACCACCGTGGTGACGCCGCCTTCGCTTTTCTCGACCCTGTGCCGGATTGCCGCACCGGCAACCGCACCTTTCCACTCGTCTATCGAAGCGATGAATTCCTGCTTGCTTTGCACGATGCCGAGGTCGTCCAGCTTGATGTGGACATCGTCGGCGAGCAGGTCGGACAGCTCGGTGCGGTCGGCGACCAGCAGCGCCGAATACCAGCGGCTGATGAGGGCACGATCATCGGCGCGGGCGGCAATAATCGCGATCAGCAGCGCGGCCGCCGTCAAGATGATCGACCGGATGTTCACCACCTTGCGCGCCGCTGTGTTCATCCCAGCTCCGGCCGTTCGAAATCGCCGGTCTCCTTGTTCATCGTCCAGAGTTCGCCGGTCGAGATATCGAACCAGGCCCCATGCAGCGACAGTCGCCCCTTGCCCTCGAGAATCGAGACGCAGGGAAAGGTTCTGAGGTTGGCGATGGAATAGCGGATCGAGATGCGCTCCAGCGCGGTCTGGCGCTCCGACGCGGTCATGAAGGTGCTGGAGGAGACGGTTTCGGCCGCCGGCGCGATCAGGCTCATCCACTTGCCGATGAAGTCGCCCGGCGAAAGCGGCGCTGAATTGGTGTCGAGCGCTGCACGGATGCCGCCGCAGCGGCCATGGCCCATGACGACGATGTTCTTGACCTTGAGGCTCTGCACGGCGAATTCAAGCGCCGCCGAGGTCGAATGGAACTCGCCGTCGGGAGCATAGGGCGGCACCAGATTGCCGACATTGCGCAGCACGAAGAGTTCGCCGGGCCCGGCGTCGAAGATCGCCTCGGGCGCCGAACGAGAATCGCAGCAGGCGACGATCATCGTCTCCGGCGCCTGGCCTTCCCGAGCGAGATCGCGATAGCGCCCGCTCTCTGTGAGATAGCGGCCATTCATGAAATTGCGGTAGCCGGCGAGAAGATGTTCAGGGAGATGGGACATGGGCGGCGTCTGGAGCCTTTCCGGGTTGGATGCGGCAGCTCGTTGCGGTCTAGAGAGGCTCTAGCGGCAAAAGCCGGTCGCGAGCAATGCAGAATTATGAGGGCTGGCTAGAAATGCCATGCATCGAGCGCAACCTTGGCCAACAGCGTTACGCCCAGATGGCGACAGGAATGCCAAAGCTGTCGCGGCCCGGCGGGTCGGGCAGCGGCCGTGCCTCACCGCTGGCGATGCGACCGGCGATCAGCATCATTGCGGCCGCGTCGAGGAAATCATCGGCGGCTGCGCCGCGCGGTGGCGGCTGGTCGAGAAAGCCCGTCTCATAGCCATGCCGGCAAAGCAGAGCCTTGCGTTCCGTCATGCCGGCCGGATTGACGCTGCCCTTGATCTTCTTCGGCAGCTGCATGGCCTGATCGCCGTTCAAGCAGCAGAAAGCGACTTCCGGATGCGATTCGTAGACGCGGCCGCGCAAATCGGGTCGCGCGATCAGCAGGGCGTCGATCTCGCGAATCTTGGCAAAAATGCCGAAGGCCTGGATCGAGACGCCACGCGGCGGGTCGGATGTGGTCATGGCCACCTCGCTTGCCCTGATGTGCGCGGCATACCAGGCTTCGATGGTGGTGAAGCCGTTGGTGTCGGCATAGAGCGCGGCGCGGGAGGGGATCGAGAAGACGCTGGATTGGCGTGCCCCGAGCAGCGGCCGCACCAGCGCTTCGGGGCCGCGACCGCCCTTGCCCGAAAACTCGGGCAGGCCGATCGGCATGTCGACAGCGATGACAGTATCTGTGGGAAGCGATGCGAGCAGGGCGGTGAAGGTTGCAAAGACACCGACCGACGGTGCCATGCCAGAAGCGCGCCGGACGGCGATCCAGCCGGCCTTGCAGCCGTCGACGCCGACAAGCACGGCCTCAGTCGACGTCACGCCCGGCGGCCCCGCCCCGGATGCGTGAGGTGGCGAAGCTGGACCATCGCCATCGGATGCGACAGGCTCTGCGCATCGGTTTCGAGCTGCAGTTCGTCGCCGCCGCGCTTGGCGGTGCGCGCCAGGATCTCGTAGACCGCCGCCGTCGTCGATTGCAGCGCCTTGATCGGCGGCTGGCCGGACAGGATACGTGCCAGATAGACGGCCGCCGTCAGATCGCCCAGGCCATTCGGCGGCTTGTCGATCAGGCGATGTTCGGCGAGCAGCGCCTGGCTGCTATCGAGTAGGAGATTGCCGGTGCCGCCCGTCATCATCGACGGCGCAGAGGTGACCAGCATGGTCGATGGTCCGGCGTGGAGCGCTGCCGCGATCGCCGATTTCAGGTCGGGCAACGCGGCGCCGGCCATCCATTCCAGTTCGTAGCGGTTGGGGGTGGCTATGTCGGCGATCGGCATCAGCCGGTCGCGCATGGCTATGGCGGTGGGCTCGGGCACGTAGAGGCCGCCCGAATCACCCATCACCGGATCGCAGATATAGACGGCGCCGGGTGTCCTTGCCTTGACCGCGGCGACCAGCGAGGCGACGGCCTCGGCCTGGCCGGCCTCGCCGAGATAGCCGGACAACACGGCGCCGACTTCACCCAGCCATGGCGCCCGCTCGAGATCGGCCATCAGCGTCTTGAACTGGTCGAGCGGCGGTACGATCCGCGTTGCCCGTCCATGGCCGGGATGCCAGGGCAGGATGACGGTCGGCACCGCCCAGACCGGGAAACCCAGGGTCTCCAGCGCAAAGACGGCGGCCCGGTTGCCGACCGAGCCGCGCGCGACATGGCTGGAAATGACGATGACCGCACGCGGCGCGTCGGTTTGTTCGGCGCTCATTGTCGTTTGATTCCTAACTGCCCCGGATGACGTAAAGCACGAGCCAGACCATCAGGCCCAGCGCCAGCAGCAGGCCGAGCGTGCGGCCAAAGCGGGTGCCCCAGACTTCGATCGGATCGGCGCGATCAGCATCGGCCGCGGTGACGTGATCGTGCATGCCTTTCGCGGCCCGCCCCGCAAACGAGTCGCCCGCCGGATTCGTCTCGTGCGCGATGCGCTCGAGGATACGGCGCGATTCCTTCTCGCTGTCCTGGCGCTCCGCCATGATGATGTCCCGTTTTGCAGGACCTTATCGCGTTCGTACGGCCAATCACAGAGCCTTGCAGCGGCATTGGGCATGCCAGGCGAGGGCTGCCGGCCCGGGCGGTTTTCTTGCGCGCTGATTGTGGTAATGCTTCGCGTGCAACTTCTACCGAGGGACCCCATCATGTTTGCCCAGCGCCTTGCCTCGCCGTCCACGTTCCGCACGCTGCCCGCCTTCCTGATGATGGCGATCGTGCTGCCGCTGCTTGCCGGCTGCGGCTACAACACCATCCCCACAGCGGAAGAAAACGCCAGGGCGGCATGGAGCGAGGTGCTGAACCAGTATCAGCGCCGCGCCGACCTCATCCCCAACCTGGTCGAGACGGTGAAGGGTTATGCCTCGCACGAAAAGGACACGCTCGACGCGGTGGTCGAGGCACGCGCCAAGGCAACGCAGATTACGGTAACACCGGAAACGCTGAAGGATCCCGAAGCCCTCAAGAAGTTTCAGGACGCCCAGGCGGGGCTGACCAGCGCGCTGTCGCGGCTGATCGCGGTCTCGGAAGCCTATCCCGACCTCAAGGCCAACCAGAATTTCCTGGCGCTGCAAGCCCAGCTCGAAGGCACCGAGAACCGCATCGCGGTGTCGCGGCGCGACTATATCCAGGCGGTCAGGGACTACAATCTGACGCTGAGGACCTTTCCCTCGGTGCTGTGGGCGACCTTCTGGTTCCGCGGCAACGAGCCCTTCGCCAATTTCACCGTCGCCGAAGACAAGATGCAGCCGCCGAAGGTCGATTTCGGCACGAAGCAGGGCGGGTGAACGTCGACTGATGATCCTGGTTCTTATCAGCCTTGCGTTCCTTCACACCCCCCTCTGTCCTGCCGGACATCTCCCCCGCAAGGGGGGAGATCGGCAGCCGTGGTGGTTTCGCTAATTTTCGACGTCGCAGAAGTGTTGCTGTCAGCGATGACAGCCAATCTCCCCCCTTGCGGGGGAGATGTCCGGCAGGACAGAGGGGGGTGCGACGGAACGCAAGGCTGACATTCCTGGCGGTCATTTTAAGCCTTTTCTTCCTCCCCCTCACCGCTCTCGCCGCCGATCTCCCCGCCCTAACCGGCCGTGTCGTCGACAATGCCGGCGTCATCGATGCCGCGACCAAGGCGGCGCTGACGCGGAAGCTTGCCGACTTCGAGACAAAAGGTTCCGACCAGATCGTCGTCGCGACGATCCCCAGCCTCGACGGCGAGGAGATCGAGCCCTACGCCAACCGCCTGTTCCGCTTCTGGAAACTTGGGCAGGCGGGCGAGAACAATGGCGTGCTCCTGCTGGTTGCCCCGAACGACCGCAAGATGCGCATCGAGGTCGGTTATGGGCTGGAGGGCACGCTGACCGACCTGCACACCAAGCTGATCATCGAAAACGACATGGTGCCGGCCTTCCGCGCCGGGGACTTCTCCGGCGGTATCAGCAAAGCCGTAGACGACATGATCATGGTGCTGGAAGGAAATCCGGAGGAGCTGGAGGCGCGCGGCGAGCGCAACCAGCAGGCGCCCTTCGAGTCCGACGACCTGTTCTTCACCGTGTTCATCGGCATCTGGATAACCATTATGGTCGGCAGTCTTGCTGTCTCCATCTTGCCGCCGATCTTCGGCCAGAAGCTCGGTCCCGGCCGCTACCGCTGGCTCGGCATGACCTTCGAGCCAAGCCGGCGATCCTCCCGTGGTGGCTGGTCGTCGGGGAGTTCCGGCGGCGGATGGTCTTCGGGGTCAAGCAGCGGTGGAGGCTTTTCCGGCGGCGGCGGTTCGTCCGGCGGCGGCGGCTCGTCGGGAAGCTGGTGATGGCATGACGATACCCGGCATCAGCCTGTCGAAACGCGACCGCCTCGCCTCGGCCGTCCTGATTGCCGCGGTCGTGCTGTTCTCCTGTGTCATGGCCTACGCGGCCGACCTGCCGGCGCCGACCGGCCGTGTCGTCGACAATGCCGGCATCCTCGATGCCGCGACCAAGGCGGCGCTGACGCGGAAGCTTGCCGACTTCGAGACAAAAGGTTCCGATCAGATCGTCGTCGCGACGATCCCCAGCCTCGATGGCGAGGAGATCGAGCCCTACGCCAACCGGCTGTTCCGCTTCTGGAAACTTGGCCAGGCGGGCGAGAACAATGGCGTGCTCCTGCTGGTTGCCCCGAACGACCGCAAGATGCGCATCGAGGTCGGTTATGGGCTGGAAGGTACGCTGACCGACCTGCACACCAAGCTGATCATCGAAAACGACATGGTGCCGGCTTTCCGCGCCGGCGACTTCTCCGGCGGCATCAGCAAGGCTGTCGACGACATGGTCATGGTGCTGGAAGGCAATCCGGAAGAACTGGAAGCGCGGGGCAAGCGCAATCCCGCCGACGACAGTACCTCCATCGCCCCCATCGTCGCGGTGTTCCTGATCGTGTGGGGGACGCTGTTCTTCGGCGGCCTGGCGATGGCGTTCCTGCCGCCGATGTTCGGCACAAAGCTGTCGCCGGGCGTGTACAAATGGCTGGGCATGACATTTCGTTACGGCCACGGGCCGAGCGGCGGCTGGGTATCGGGTTCGTCATCGGGCAGCGGCTGGTCGTCGGGGAGTTCCGGCGGCAGTTGGTCTTCGGGATCAAGCAGCGGTGGCGGGTTTTCCGGTGGCGGCGGCTCATCGGGTGGTGGCGGTTCTTCAGGAAGCTGGTGAGACAGATCATGGCAACACGACCAATCAGCCCGCAGGATCATGAGCGCATCGCAACCGCGATCCGCGGCGCCGAGGAGAAAACCGACGGCGAGATCTACTGCGTCGTGGCCCATGCCAGCGACGGCTATTTCTTCCCGGCCGCCTTCATGGCGACCGTGTGCATGCTGATCGTCAGCCTGGCGGTCGGCTACGGTCTGGAGGCCTGGTGGCTGTCGATCCGGCTGCCGCATTTCGTACTCGCCCAGCTCCTGGCGCTTGCCTGCGTGCTGGCCTTGTTGTGGGCGCTGCCCGGCCTGCGCATCCATCTGGTGCCGAGGCGGCTGCGCTACCAGGCGGCGCACGCCAACGCGGTCAAGCAGTTCCTTGCCCGCAACGTCCACCGCACCACGGCGCGCACCGGCGTGCTGGTCTTCGTCTCGATCGCCGAGCGCTATGCCGAAGTGGTCGCCGATTCGGGCATCGACGCCAAGGTCGGCCAGCATGTCTGGGACGGTGTCGTGCGCGACTTGACCGCGCATGCCGGCGACGACCGGCTTGCCGACGGCTTCGTCAAGGCGATCGAGCAGGTGGGTGCGGTACTGGCCGAGCATTTCCCGGTCACAGTGGGCGACAGCAACGAACTCGACGACCATTTGGTCGAAATCTGAGTCCTTCCAGTGAAGCTTCGAGGGCCCTGTCTTAGGTGGTGACCGCCTGTGAGAAAGCAGCCGGCGGGCCGCCGGGACTCTTGCAATCGGGCGATGCGGGTTTATGGTTAACAAATCATGAATACGCTGACGATCGACATCCGGAAAGCCGACCCGCGCGATGCCAGTGCCATCGCCGAGGTGCATCTGGAGGCCTGGCGCGGCGCCTATTCCGGCATCATTCCGCACCGCACCCTGACATCGATGATCAACCGTCGAGGCGCCGACTGGTGGGCGAATGCGATTCGCCGCGCCGCCACCGTCCTGGTCGTCGAGATCGGCGGCAAGATCGCCGGCTATGCGACGATCGGCAAGAACCGCGCCCGCGAACTGCGCCAGCAAGGCGAAATCTACGAATTGTACCTGCGGCCGGAATATCAGGGCATCGGGCTTGGCAGCCGCCTGTTTTCGGCAGCCAGGGCGCGCCTGGCCGACCATGGGCTGAAAGGCATGGTCGTTTGGGCGCTGGAAGACAACCAGAACGCGCTTGCCTTCTATGCCGGCGCCGGTGGCCGCGACGTTGCGGAAGGCGTCGAGATATTCGAGCAGAAGGCGCTCAAGAAGGTCGCTTTCGTCTGGGAATGACAGCCCGGCCTTTCGGCCGCCCGCCTCTTCCGATCGCACCCAGCACCATTCGCCGCATTGCACCATGGCGCGCCGCCCGCTATCGATCGTCCATCGAGAGAGGGATTTAAGCCATGCGCATCGAAGCCATAGCCAGCGGAAAGAACCCGCCTGAGGACGTCAACGTCATCATCGAGGTGCCGATCGGCGGCGAGCCGATCAAGTATGAGATGGACAAGGAAGCCGGCACGCTGTTCGTCGACCGCTTCCTGCACACCTCGATGCGCTACCCCGGCAATTACGGCTTCGTGCCGCACACGCTGTCGGGCGACGGCGATCCGATCGACGTGCTGGTCTGCAACACGCGCGCCCTGGTGCCGGGCTGCGTCATCAACGTCAGGCCTATCGGCGTGCTGATCATGGAAGACAATGCCGGCCAGGATGAGAAGATCATCGCCGTGCCGTCACCGAAACTGACGCTGCGCTACGAGAACGTCACCGAATACACCCAGCTGCCCGACATCACGCGCCAGCAGGTGCAGCACTTCTTCGAGCACTACAAGGATCTCGAGCCCGGCAAGTGGGTCAAGATCGAAGGCTGGCACGATTCCAAATATGCCAAGAAGATGATCGTCGACGCGATCGAGCGGGCCAAGGCGAGCAAGTAGCTGGGCTTAGGCTCTGCGGAGCATCAACCTCGCAGGGCCTAGGCCTCGCGAGGCCCCTCGACTTCGTCATACCAGGGCGGAGCAGCCGCGAAGCGGCGTCGCGGAGACCCTGGTATCCATGCCGTGACGCTCGGTGACGTGAGCGGCGGGACAAAATTCTGCGCCGCTGCGGCGGTGTTGATGTCGCGGCATGGACCCTCGGGTCTGCGCTGCGTCGCTACGCTCCTTGCTGCGCCCGTGGATGACGAAGTCAAAGGCGTTCGGTCAATCCCAACGTGTGCGACCTGCATGTGGCAGAAGTTCCGTGCTAAGCAACTGATCTAGTTATCCACCCGGCCGAAAGCCGGCACGTTGCCGATGACAGTGCGCCTGTCCTTGCCGCAGGCGAAGGTGCGCGCCTTGTCGTCGGCAAGCTTGCGCGCCTGGTCGTTGGCGGTGGGATTGCCGGTGGCCAGCACCAGGCCGACGGTGCAGCCGTCGCGGGCGTCCATCTGGCCGACCTTGGCGACGAGCAGCACCTCGGTCGGCTTTTTCTCGTCCTCGGGATTGCTGATCGAACGGCGATGGATGGCTGCATAGGGTACGGCCTTGTCGCCCTTGGTCTCGATGCGCCATTCGATCTTGGCTCCGGACGAATTGAAGCCGGAAAAGCTTTCCCAGACCGTCGTCATGTCGCCGCCGGGCGGAAAGCCGTAGAACAGCGATTCACGGGCGTCGTCATAGGCGATCAGCACGGGATAGCCGCGATAGCCCGAACAGGCAAGTTCGGCCCAGTCGCCGTCGCCTTCTTCTGCCTGCGCGTAGGTCACGCAATCCTTTTTCGAATCCAGGTCGGTGTAGGCGCTCGCAATGCCGTCGGCATGTGCAGCCTGGCAGAAGCCAGCGAGGATGAGCGGAATCAGCAGGCTACGCATCGCGGGACATCTCCGTTGGAGGTTGTCCTAGCGTATCGCCTGTCGCTATTTCTTCAAGCTGGCTTCGATCAGCAGGTCGGCATTGCGGGCAACCGCCTGGGCCGGGCCGCCGAGCCCGAACAGCTGGCCGCTGATATAGGCGCCCTCGATCAGCAGCAGCAGGCCGTCGCCGAGCGTGTCAGGGTCTTGCGCGCCCATCGCGTCCGCCATGGCGCGCAGCCGGCGGCGCAGTTCCTGCTTGTTGGCCTCGCTGACCACGCGGGCCGGATGGCTGTGGTCGGGATATTCGACCGCCGCATTGGTCATGCCGCAGCCGCGATAATCCGCCACTTGCGTGCGCTTGCCGATGCGGGTCAGAAAAGCCTTGATCTGTGCGCGCGGCTCGCCGGGATGAGCGGCGACCGCCTCGTCGAAACGCTCCCAATATTCAAGATCGTACTGCCTGAGATAGGAGGCGGCCAGTTCATCCTTGGACGGAAAGCTGCGATAGAGGCTGGGCTTGGTGACGCCGGCACGTTTGACGATCTCGTCGACGCCTATCGCCCTGATGCCGCGCCGGTAGAACAGGTCATAGGCCACATCGAGGATCTTCTTGGCTGCTTTCGGCGGCGCCGACGCATGACCGTCGCTGATGGTCAGATCAATATTTTTGTCCGTTGGCATCGTGTGGCTCGATTGACAATGTTACCGATCGGTACGTATACATACTCCACCTGCAACGTACCGGTCAGTAACATGATAGCTCAATCCCGCCCATTTGGCCAGCGCTACGCTTTCGTCGTGGTCGGCGTCATCTTCCTTAGCCTGCTGGTCGCGGCCGGTCTGCGGTCCGCTCCCTCTGTCATGATGCTGCCGCTGGAGACCAGTTTCGGCTGGCGGCGCGACATCATCTCGCTGGCCGCAGGTGTCGGCATCCTGCTTTACGGCCTGACGGGGCCATTTGCCGCAGCCCTGATGGAGCGCATCGGGTTGCGCCGCACGCTACTCGCCTCGCTGGTGGTGATGTCGGGCTCCACGGCGCTCAGCCTGCTGATGACCAAGCCCTGGCATCTGTTCATCACCTGGGGCGTGTTCTCGGGCATTGGTTCCGGCGCTGTCGCCAGCGTGCTCGGCGCGACCATCGTCAACCGCTGGTTCAAGACCAATCGCGGCCTTGTCATGGGATTGATGTCGGCTTCCAGCGCCTCGGGCATGCTGGTGTTCCTGCCGCTGATCGCCGCTCTGGCGCAGTCGGGCGGCTGGCAGCCGGTTGTCATCGCGGTCGCGATCGCGACCGCTGCCCTGATACCGCTGGTCTGGCTGCTGGTGCCGGAGCGGCCGGCATCGATCGGCATGGTGCGCTACGGCGCCGAGGCTGACGACGTGCCGCCCACTCCGCCTGCGTCACAGGGCAATTTTCTGGCGCACACGCTGAACACCCTGCGCCGCGCCGCCGGCACCCGCGTCTTCTGGTATCTGTTCGCCACCTTCTTCGTCTGCGGCTTCACCACCAACGGGCTGGTCGGCACGCACCTCATCGCCTTCTGCGGCGACATGGGCATCGGCGAGGTGCAGGCCGCCGGCCTGCTGTCGATGATGGGCATTTTCGACCTGATCGGCACGACACTGTCCGGCTGGCTCACCGACCGCTACGACCCGCGCAAGCTGCTCGGCGTCTATTACGGCATTCGCGGCCTGTCGCTGATCTACCTGCCCTATTCCGGCTTCTCGGCGACCAGCCTGATCATCTTCGCCGTGCTCTACGGCCTGGACTGGATCGCCACCGTGCCGCCGACGCTGCGGCTCGCCAACGAGGCGTTCGGCGACCGCAGCGGGCCGATCGTGTTCGGCTGGATCGTCGCCGGGCACCAGATCGGTGCGGCCGCTGCCGCCGCCTTTGGCGGCACCATGCGCGAGTTGCAGGGCAATTACGAACTGGCGTTCCTGATCGCCGGCATGACGGCAATCGCCGCCGCCTGTATCTCGCTGCTGATCAACACCAGCAAGCCGGCGTTCGATCCGGAGCCGCAAGCGGCCTGAGCTGCTCTTCCCTTCTCTCCTTGTGGGAGAAGGTGTCGCCGAAGGCGACGGATGAGGGGTGTTCCAGGGAATGCCGACGTCTCACTCCGCTGGAACACCCCTCATCCGTCTCGGCGCTGCGCGCCGATCCACCACCCTGGGCGAGTCACGGGCCTCGCCCGCCCTTCGGGCCCCACAAGGGGAGAAGGAAGATGTGGCTGTTATCAAAACTTCATCATCCCGAGATGTCCCTGAAACATTGACGCTGGACCTTGGTGGCACCGCTCAAGCCATCCAGGAGACAGCCGTGAACAAGCTCTCGATGACCCGCCGCGCCTTCGTCACCTCAGCCAGCGCCGTTGGGCTGGCCGGCGTTTCGAGCTTGGCGCTGCCCTACTATTCGCGCGCCAGTCAGCGGCCGGCCTTCACCCATGGCGTCCAGTCGGGCGATGTCGACGCAACCAGCGGCATGGTGTGGACGCGCACCGACCGTCCGTCGCGCGTCATGTTCGAGGTGTCGTCGACGGAGAATTTCGCCAATGCGACACGCCTGGCGCCGCTCGATACCTCGCCGGCCAGCGATTACACGGTCAAGCGGCTGCTCACCGACCTCGCTTCCGATCAGGACATCTTCTACCGTATGACGGCTGCCGACCTCGCCGACATCAATGCCGTTTCCGAGCCGATCACCGGGCGCTTCAGGACGGCGCCGGCCTCGAAGCGCGACATCCGCTTTGCCTGGTCGGGCGACACCGCCGGCCAGGGCTGGGGCATCGATGAGACCGGCATGAAGACCTACGCCACGATCGGCAAGCACACGCCCGACTTCTTCCTGCATTCGGGCGATACCATCTATGCCGACGGCGCCATGAAGGACGAGGTCGACCTGCCCGGCGGCGGCAAGTGGAAGAACGTCGTGCTGATCGACGGCAAGCGCAAGGTCGCCGAGACGCTGGACGAATACCGGGACCAGTGGAAATACAACATGATGGACAGGAACGTGCTCGGCCTCAGCGCCATCTGCCCGACCTTCTACCAGTGGGACGACCACGAAGTGCTCAACAACTGGTCGGATTCGAAGGATCTCAGCGCCGACAATCGCTACACGGAGAAATCCATCCACGTGCTGGCGGCCCGTGCGGCGCGCGCTTTCCATGAAATGACGACGATCCGCTACGAACCCTCGGAGCCGGGCCGCGTCTATCGCAGAATAGCCTACGGGCCGCTGCTCGACGTGTTCTTCCTCGACATGCGCTCCTATCGCGGCCCCAATGGTCCGGACATGCAAGATGAGATGACGCCGCAATCACGCATGCTGGGCGAACAGCAGACGAAATGGCTGAAGCGCGAACTGGCGAATTCGAAGGCCACCTGGAAAATCATCGCCGCCGACATGCCGCTCGGCCTCGTCGTCTGGGACGACGGCACCAAGAAGGTTGGCGCCGAAGCGGTCAGCAATGGCGACAATGGCTTGCCAAAAGGGCGCGAGCTCGAGATCGCCGACCTGCTGCGCTTCATAAAGAATGCCGGCATCAGCAACACCGTCTGGCTGACCGCCGACGTGCATTACACGGCCGCGCACTACTACAACCCGGACAAGGCGCAGTTCCAGGAGTTCAATCCGTTCTGGGAATTCGTCTCGGGTCCGATCCATGCCGGCACGTTCGGGCCGAACGATTTCGACATGACGTTCGGTCCGGAGCTGAAGTTCATCGAGGCGCCGACCGCCGAACAGGGACAGAACCTGCCGCCCTCGGCCGGTCTGCAATTCTTCGGGCTGGTCGATATTTCAGGCGCCAGCGAGCAGATGACGGTGCGGCTGATGGATCGCGACGACAACGAGCTCTACAAGGTGACGCTCGACCCGGTGCGGTCGGCGTAAGCGCGCTTTCTACCCTCCCCCTTGTGGGGAGGGTCGGCGCGGCGGCTTCGCAAAGCGAAGCTGGCGAGACGGGGCGGGGTGAAGCGCTGACTAGTCCGGGTAGCAGACCATGGGGATATTCGGCCAGACGGCGCTGTCGCAGTTGGCGGCGTCCTGCCGCTGCTTGAAGGCGGCGCTGACCGGGCCGGTCACCATCGGGTCGACGCCGTCGGGCGCGTCGGCGAAAATCTGCTCGGCCGACTGTGCCTCTGATGGCAAGGTAGGCCGTGATTCCTTCATCGTCGCGGCCGACTGCGCGGCGTTGGCCGCCAGCAGGACGGCGAAGGCAACTGAGGCGATGAGCGGCCAAAATCGGTTGAGTTTATCGGTCATGACGTTCGAACTGTCTGGGCCCCGAAGGGTTCCCGCCTTGGTTAACAAAATCATCTCACACGCAGATGCTTAAGATTTGATGAGTATTTGGTGACGCTCCTCCTCTTTCGCAACTGCGAAAAACCCTGTATGAGCCGCGCAACCGAAAGAGGCAGCGCCTTTTGGCCTGCTGCCTGCAACGCTTCCGAGACCAGAACATGAAAATTCGTAATATCGCGATCATCGCGCACGTCGACCATGGAAAGACCACCCTGGTCGACCAGCTTTTGAAGCAGTCCGGCTCCTTCCGAGACAATCAGCGCGTCGCCGAGCGCGCCATGGATTCCAACGATCTCGAAAAGGAACGCGGCATCACCATCCTGGCCAAGGCGACTTCGGTCGACTGGAAGGATACCCGCATCAACATCGTCGACACCCCCGGCCACGCCGATTTTGGCGGCGAGGTCGAACGCATCCTGTCGATGGTGGACTCAGCCATCGTGCTGGTCGACGCAGCCGAAGGGCCGATGCCGCAAACCAAGTTCGTCGTTGGCAAGGCGCTCAAGGTCGGCCTGAAGCCGATCGTCGTCATCAACAAGATCGACCGTCCGGACGCCCGTCATGTCGAGGTGGTCAACGAGGTGTTCGACCTTTTCGCGGCGCTCGACGCCACCGACGAGCAGCTCGACTTCCCGATTCTGTACGGTTCAGGCCGCGATGGCTGGGTTTCGGAAAATCCGGAAGGACCCAAGGACCAGCAGCTGGGGCCGCTGTTCGACCTCGTCATCAAGCATGTGCCGGAGCCGACCGTTCATCCCGGCCCGTTCCGCATGATCGGCACCATCCTGGAAGCCAATCCGTTCCTCGGCCGCATCATCACCGGTCGCATCGAGAGCGGCACGCTCAAGGCCAACCAGCCGGTCAAGGTGCTGCACCATGACGGCACCCAGATCGAAACCGGCCGTATTTCCAAGATCCTCGCTTTCCGCGGCCTCGAACGCCAGCCGATCGATGAAGCCCAGGCGGGCGACATCGTCGCCATTGCCGGCCTGTCGAAAGGCACCGTCGCCGACACGTTCTGCGATCCGGCGGTGAGCGAGCCGCTGCATGCGCAGCCGATCGATCCACCGACCGTGACCATGTCGTTCCTCGTCAACGATAGTCCGCTGGCCGGCACCGAAGGCGACAAGGTGACCAGCCGCGTCATCCGCGACCGTCTGCTGCGCGAGGCCGAAGGCAATGTCGCGCTGAAGATCGAAGAATCGCCGGACAAGGATTCGTTCTTCGTCTCCGGCCGCGGCGAATTGCAGCTGGCCGTGCTGATCGAGACGATGCGCCGCGAAGGTTTCGAGATCGCCGTGTCGCGTCCGCGCGTCGTCATGCAGAAGGGCGAAAATGGCGAATTGCTCGAGCCGGTCGAGGAAGTCGTCATCGACGTCGACGAGGAACACGCGGGCATCGTCGTGCAGAAGATGTCGGAGCGCAAGGCCGAGATGGTCGAGCTGCGTCCGTCCGGCGGCAACCGCCAGCGCATCGTCTTCCACGCGCCGACGCGCGGCCTGATCGGCTACCAGTCGGAGCTGTTGACCGACACGCGCGGCACCGCCGTGATGAACCGGCTGTTCCACGCTTACGAGGCCTACAAGGGCGAATTGCCCGGCCGCACCAATGGCGTGCTGATCTCCAACGAGCAGGGCGAGGCGGTGGCCTACGCCATGTGGAACCTGGAAGATCGCGGTCCGATGGTCATCGACCCGGGCGTCAAGGTCTATCAGGGCATGATCATCGGCATCCACTCCAGAGACAACGATCTCGAAGTGAACGTGCTGAAGGGCAAGAAGCTGACCAACATCCGCGCCGCCGGCAAGGATGAGGCGGTGAAGCTGACGCCGCCGATCCGCATGACGCTGGAGAAGGCCTTGGCCTGGATCCAGGACGACGAACTGGTCGAGGTGACGCCGAAGACGATCCGTCTGCGCAAGCTCTATCTCGATCCGAACGAGCGCAAGCGCTTCGAGAAGTCAGCCAAGGCGGTCGGCGCGGCGTAAGGGCACCGCCACGCATATGAGCGGCAAACTCGTCACGGCTGCGATATTCGACAATCGACCCGAGGCCGAAGTCTGCATCTCAATGCTTGACGCGTATGGGATTTATGCGTTCTCGGCGCATCTCGATACGAGCGGGCAAAGCCTGATCCACGTGCAAGTCGCCGACAGCGATCTCGAAGCGGCCAAGGGGTTGATCAGCCCGGTCCCTGAATCGGGCGACTGACCCTTGGCCGCTGCCGTTCATCCGCCGGCAGCGGAAACAATGGCTTCGCGATCGGCCTCGCCGGACAGATCGAAGCGAATCGTCATTCCCTCGCGGGCCGGCTTGCGCAGAGCCTTCGCCCCGTCCCGGCCGAGGATCAGCAATCGTTTCTCTTCCAGCGTCTGAAGCCGTGATCGCGAGATGCCGAGTTCGCCAGCGAGCAAACGGTCGAGCCGGAGCGATGTTGGCATTTCGAGCCCCAGCTCGAGTTCCAACACGATAACGGCTTCCCTGATGTCGCCAAGCCTGCGCTTGTGAACGGCGACATCGGGAAATTCCTCGACGCGCCCGATCCGGTTTCGCAGCGCGACCACATCGAAAGCATGGCGGCGGGCGAGTGCCGGATCGTTGCTTTCGAGTGCCTGCAGCAAGGCAGGCTCGAGGTCGCGGCGGTTGCAGCGCTCGAAAATGCCGAAATTCCAGGAATTGTCGCAATCGATGCAGCGATAGATCAGCCAGACGTCAATGCGTTTGCCATTGGCGTTGACGCGGAACTTTCCGCTGCTGCAATAGGCCTTCACAGTGCCGCAGCGATTGCAGTTGATGAGCGGTCGAGGTGCGGTCGTAGGCGCGATCGCCCAGTGGATACGCAGAAGTCCAGACATGCCGATAAGCCCTTCCCGTCGGGAAGTTCATCAGGTCGGCGATGTCGAGATGCCCATGCGGGCACGGCGTGGCGGTCGCTTGCTAAAATCAGAAATCAGATGTCACGGGCGGCAGCGCGCGACAACGGTTCAGCAGTGCCAAACCGGTCTCGAACCGCCGCCCAGAAGAACACATGAACATGAAAACAGACACCGCAAATGCGGCGTCATGCAGTGTGTCGGGGGAGTTGACGAGACCGGCGGTTACGTAGGCAAAGTGAAGCTCAAAATTGTTTCGCGGCGGCCTTTCTAGCTGCGGGATATCGGAGGTGCAAGGGACCTCGCAAGCCTTGGGTTCCTCGCCCCCACGGGAGTGGGGGAGAGGTGGCTCGGCGAAGCCGAGACGGAGAGGGGGAAGGGCTCGGCGTTCACAAGAATTCGGAGCAAACTCACCAGCGTCGCAGCCCCCTCTCCGACCGCTTCGCGGCCACCTCTCCCCCGCCTTGCGGGGGCGAGGAACCCAAACCTTGGTACGTCAGCGCCAATGGCCCGTATCGGGTTTGCCTTTGCCAGAGCCGCAGCTGTCGAGTATTTGTGGTTGATCGAGCCCCAACCAGAGACCCTGGCCATGCACCTCACCTCGCTGCTCATCTTCGCCGCCGCTTTGTTCGTTGCCGCCGGTTCACCCGGCCCGTCGATCGCGGCTCTCGTCGCGCGCGTCATCTCTAAGGGCTTTCGCGACGTGTTCCCGTTCCTGCTCGCCATGTGGATCGGCGAGGGCATCTGGCTATCGCTGGCGGTATGCGGACTGGCTGTCGTGGCGCAGACCTTCCATTTCGCCTTCGTCGTGGTGAAGTGGGTCGGCGTTGCCTATCTCGCTTACCTCGCCTGGAAGATGTGGACGGCACCGGTCGAGGCAAAAGAGGGCGAGATGCCGCGCGAGGATTCGCCGGCAAAGCTGTTCTTCGCCGGCATGGCGGTGACGCTCGGCAACCCCAAGATCATGATGTTCTATCTGGCGCTGCTGCCGACCATCATCGACCTCGCTTCGGTCAGCATTGTCGGCTGGGTCGAGCTGACGGCGACCATGGCCGTGGTGCTGGTCGCCATCGATCTCGCCTGGGTGCTCGCTGCATCACAGGCGCGCAAGCTTTTGAAGAGCAAGCGCGCCATGAAGATCGCCAACCGCATCAGCGCCACGACGATGGCCGGTGCGGCCGCAGCCATCGCGGCGCGGTCCTGAGCCGGCGCGTCAACCCATCATATTGATGATCGGCGCGATCTCGACGTTGCAGTTCGGCTCCGCCAGGATCGGACAGTCCCTGGCCTTGCTGGCAGCGTCATCGATGTCCTTCGCCTCGACGATCGAGTAGCCGCCGGTCGGGTTGCTGCCGCCATTGTTCTCGATCTTGCCACCGGGCAAGACGGTCTTCGACATGCCAACCGGATTGCCGCGGTCGACAACGGCCGAACCAAGCTTTCCGAACCAGCCCGTCCAGGCGTCCGTCATCGCCTTGAGTTCGGTCTCCGTGGTCGGCATTTTGCCCGAGCCGTGATAGACGTAGAGAAACTGTGCCATGTTCTCCTCCCTTGATCAGCGGCATCGAACCGACATGCGGTCATGCCGCCTGCCGATCATCGGACCAAACTGGCAAACAAGCAACGAGAATGCGAAGTTGCTAATATAACACCCGGCCTGATCCCAGCCGCCAGCCTCACCGCGCCATGGCGTGGTATTCGTCGTTCGGCCGCATGTCGATTGCCGCGGCCACCCGGTTTGACATGTTGAAGAAGGCTGCGGTCGAGGCGATGTCCCAGATGTCGCGGTCAGTGAAGCCGGCCTTGCGCAGTGCGGCCCGATCGGCCTCGACGATATCAGCCGGCTCTTGCGTCAGCTTGACGGCGAATTCGAGCATTGCGGTCTGCTTGGGCGAAAGATCGGCGGCGCGGAAATTCATCACCATCATTTCGCCGAGCGCCGGGTCGCCGGAGAGCTGGCGTACGGCCGCGCCATGTGCGGTCAGGCAATAATAGCAATGGTTGATCGAGGAGACGGCAACCGCGATCATTTCGCGCTCCAGCTTCGAGAGGCCGGAATCACCCAGCATCAGATCGTTGTACATGTCGGTGAAGGCGCGCAGCTTCTTGTCGTCGAAGGCGTAGGCGCGCAGTACGTTGGGAACCAGGCCGAGCTTCTCCTCGCATTTGGCGAAATAGGCTTTTGTCGCCTCGCTCAGCTCCCCCTGGCCAAGGTCAAGCGCGGTGATTTTGCCGGTCATGGGTCATTTCTCCTCGTTGGGCGATGTCTTGTTGCCGAATTCCGATATTTCTTTGCAAGCCGTCAAACCTTTGTCGCCAAACAGCGGTCATCTGCTACCATAGTCGTAAAAGCATTGACGGGAGGGAAGTGCGTCATGGCCAGCGTGAAATCCGCGAGCAAGCCAAAGAAAAAAGCCACGGCAGCGACAAAAGCGGAGGAAAGGCCAGCCAGGCTTGCCGACTATCTGCTCGCCCGCGCGCCGGCTGAAGACATCGCCACCTATGAGGTAGCCGACCTCGAACGCGCCGCCGATCTCGCCGGCCGAGCGGTCGCCGTTCACAAAAAAGGCGAATGCGTCGTCGCCGTCGATGCCGATTCCGGCGTTGTGCGAGACGGCCGCCCGATGACGGTCATCACGGTCGTCAACGACAACATGCCGTTCCTGTTCGATTCCATCCTCGGCGAGATCACCGAGACCGCGGGCGAACCAACACTGGTCACTCATCCGGTCATCGTGGTGCGACACGGCAAAGGTGGTGTCGCCGAAATCCTCGGCGACGGCAATTTCGCCAAGGACGACGGCAGTCACGACAGGCTGAGCGTTATCCATGTTCATATCCCGCGGCTGACCGTGGAGCAGGCGAGCGGATTGACCGAGCGGCTGCGCAAGATGCTCGGCCAGGTTCACGCCGCCGTGCACGACTGGAAGCCGATGCTGGCCCGCCTCGATCAGGCCATCTCGGAATTCCGCTATTCGGCGGTACCGCTTGACAAGAAGAGCGTTGCCGAGGCGATCGCCTTCCTCGAGTGGCTGCGCGACGACAATTTCACCTTCCTCGGCATGCGCGAATTCAAATACACCGGCGGCGAGGAAAGCGGCACACTGGAGCGTGCCGACAAGCCCGGTCTCGGCATCCTGTCCGATCCCGACGTGCTGGTGCTGAGGCGCGGCACCGAAGCGGTGACGACGACGCCCGAAATCCGCGCCTTCCTGCATGGGCCGGAGCCGCTGATTGTCACCAAGGCCAATGCCAAGTCTTCCGTGCATCGTCGCATCTATCTCGACTACATCGGCGTCAAGACCTACACCGCCAAGGGCACGCTTGCGGGCGAATTGCGTATCGTCGGCCTTTTCACCTCGACCGCCTACACGCGCTCGGTGATGAAGATCCCGTATCTGAGGTCCAAGGCCGAAACCATCATCGCCAAGTCCGGCTTCGACCGGCACGATCACTCCGGCAAGGCGCTGATCAACGTGCTGGAAAGCTATCCGCGCGACGAACTGTTTCAGGTGCCGGTGCCGATCCTGAGGAAGCACGCCGCCGCCATTCTCGGCCTGGTCGAGCGGCCGCGCGTGCGCGCGTTGGTGCGTGCCGACCAGTTCGACCGTTTCGTCTCGATCCTCGTCTTCGTGCCGCGCGACCGTTACGACAGCGTCGTGCGCGAGAAGATCGGCTCGTATCTGAAGACCGTATTCGAAGGCCGGCTGTCGGCCTATTACCCGGCCTTCCCCGAGGGCGGGCTGGCGCGCGTGCACTTCATCATCGGCCGCTCCGGCGGCAAGACGCCGAAGGTCGAGCAAGCGACGATAGAGGCGGCGATCCGCGACATCGTGCGTACCTGGGAGGACGCCCTTTCCGATGCGGCCGAGGCCAGTGGCGGCGACCAGGCTTTGAAGGCGATCGCCGCGCGGCTGCCTGAAAGCTACCGCGATTCGTTCAGCGCGGCGGTGGCGCTGGCCGACGCCGGGCGTATCGTCAGGATCAGCGCCGGCAATCCGATCGCCATCGACTATTATCGCCACGCCGATCAGAAGCCGCACCAAGCGGCGCTGAAGATCTATCACCATGGCAGCCCGGTGGCGCTGTCGCGCCGGGTGCCGGTGCTGGAAAACATCGGCTTCCGCGTCATCAGCGAGCGCACTTTCGAGGTTGGCGATGACCAGTCCGGCTTAGTCTTCATTCATGACATGGAACTGGAGAACAGCTACGGCAAGCCGATCGACCTGACCGATGGCGGCGCGCTGTTCGAGGACGCATTCCTCTCCGTCTGGCGCGGCGACGTCGACAATGACGGCTATAACGGCCTCGCCCAGACCGCCGGCCTGTGGTCTGGCGAGATCACCATCCTGCGCGCCTATGGCCGCTATCTGCAGCAGGTGGGCATTCCGCAAAGCCAGGATTTTATCGCCGCCGCGCTCAACCGCTATCCCGACATCGCGCGTGGCCTGCATGCGCTGTTCATCGCCCGGCTTGGCCCGACAGCCGAGGCCGAAGGCATGGTGGCGGCAAAGCATCTCAAGGCCAAGATCAAGGATGCGCTGGAAGACGTTCCCAACATCGACGACGACACCATCATCCGGCGCTACCTCAATCTGATCGAAGCCTCGCTGCGCACCAATCATTTCGTTGCCGATACGAAAGAAAAGGGCCAGTCGCTGGCGATCAAGGTCGATTCGCACGCGGTCGAGGGCTTGCCGGCGCCGCGACCGTGGCGGGAGATCTTCGTCTACGGTTCCGAGGTCGAAGGCCTGCATCTGCGCTTCGGTCCGGTGGCGCGCGGCGGTCTGCGCTGGTCGGACCGCGCCCAGGACTATCGCACCGAGGTGCTTGGCCTGGTCAAGGCACAGCAGGTCAAGAATGCCGTCATCGTGCCGGTCGGCGCCAAGGGCGGCTTCTATCCCAAGAAGCTGCCGATGAGCGCCGGCCGTGACGCGATCTTCGAGGCCGGCACCTCGGCCTACAAGAACTTCGTCTCCAGCCTGCTCTCGATCACCGACAATATCGGCCTCGACGGTGTCATCCCGCCAGCCGGCGTCGTGCGCCGCGACCAGGACGATCCGTATTTCGTCGTTGCCGCCGACAAGGGTACGGCGACTTTCTCCGACACCGCCAACGCGATCTCGGAGAAGCACGGCTTCTGGCTCGACGACGCCTTCGCCAGCGGCGGCTCGGCCGGCTACGACCACAAGAAGATGGGCATCACCGCCAAGGGCGCCTGGGAAGCGGTCAAGCGGCATTTCCGCGAGATCAACCGCGATATCCAGACCTCGTCCTTCACCGTCGTCGGGGTCGGCGACATGTCGGGCGACGTGTTCGGCAACGGCATGCTTTTGTCGCCGAAAACCCGGCTGATCGCCACCTTCGACCATCGCGACATCTTCATCGACCCTGATCCCGATATGGCAGCCTCGATGGCCGAGCGCGAGCGCATGTTCGCGCTGCCGCGTTCGAGCTGGCAGGACTACGACAAGACGAAACTGTCGGAAGGCGGCATCATCGTCTCGCGCAACCAGAAATCGATCACCTTGCCGGCAGCGGCGGCGGCGGCGATCGGCCTGGCCAAGACCACCGCCACGCCGGTCGAGATCATGACCGCCATCCTCAAGGCGCCGGTCGATCTCCTGTGGTTCGGCGGCATCGGCACCTATTTGCGGGCATCGACCGAAACCAATGCCGAAGTCGGCGATCGCGCCAACGATGCCATTCGCATCACCGCGCTCGACGTGCGCGCCAAGGTGATCGGCGAGGGCGCCAATCTCGGCGTCACGCAGCGGGCGCGCATCGAGTTCGGCCTAAATGGCGGCCGCTGCAATTCCGACGCCATCGACAATTCGGGGGGCGTCAACTGTTCCGACGTCGAGGTCAACATCAAGATCGCGCTGGCGTCCGCCATGCGCAAGGGGTCGTTGACGCGCCCGGCCCGCAACAAGCTGCTGGCCGAGATGACCGACGAGGTCGGCTCGCTGGTGCTGTCCAACAACTACCAGCAGACGCTGGCGCTTTCGATCGCCCGCAAGCGCGGCCTCGCCGATATCGCGCATCAGAGCCGTTTCATGACGGCGCTGGAGGCGCGCGGCCTGCTTGACCGCACTGTGGAGACGCTGCCGTCGCCGGCATCGCTTGCCGAGCGCGAGGCGCGTGGCGAACCGCTGACCAGGGCCGAACTTGGCGTGCTGCTCGCCTATGCCAAGATCGTGCTGTTTTCCGACATCGTCGCCAGCGACGTGCCTGATGACGCGCATTTCGATCGCGACCTGATGGGCTACTTCCCGGACCGGATGGCGAAGAAATACGCCACTGAGATCCATGGCCACCGGCTGCGCCGCGAGATCATCACGCGCGTCGTCGCCAACGATCTGGTCAATCGCGGCGGCCCGTCCTTCGTCAACCGGCTGCAGGAAGCCACGGGGCGCACCGCCGCCGACGTGGTGCGGACCTTCGCGATGGTGCGCGACGGTTTTGCGCTGCCGGCGCTCTATCGCGAGATCGATGCGCTCGACAACCAGATCGACGGCCAGGTGCAGCTTGATCTCTATCAGATGGTCAGCCGGCTGATCTATGTGACCAGCGGCTGGTATCTCAAGAACGATGCCGGCACGGCACCCCTCGGCCAGCGCATCGCCGAGCTGCAGGAAGCACGCAAGGCGCTGGAACCCAAGCTCGTTTCGCTGCTGCCGGCTTTCTCGCGCGAGCGCATCGAGGAGAAGCGGCACGGGCTGTTCAAGAGCGGCGCGCCGGAAGGGCTGGCCGGGCAACTGGCGCTCAGCGAGGTGGCGGAACTTATCCCCGACATCGCGCTGACGGCGCGCACCGCCGGCGCCGATATCGTCGCCGCGGCCAAGGCGTTCTTCGCCGTCAGCGATGCCTTCCGCATCCCGCGTGTCGAGGACGCCGCACGCTCGATCACGCCTTCGGACTACTATGATCAACTGGCGCTGTCGCGCGCCACCGACACGATCGGCGCGGCACGGCGCGGCATCGCGGTGGCGGCACTCACCGGCCACGCCAAGACGGCCGATCCGGTGGTTGCCTGGCTGGACGCCGGCGGCGAGCGGGTGGCGCGCATCCGCGAGCGGCTGCAGGCACTGACCGAGGGCGGCGACATCACCGTGTCGCGGCTGTCGGTGGCGTCGGGGCTGATGAGCGATCTGACGGGGATGTGAACCGTCGACGATCACCACACGCATCACCGGATGCGTGTGGCTCTTTTCGAATGCCATCCGCTTCGAAACTAGCGTTCAAAAAGCTCACCAGGAATGTTTGAGCGTGCCGACGATTTTCAGCCGGTCGCCGTAGAATTCGGTTCCGTAATAGCTGGTTGTCAAATACTTCCGGTCGAACAGGTTCGTTGCGTTCAGGGCCAATGTCACGTCCTTGGTCATCTTGTAGCTGATCGCCGCATCCACCAGTGCGTAGCCGCCAATCGAAGTCGTGTTCGCGTCATCCCCGTAAGTTTGCCCGATATAGCGCACGCCTCCGCCGATGGTCAGGTCGCCACGCCGTCCTTCCTCGGGAAGCGTATAATCAACCCAGGCCGAAGCCAGGTGGCGAGGGACACGTTGCGGCCGATTGCCGGCATTTCCGCCAATACCGTCTTCCAGGATCTCGGCATCCCAGTAGGAATAGGCAAGTGTCAGGTTCAGGTTTTCCGCAATGGCGGCCTTGCCCTCGAGTTCGATGCCGCGGACGCCGACCTTGCCGATCTGCTGCTGGACAACAGGCGTGACATAGGTCGGAACATTGGTTTGGGTAAGGTCGAAGACCGCGGCCGTGAACAGGCCGTCGAAGCCGTCGGGCTTGTACTTGATGCCTGCCTCATACTGCTTGCCCTCTTGAGGCTTCAGCGAACCCGAGACCGCATATCCGTTGGCACTTGGCGCCACGAGCGGCTGGAAGCTTTCCGAATAGTTGGCGTAGACCGCGAGGTTCGGGGTGAATTTGTAGGTCAGGCCGGCGCGCTTGGTGAAGGCGGATGCCGTGTCATCGTCCTGCGTTCCCGAGTCGAGATAGTCCGCCGTCGTATGCACGCGGTCCCAGCGCCCGCCCAGGGTGACGATCCAGCGGTCGTCAAACGTCAATTGCTCCTGGGCATAGACACCGACCGCCTGTTGCTTGACCCGCCAGTTCACGTAGGGGCCGAGATTGATGCAGGACAGACCGCAATAGGTCGGATTGTTGATGTCGATGGGGCCGGCGGTGCCGAAGAGGATGTTTTCGCGGGTGTTGTCGTTGGCGTAGTCGACGCCGACAAGCGTCTTGCTGTCGATCCCGTTCCAGCCCGTATCGTATTGCAACTGATTGTCGAAGGCATAGCGGTTGGACACGCCATCGACGGAAAATGCCGTGCGGTCGGCCGTGGGGTCAAGCGACGCGCCGTAGACCTCGGCGTAGTCGAGGCTCAAATGCGTGTAGCGGGCATTGGAGCGGAGGGTGAGGTTCTCGTTGAACTCGTGCTCGAACTGGTAGCCGATATCGACCTGCTCCGTGTTGAAGCGGTTGAAATCCGGCTCGCCCAGGAATGTGCCGATGTCGATATTGCCGCCAGCCGGGGTGCCGCGTGCGCCTGTCCCATCTCGCTTGTAATAGTCAGTCAGGATGGTGAGCGACGTTCCTTCCTCGGGCTTGATGGTCAACGCGGGCGCGATGTAAAGCCGATCGTCGTTGGAACAATCCCATCCTTGATCGCCATCCTTGGCCAGCCCGGTGAGCCGATAGGTCCACACGCCATCGGGGTCGATCGGTCCGCCAAAATCAACGCCAACCTCCTTGGTACCGTCGCCATGGGACGTGTAAATCTCCCCCTGCTTCTGGTCCAGCGGCCGCTTGGTGATGGCATTGACCAGTCCGCCAGGGCCGTTGAGACCAAAAAGCGTCGATGTCGATCCCTTCAGGACCTCCACGCGCTGAAGTCCGTAAGGCTCGAGACGGCTGGCCGTGAACCAAGCGGGGATGCGCGCCGTGAGACCATCGCGATAAGTACCGAGCGATGTCTGGTCGAAACCGCGGATACGAATATAGTCGTATCGGTCATCATTGCCGAACTCGTCGGTGAGGACGCTGGATGTGTAGGCCACGGCCTGCTGGAGGCTTTCGACATGGCGTGCCTCCAGCTCCTTCTGGGTTACAACTGAAACCGAGGCGGGGACGTCGACGATGGGCGTATCGGTCTTCGTGCCGGTCGCCGTATCCTCGGCGACGATCGTTTGATCGGGCCCGACAACGCGGTCCGACTTGCCGGTGACGACGATCGTTTCCAGTTGAGTTGCATCGTCCGGCGAAACGTCCTGGGCCCGGCCGGCTCCCATCGCTCCAAAAGATGCCGCTATCAAGGCACTGCTCGCAATCAATCGCCTTGCCTGAGTGCGCAACAACGCCTGTCGACCAATCGTCATCTCTTATTCCCTGTCAGACCAATATCGAGCCGTTCGACCGGTGACTTTCCGGCCCTGCGCGAGCGCAATTAGTCAAACCGGACAAAAAGAGTCAACTTAATAATCAAGAAATTCGCGCCGGCGGCAATCGCTGCGAAGCAGGGGGTGGAGGACGGTGCCGGACCTTCGGGCCGACTTCCCCCACGAGAAAAAATAAGGGCTTGGCCCGCGCCGCGGACGAAAGCCAATTGCTGGGTTTTCGAACAATGAACCCCCGGCAGGGGCAAGGGACGGCGCCAAGCTTCGTTCATTGCATGAGCGCATGAAACATGCAGACATGGCGCCCGACACGGAACCGGTGCCGGGGGGATCATCATGACGGTAGAGACAGTGCAGCGTGCGTCCGGGCGCGGCATCTGGGGATGGATGTTGTTCGACTGGGCGGCGCAGCCGTTCTTCACCGTCGTCACCACCTTCATCTTCGGGCCTTATTTCGTGTCGCGGATGGCGAGCGACCCGGAAACCGGGCAGGCGGCCTGGGGCTATGGCATCGCCGCGGCAGGTCTTGTCATCGCCGTGCTGTCGCCCATCCTCGGCTCGATCGCCGACCAGACCGGACCGCGCAAGCCTTGGATCGCATTCTTTGCCGCGGTCAAGGTCACCTGCCTTTGCATGCTTTGGTTCGCGGCCCCCGGTTCGAACCTTTTCCTGGTCGTGCTGTTCTTTTCGCTGGCGTCGGTGGCGGCGGAGTTTTCGACCGTGTTCAACGATTCGATGATGCCGCGCCTGGTGCCGAAGAGCGAGATCGGCAGGATCTCCAACATGGCCTGGGGGCTTGGCTATCTCGGCGGCATGATCGCGCTGATCTTTGTCGTCGCTTGCCTGGCCGGTTCGCCGGAGACCGGCAAGACGATCATCGGCATCGACCCGCTGTTCGGGCTCGACCCGAAGCTCGGCGAGGACGCGCGCGCAACCGGGCCTTTGTCAGCCGGCTGGTACTTCCTATTCATCCTGCCGATGTTCTTTTTCACCCCCGACGCCATCAAGGGCCTGCCGATCGGTCCGGCTGTCCGAGAGGGGTTGGCGGAGCTGAAAGTGACATTGGGCGAGGTGCGTAAGCGCAGCGGTATCTTCCGCTTTCTGGTCGCCCGCATGATCTATCAGGACGGCGTCAACGCGCTGCTGGCGTTGGGTGGCACTTTCGCCGCTGCGATGTTCCACTGGTCGATCACCGAAATTGGTATTTTCGGCATCATTCTCAATGTCGTCGCCATCTTCGGCTGTCTGGTTGCAGCCCGTCTCGACACGGCGCTTGGCTCAAAAACCATCGTCATGATCTCGCTGGTCCTGCTCAGCATCGCCACGATCGGCATCGTCTCGACCGGGCCGGGCTATACTTTGTTCGGCCTCTGGATGATGCCTGGACCGGACAGCGGCGGCCTGTTCGGCACGGCAGCGGAAAAGGCCTACATCTTCTTCGGCCTGTTGATCGGTGTGGCTTTCGGGCCGGTGCAGGCGTCGTCGCGGTCCTACATGGCGCGCAGCGTCACGGCGGCAGAATCCGGCCGCTATTTCGGCATTTATGCGCTGGCCGGGCGGGCGACCAGTTTCCTGGCGCCGTTCATGGTCGCGTCGGTCACCCTGGCCAGCGGCTCGGCGCGGCTCGGCATGGCGGTGATCGTGCTGTTCCTGGGCATCGGCATGGCGATCCTGGTCAAGACGCCCTATCCGGCGGACCGGCCGGTGGATTGACTTTACCCTCCCCCTTGTGGGGGTGAGCAGCCGGTTCGCGAAGCGAATTCATCGTGCCAGTGGCACGATGAAAGGCCGGTGAACGCCGGGACGCTGCGAAGCAGCGGGGACCCGGCCCGGCGACTGGTCATTCAGAATTCAGCCCCGAGCCCTTCGCAGGCTTAGGGCGTTCGAAGCTCGAAAAGCCAAGCAATTGGCTTTTCGTTCGCTGCGCGAACCGCTTCTCACCCCCACAAAGGGGGAGGGTAAAAGCAGCTAATGGCGGAAATGCCTGACGCCCGTAAACACCATGGCGATGCCGTGCTCGTCGGCAGCGGCGATGACGTCCCTGTCGTTCATCGAGCCACCCGGCTGGATGACGGCGGTGGCGCCGGCGGCGATTGCCGACAGTAAGCCATCGGCGAAGGGGAAGAAGGCGTCGGAGGCGACCACCGAGCCCTTGGTCAGCGGTTCGGCGAGGCCGGCGGCCTCGGCGGCGTCGAGTGCCTTGCGGGCGGCGATGCGTGAGGAATCGACCCGGCTCATCTGGCCGGCGCCGATACCGACCGTGGCGCCGTCCCTGACGTAGACGATGGCGTTGGACTTGACGTGCTTGGCGATGCGGAAGGCGAATTTGAGATCGGTCATTTCGGCCGGGGTCGGGGAGCGCTTGGTCACCACTTTCAGCTCGAGGTCGCCGACCACAGCGTTGTCCCGGCCCTGGACGAGCATGCCGCCGGCGACGGATTTGACCGTCGTGCCCGGCGTGCGCGGGTCCGGCAGCCCACCGGTGACCAGCAGGCGCAAATTCTTCTTCCCCGCCACGATGGCCGCTGCCTCATCGGTGGCGCCGGGCGCGATAATCACCTCGGTGAAGGTTTTTACGATCTCTTCCGCCGCCTCGGCGTCGAGGGTGCGGTTGACGGCGATGATGCCGCCGAAGGCCGAGACCGGGTCGCAGGCCAGCGCCTTGGCGTAGGCGGCTTTCAGCGAGGCGCCTTCGGCAACGCCGCACGGATTGGCGTGCTTGATGATGGCGACGGCGGCGGAAAGGTCGGGGTCGAACTCGCCGACCAATTCGAAAGCGGCGTCGGTGTCGTTGATGTTGTTGTAGGATAGCTGCTTGCCCTGCAGCTGGCGCGCCGTGGCGACGCCCGGGCGCTTGTCGCCGTTGACGTAGAAGCCGGCGCTCTGATGCGGGTTCTCGCCATAGCGCACCACCTCGACCAGCCTGCCGCCAAAGGCGCGCCATGTCGGATGTTCGATCTCGAGCGCCTCGGCGAACCAGCCGGAGATCGCCGCGTCATAGCTGGCGGTGCGGGCAAAGGCCTTGGCCGCCAGCTTCTTGCGGAAATCCAGCGACAGCGAGCCGATGTTCATCTCCAGCGCATTCAGCACCGAAGCGTAATCGCCGGGATCGGTGACGATGGCGACATAGGCGTGGTTCTTGGCCGAGGCGCGGATCATCGCCGGTCCGCCAATGTCGATGTTTTCGACGATCGAAGCGTAGTCGGCGCCGGAGCGGCGGACCTCCTCGAACGGATAGAGATTGGAGACGACGAGATCGATCGGCTCGATGCCGTATTTGCGCATTGCCGCGGAATGTTCCGGATCGTCGCGCACGCCAAGCAGCGCGCCATGCACGCCGGGATGCAAGGTCTTGACGCGGCCGTCCATGATCTCGGGGAAACCGGTGAGCTCGGAGACGTCGCGCACCGCTAGGCCCGCCTCGGTGATCGCCTTTGCCGTGCCGCCGGTCGAGACCAGTTCGACACCGGCCGCTGCCAGCGCTTTGGCGAAATCGATGAGGCCCGTCTTGTCGAAAACGGAGAGCAGGGCGCGACGCACGGGAACAAGGTCTGGTGCGGGAATGTTCTTGGCGGCGACGGCCATGGGCTGGCGGCCTTTCACGACTGGTGTGGTGGATGCCCGCGCCCGTAGCACATGCCGCCCGGAAATCAAACCGGCGGTCAGGTGGGGCAAGGCAACGAATCCGTGTTAACGGGTTTCTTCGGAGACTTCGCAGGCGCGTTGGCTGACGGAGCACCAACGAAAAAACCCGCCTATGCGGCGGGCCACTGGCGCAAACCGGCACCATAGGCAAAAATGTACCATAGCTGAGGGCACGGAGTCAAGAAAAAATTCCTATCGTGGGAAAGCTGCCGGCACAAAAGCTGCCGATGCCCCGAGCTGGTTGTCGTCAGGCCTTTTGTTAACCTGAGTTTGAAGCCCTGTCAGGAGGATCAGTTGTTTTCCGGGTAGCCGGCGATGCTGGTGCGGGTCAGCTGCCAGTGGACTTCGGCGATTTCCGAAGCCTTGAAGGCAAGCACGATCTGGCGGCTGCGGCGCGGGCCGCCAAGGCCGGCGAAATAGATCGATTCCTCGACCTCCGGCACCACTTCGGCTGCTGTGAACACCCAGGTGTCGGCCTGATCGGCGGCCAGCACCAGGCGGTCATGCTCGTCCTGCAAAAGGTTGACGTCGGGATGAACGTGGAAGCGGACGGTGACGAAGTCGCGCCCATTGTTGCGGATCGCCGTATTGCCGGGGCGCTGGAAGCGGTCGCGGCCAGCCAGCACATTGCCGTTCGACGACAGTTTCAGCTCGCGCTCATGCAGGAAGCCGAAGCGCGGGACATAGCCGTCATGGCGGGCGATGAAGCCCTGAACGCCCTTCTGGTCGGTGCGCTTGCACTGCACATGCTGCGGGCCGCCGATCAGCGGCGAACCGAGCAGGTCGTTGACGCGCAACGAATGGCTGAAGCGCGCCGACGAGGTGTCGTTGATGGTGGCGGTCGAGTGCGCGGCGGTGGCGCGCGCCAGCGGCCGGAATTCAGCCGCGCCATAGGTGTCAATGCCGGCATTGACGATGTAGTGCTGGCGGCCGGACGACAGTTCGAAGGCGAGGCAGCTGGCGTGTGCGGCGTTGGACACATCGATCGGCGGCGGCGGGCCGGTGTCGGCGATGACCGTGGTGCCGCCCATCGACAGGCGCTCATAGCCGGAATGCGGCGCATGCAGCAGCGGCGCGCCAGCGGTGTCGTCGTGGCGCAGAATGGTGGCGATGCGGTCGTGGATGGTGGCACCCATGCCGTTGAAGCGGGCGAGGCTGCCATCCTGATGGCGAAAGAAGCGCAGCGCCGGCAGCATGCGGTCGATGGCGCCGATCAGCGCCTGCGGCGGCGTTTCCGCCTGGTTGGCATAAGTCTGGCGCAGCGGCAGAAGGTCGGCGAGGATTTCCAGGACGACCATCGGATTGCGCGAAATGTGCCCGCCATCGGCGAGGATCTGGCGGTCGAGTTCCTCGGCAAGATTGCGGGTCGCGCCCCGCAGGGCCGATGCCGGTGCCGGCAGGGACAAGGCAGCGAAGGCGAGCGCGATGCGGGCCCGCAGCCTGTCCTTGCCGTCGGGCATTTCGCGCGCCATCGACCTGAGGTAGCGGATCTGGATGGCAACCGATTTCAGGAAGGCGCGGTAGAAAGGGAACTCGGCGCCCTGCAATACGACCGAGGAGTGCTGCAACCAGGCGATGATGCGCTTGGCCGTCGTGCCCGGCTCCCAGGCGATGCCGGAGATATGGCTGCCATGCATGGTGATCCAGTCGGAGACCAGGGCGCGGGCATTGGCGGCGGCAAGCTCGGTGCCGGCGGCGCGCATATGGCGCAGCCAGCGAAAGCCGTGCAGCGTCTTCTGCCAGCCGTGATTGGGCACGTGGATCTGGAAAGGCGACTTGCCGCCGGTCTCGACCACGTGCCCCGACAGGGGATAGCGGCCGTAATAGATCTCGAGTGCGATCTGCGGGTCGGCGAGGCGCAGGTCCGGCGGTGCGATCAGCACACGTTCCGGCGTGCGGCCGGAATATCGCCAGCGATAGACAGGCCCGGCGCGCAGGCGCCGGCGCGTTTTGCGCCAGAACTCCTTCGCGACAAGCGTCCACAGACGCGTCGTGCTGCTGGCAGCAAGTGCCAAAACCCCTCCTGATCGTCCTCTACCCCGGCGCCGAGTCTACATGATTGCACGATTCGTGCGAAGGCGAATTCCACGAGCCCACGCCGGTTCACCTGGTTTTGCCCCCGATCCTACCCAAAAAAGTCAGTAAATCCGGGCAGTTCAATTCCTAGCCGGCTCGCCGCATGCGAGCGGCGAAGAAACCATCGAGGCCGGAGCGTTCCGGCGCGCCGAGCTCCAGGTCGGCGGGCGTGGTGCGCAGCGTGCCTTGCTGCGTCGTCAGGAACGGATCGATGCCGGCGATCTCGCCTTGCCGCAGCGGATCGTTGGCGACTTCAGGCGTGCCGGCCAGAAAGGCGCGATAGAGATCCTCGCCCTCGAGCGGGTCGAGCGAACAGTTGGAAAAGACGATCGTGCCGCCGGGCTTCACCAGGGTGACGGCGCGGGCGAGCAGCCTGCGTTGCAGGTCGGCCAGTTTTTCGACATCGGCCGAAGTCTTGGTCCATGGCACGTCGGGATGCCGCCGCACCGTGCCGGTCGACGAGCAGGGCGCGTCGAGGAGGATCGCGTCGAAGAGTTCTTCCGGCTCATATTTGAGCAGGTCGGCCTGGACGATTTCGGCCGACAGGCCGAGACGGTCGAGATTCTGCGTCAGCCGCACGAGCCGGTTTTTTGACGTGTCGACGGCGGTGACCTTCGCGCCGGCAACGATCAGCTGCGCGGTCTTGCCGCCGGGCGCGGCGCAGAGATCGGCAACCCGCAATCCCGTGACATCGCCGAACAGCCGGGCGGGCAGGCTGGCCGCGGCGTCCTGGACCCACCAGGCGCCCTCGGCAAAGCCAGGCAATTCAGTGACAGGACCGACAAGATTCTCGACACGCACCGTGCCTGTCTGCAGGACGATGCCGCCGAGTTTTTCGGCCCAGAGTCCGGGATCGGCCTTGACCGAGAAGTCGACCGGCGCCTCAACGCGATGCGCTTCGAGGATCTGTCTGGCCTTCTCGTTGCCGTAGGTGGTCTTCAGCCTGTCGGAAAACCATTTGGGCGCCTCGTCGGTGGCGGCAAGGGCGGCAGGCAGTTCCGTTTCCTTGGCCCGTGCCAGTGTGCGCAGCACGCCATTGACGAGGCCGGAGAAGCGCACCGTGCGCGGATCGGACTTGGCATGGGTCACCGCAATGTCGACGGCGGCGCTGTCGGGAATATCGAGGAACAGGATCTGTGCTGCGGCCACATGCAATATGTGCGACAAAGCGGTGGCATTGGGCGGCAGCGGTTTTTCCAGGCGCCTCGCCAGCAGCCCTGATATGGTCATGCGATAGCGCAGCGCGGTGACCAGGATGGCGCGGACCAGGCCGCGATCGCGCAAGTCGAGCGCCTTGTATTGCGGGTGGCCATTCTCGTGATCGGTCAGCCCGTCAAGCGGCGTCCTGGCGTCGATGACGGCGGCAAGCAGGCGCGCCGCCGCCTTGCGGGCGGCGAGGCCGGCAACGAAGTCGCCGCCGTCCCTGTGTTCCTGATCGCCTGAAACCGTGCGTCGAGGCCCTCTGTCCGCCACGCTCACGACCACCGGCCCTTGGGCCCGGTCGGATTGCGACCCCATGGGTTGGATTTGGGCTTGGCGGGCTCTGCCGGCTGCTCGGGCCGCGCTGCCTGATCCCATGGGCCGGATGGCCGCGGTTCGTCCGCCTGGCGTGACGTTGGGGCCTGGCGCGGTGCAGCCCGGGTTTCGCTGCCGGCCATGTCGCGCGCCATCGCTTGCAAGGCTGCGATGCGGTTCTCAGTGGCGGGGTGGGTGGAGAACAGGCTGTCCATGCGCTCGCCGTGAAGAGGATTGATGATGAAGAGATGCGCGGTCGCGGGATTTCGCTCGGCATCGGGGTTGCGGATGCGTTCGGCGCCGCGGGCGATCTTGTCAAGCGCCGATGCCAGCCAGAGCGGGTGTCCACAGATTTCGGCGCCACGCCGGTCGGCCTCGTATTCGCGGGTCCGGCTGACCGCCATCTGCACGACCATCGCTGCAAACGGAGCCACGATCATCGCAACCAGCACGCCGACAAAGCCGAACGGGTTGTTGTCGCGGTTGCCGCTGAAAAAGAAGGCAAAATTGCCGAGCATTGAAATGGCGCCGGCAAAGGTGGCGACGATCGTCATGGTGAGCGTGTCGCGATGCTGCACATGGGCGAGCTCGTGCGCCATGACCGCCGCGACCTCTTCAGGCGTCAGCGCCTGCAACAGGCCGGTGGAGGCAGCCACCGCCGCATTCTGCGGATTGCGGCCGGTGGCAAAGGCGTTCGGCTGCGGGTTGTCGATCAGATAGGTCTTCGGCATCGGCAGGCCGGCCTGTTTGGCCATTGCCTGGACGATGGCGTAATATTCGGGCGCGTTCCTTTCGTCGACCTCGACGGCACGGTTCATCGACAGCACCATCTTGTCGGCATTCCAGTAGCTGAACAGGTTGGTGCCGGCGGCGATCAGCAGCGCGATCATCATGCCGCCGGTTCCGCCGATCAAAAAGCCGACGCCCATGAACAGCGCGGTCATCGCGGCAAGAAGCATGGCGGTGCGGATGGTGTTCATCGTCTGCTCCTGTCCGGGGGATAGCGAAAAGGGGTCGATCGTCGTGGGTTCATGGCTATATGATGGGAAACGCCAGTTCCTGTTTCAATTGACTGGACTCAATCTGCTGACTGAACTCAATCTGCCGAGATTATCGCATGACCGACGAAATCAGTAAAACAGGCTCCGCTCCTGCCGAAGCGGCATCGCAAAGAGAGCTAGCGCCGGCCGCACGCCGTGCGTTGGCCGAGGCCGCAGCGCGGCGGGAACACTACCGCGAAAAGGAGGCCGCGCTGCCGAAGGAGATCGGCGGCCGCGGCGGCAAGGAGCCAGGGCGCTACGGCGACTGGGAAGTAAAGGGCCTGACCAGCGACTTCTAGATGCCTCCCTACGCAGCGTTGCGCTGCGGCTCGAGCGCGATCCAGCCACGCTCGTCGACCGTGATGCCGACCATGTCGTAGCCTGCGATCGCGGCATGTTGCGTTGGCAAGGGGTGCTTGTGCGTGGCGCTGATGACCATGACCGCCGCGCCCGCCGCTTCGGCTGCCGCGATGCCAGCTGGAGCATCCTCGAAGACGAGGCAATCGCGCGCGTCGAAGCCGAGCCGTTCCGCGCCAAGCCGGAAGCAATCGGGCGCCGGCTTGCCGCGGGAGACATCTTCCGCCGCGACGATGACGCCCGGGACGGGGATGCCGGCGGCCTTCATGCGCAACAGCGCCAGCTCGCGCGGGGCGGAGGTGACGATTGCCCAGCGTTCGGGCGGCAGCGAATTGAGAAATGCCACGGCGCCGGCGATCTGGAGAATGCCATCGAGATCGGCCGCCTCGGCCTTCAGCAGCAGATCAGCCTCGTATGCCGGGTCGACGCCCGGCAGTGCCAGGCCGGTGATGGTCTCGATCGCGCGCACGCCATGGATCGTCGGCAGGAAGGCGGCGACGTCGAGGCCTTGGCGACGTGCCCAATCGCTCCACACCCGTTCCGCCGAGGCGATGGAATTGATGAGCGTGCCGTCCATGTCGAAGAGGAAGGCCGCGAATTTTCTGCCTGAATACATGATTTTCCTTGAGTTCGGGGAGCGCTGGTGGGGTTGCCGAACCTAACGTCTCGACCGCGGCAGGGGAAGACACGGGGTGGGCTTTTCGATCGGCCCAGGGAACCACGGTATCCTCCGCGCGTTTGGGAAGGACTGCTTCTCACAACAACGATCGAAGGGGGGACCAACGATGCTGATCCGGCTCGGCTACGAAATCGCCATCGAATGCGTAGCCGCGACGCCGGTGATTTCAGTGCTCGAGATCCATCGGGACAGGCAGGCCGACATCAAGCGGCAGACGCGGGTGTTGACCTCGCCCGCGGTGCCGACAAGACTGTACCACGATCTGCATGGCAATGCCTGCCGGCGCTTCACAGCACCCGCCGGTGGTTTTCGCATCCTGTATGACGCGGTCGTCGAGGACAGCGGCGAGACGGACGAGGTCAACACGCTGGCCAGGGAAGTGCCGGTGGCAGACCTGCCCGACGAAGTTCTCGGTTATCTCCTGGGCAGCCGCTATTGTGAGACGGATCATCTGAGCAGCCTGGCCTGGGAGCTCTTCGGCGACATCCCGTCCGGCTGGGCGCGCGTGCAGGCGATCGTCGATTATGTCCACAACCGGCTGTCGTTCGGCTATGGCTATGCGCGCTCGACCCGCACCGCGGCGCAGGCGCATGAGGAGCGCGTCGGGGTCTGTCGCGACTTCGCCCATCTGGCGATCACGCTTTGCCGCTGCATGAATATTCCGGCACGCTACGTGAACGGCTATCTCGGTGACATCGGCGTGCCAGCCGATCCGGCGCCGATGGACTTCTCGGCGTGGCTGGAAGTGTTCCTCGACGGCAAATGGTACACGTTCGATCCTCGCCACAACACGCCAAGAATCGGCCGTATCGTCATCGCCCGCGGCCGCGACGCCACCGACGTGCCGCTGCTGCACAGTTTCGGCCCCCACCGGCTCAGCCTGTTCAAGGTGTGGACCTACGAACAGGAAGGCAATCTGTTCAACCCGCCCTACCACGGCATCGACAGGACCGTCAGCGCACAGATGCTGGCGTAGTCGCGAGGCCTACCGACGCGACAGGGTGGCAGCGAGGTTCTCTCCAGGCACAACTTTCGGGACACATGGTCCGCTTCGGTACAGTGAGCTTGTGCCGCAACAGGACGCCGTCGACGGCGTCGCGATGCCTCGGGGCCAGGTCATGGTAAGCGGCCGGTAAACGCCAGCGCCACGGCGCGTTCCCGTTTACCAACCGTTCACCTTTGTTGGTTCCAAGATTTAACAAAAACAATGACTTGCTACTGGAAAGCCAGCTCTCCGCCCAGCTAGGGCGTCATCCGGCGGGAATCCTGCATTGCCCTTTCCGCGGCGACGAGGCCGAGGCGAGTGGAGGCTGTAGGATGCGAAATTACGGGGGTCTTGTTCACGCGGTTGGCGGGTTCGCCAGGGATCGCGGTGGAAATTTCGCAGTCCTGTTCGGCCTTAGCGCCTCGGTCTTGGCGCTGGCCGTGGGCTTTTCGGTCAACGTATCGCAGCTCTACAATGCGAAAACGAGCCTTCAGGGCGTGGTCGACGCCGCGGTCACGTCGACGGCACGCGACCTGACGACCGGTGTCATCAAGGAAGCCGATGCCAACAAATCGGTGCAGGCCTTTCTCGACGCCAACAGCCAGGCAGGGATTCTGCAGGCCGACCAGATCGTACTCGACAAGCTGATCGTCAACAGGACTGCCAAGACGGTCCAGGCCGACGCCCATGTCGATGTCGGGCTGTATTTCCCGATTTTTGGCACGGGCGACATGAAACGAGTCGCCGCCTCCACGACGGCGCTCTATTCGGACAAGACCATCGAAGTGGCGATGATGCTCGACATAACGGGGTCGATGGCCAAGCTCGGCAAGGTCGACAAAATCGGCGATTTGAAAGCAGCTGCAAAAAACGCCGTCCAGACGATGCTGCAGAACCAGGATCCGCAGAACCCCCGCATCCGCGTCGCGATCGTGCCTTATGCATCTGGCGTGAACGCCGGCAAGCTGGCGGAAAACGTCTATGCCGAGAAGCAAGCCAGCTCTGAGCTCCCACCCATCGCCGGCAGTCCGCTTCTCGTCGCCAAGACAGGCAAAAATCTGCTGCCGTCCTTCAGCGACTACATCTCCATTGTCGGCGCGGCGATGCCACGCCCCGACAATTGCGCCACCGAGCGCAAGGACAAGAACGGCAAGGCGGATATGAGCGCCGACGGCCCGGATACCGTTCGCACCGACAGGAACGGCAAGAAATACTATGCGCTGGTCAATCGGGACGACCATCTCGGTGACGGGGACATGAACAGGTGCCCTGATGCGGAAGTGATCCCGCTGACCGCCGATTCCGATGCATTGCTTGAATCGATCGAGGACTTCCAGGCCGATGGCTACACGGCCGGCGCGATCGCCATTCAGTGGACCTACTATATGCTGTCGCCGCAATGGCGCACTGCGATCAGAAATGCCGGTCTCGGCAAAGGCGCCTCGGACGCCGATCCGAAGAAGATCGCCAAGGTCGCGATCCTGATGACCGATGGCCAATTCAATACCGCCTTCGCCGGTGCTGGGGACAGCTACAACAGCCAGGGCAACCTTGCGCGCGGCAACGCCGGAACGCTGTGCGGCAACATGAAAAATGACGGCATCGAGATTTTCACTATCGGCTTCGATCTGAACAACAAGGACATGTCGGCAACCGAGCGGGACCAGGCAAAGGCGGTGCTGAAGGACTGTTCATCGAAGGACGCCTCCGCCGCCAAGAGACATTTCTTCGAGGTGTCCACCGGAGCAGAATTGGATGCCGCCTTTCAGGAAATCATCCGCAACACCGAAAAGGTCGCGTTGACCCAGTAGTCCGCAAACGGAAAAAGGCCGCCGCTTCTTTCGAAGCCGGCGGCCTTCCGTGTTTCCGTCCGTGGCGCGGCCCTATGGCGATGACCTATGAGGTCACCCGCCGCGCATTTCGCGCCTTAACGGGAAGACTGCTTCCCGAAAGTGCAATCCGCTGAGGCCACGTTCTGGAAAACGAAATCACTCGACATCGGATCACCTCCTTTCGATTTGTTGAACACATACTCATGATGGGGTGCGTTGCAGCAAAAGACAAGGCGCAGGTTTGAAAAAGTCGGGAAGGTGCTTTTGGCACGACACTGGGTTGCGGGCTGTCGGCAGGGCAGGCAAGATCATGGCATAGAGCCGAGCCGGCAACCCGGGGTCGGCCCCTTGGGAGGAATGCATGGAAGCAGCCGAGAGAGCGGCGCGGATCGTGCGGACGGTTGTCGAGACGCTGAAACCGGGCTTTGCCGTCAGGCTGTGGACCGGGGAGCGGATCGGCCCTGCCACAGGTCCGGTGCTCACCATCAACGACCAGGACATCGTCTGGCAGGTGGTGAAGCGACCATCCCTGTCGACGCTGATCGAAATGTGGATTTCCAAGACGATCGATATCGAAGACGGGACGTTTTTCGACTTCTACGCCCTGCCGTCGCAAGGCAAGCTCAGAACCAAGCTCAAATCGCTGCCGAAAATGGCGATCCTGCGCGACCTGCCTTCCGTGCTTTTGGCACGCAGGCAGATGACGGCGCGGACCGATCTGTCGGGGCGCAATCCCTATGTCAGCGGTTCGAGCCAGGAGGCGATCCAGCATCACTATGACATTTCGAACGCCTTCTACCGGCTCTTCCTCGACGAGCGCATGGTCTACAGTTGCGGCTACTTCAAGGATTTCGCCAACAGCATCGATCAAGCGCAGATCGACAAGCTCGACCATATCTGCCGCAAGCTCCGGCTGAAGCCTGGCGAACGACTGCTCGACATCGGCTGTGGCTGGGGAGCGATGCTCATCCATGCCGCGAAGAACTATGGCGTCATCGGCCACGGTGTCTCGCTGTCGCAGGCCCAGACCAATCTTGCCCGTGAACGCATCCGCGCCGAGGGTCTGGAGGACCGCATCACCATCGAGATCAAATCCTATGCCGAACTCACCGGCTCGTTCGACAAGATCTCGTCGATCGGCATGTTCGAGCATCTCGGGCTCGCCAACCACGCGACCTATTTCTCAACTGTCCACCGCCTGCTGAAGCCCGGCGGCATCTATCTGCATCACGCCATCACCAGGCGCAGCAAGGGCGACATGAAGAAGACCCTGCGCAAGGGGCCGGAGTTCAAGGCGCTGATCAAATACATTTTCCCCGGCGGCGAACTCGACACGATCGGCATGACAACAGGCAATCTCGAGGCGCACGGCTTCCTGGTCTACGACGTCGAGAATCTGCGCGAGCATTACGCCCGCACCTGTCGCCTGTGGGCCGAGCGCCTGCACGCGCGTTTCGACGAGGCTATCGCCGAGGTGGGCGAGGCCAGGGCGCGGCTATGGCTGCTCTACCTGACCGGCTGTTCGATCACCTTCGAACGTGCCTCGGCACAGATTTTCCAGACCGTCGTCACCAAGCGCGCGCGCGGCCCAAGCGGCCTGCCGCCGACGCGGGCAGATCTGTATCGATAGCTTACACGAAGCGCATCGCGTCGCCGACTTCGACGCGCGCCGGCCGGTCGATCGTGCAGTAGACGCCGAGATTGTGGGCGTTGTGGCGGACCAGGTTGCGCAGGATCGCCGGATCATGGTCGAAGCCATCCTGGGCGACGATGGTGAAACCGCAGCGGCGGCAGGGTTCGGAGACAGTCAGCAGGAGATCGCCGATGGCAAGCTTGCGGCCGATCCATTCCGTTTCCGGAAACGACCCTTCGATTGCCGTCATGTCGACGACGATGTTGGGGCGGAAGCGGCGTGGGTCGGCGACCCCTTCCGGATGCAACGCTTTGAGCCGTGCCAGCGAGGCGGTGGTCAACAGATGGATGGGCGCTTTGCGGTAGCGCTCCGCGGTCAGCGGGCCGGAATAGTCAGGTCCGGCATTCTCGCGGCGAAACGGTCGGATCGAGGCCTCGAAGCCGAGATAGGCCGACACCGCGCGGTCGCTCTCGATACTTGGCGCAGCCAGCCAGTTGTCCCCGGGAACGGCAATCTCGAGTTCCAGGGTCGGCGACAGCCGGGTGCGGATGCGCGGCACCTTGTGCCATTTCGGGTCGCGGTCCGGTCGCGCGATCTCATTGTCGGACGCGTCGACGAGGCCGAACATGCGGTCGCCCTCGATGCTCTCGATATCGACCGAGATTGTTTCCCGACGCTCGCCGGCAAGCGAACTCGCCGGATAGCGCCAAAGCTCACTGACAGTGCCGAGCGCGGCCTGCATCAGCTCTTCTTGTTCTGCCGGTTGGCGATCAGGTCTTCGACGACGGCCGGGTCGGCGAGCGTCGAGGTATCGCCGAGGGCGGAGAAATCGTCCTCGGCAATCTTGCGCAGGATGCGGCGCATGATCTTGCCGGAGCGCGTCTTCGGCAGGCCGGGCGCGAACTGGAGCTTGTCGGGCGAAGCGATGGCCCCGATCTCCTTGCGGACATGGGCGATCAGCTCCTTGCGCAGATCCTCGCCCGGCTGCTCGCCGGCCATCAGCGTGACGTAGCAGTAGATGCCCTGGCCCTTGATGTCGTGCGGATAGCCGACGACGGCGGCTTCCGAAACCTTGTCGTGGCTGACCAGTGCGGATTCGACCTCGGCCGTGCCCATACGATGGCCGGAGACGTTGATGACGTCGTCGACGCGGCCGGTGATCCAGTAATAGCCATCGGCGTCGCGGCGGCAGCCGTCGCCGGTGAAGTACTTGCCCTTGTAGGTCGAGAAATAGGTCTGGATGAAACGATCATGATCGCCATAGACGGTGCGCATCTGGCCGGGCCAGGAATCGGTGATGCACAGATTGCCGTCGGCGGCACCTTCCAGCACCTTGCCCTCGCCGTCGACCAGCTGCGGCTTGACGCCGAAGAAGGGCCGTGTCGCCGAACCCGCCTTGAGGTCGGTGGCGCCGGGCAGCGGCGTGATCAGGATGCCGCCGGTCTCGGTCTGCCACCATGTGTCGACGATCGGAACCTTGCCGTTGCCGACGATGTTGAAATACCACTCCCAGGCTTCCGGATTGATAGGCTCGCCGACCGAACCCAGCACGCGCAGCGACTTGCGCGACGTCTTGGTGACATGCGCATCGCCGGCGCCCATCAGCGCGCGCAGGGCCGTCGGCGCGGTGTAGAAGATGTTGACCTTGTGCTTGTCGATGACTTCCCAGAAGCGCGACTGCGACGGATAGCTCGGCACGCCTTCGAACATCAGCGTGGTGGCGCCGTTGGCGAGCGGGCCATAGACGATGTAGCTGTGGCCGGTGACCCAGCCGACATCGGCGGTGCACCAGTAGATGTCGCCGTCATGGTAGTCGAAGACATATTGGTGCGTCATCGAGACGTAGACGAGATAGCCGGCGGTGGTGTGCAGCACGCCCTTCGGCTTGCCGGTCGAGCCCGATGTGTAAAGGATGAACAGCGGGTCCTCGGCCTTCATCTTCTCGGGCTTGCATTCGGCTTTCACCGTCGCGATCTCGTCGTGGTACCAGACGTCGCGGCCGGGAACCCAGCCGGTCTTGCCGCCGGTGCGACGCACGACCACCACCTTTTCGACTTTCGTCCCGGCCTTCGCGGCGATCTCGATCGCCTTGTCGGTGTTTTCCTTCAACGGGATCGGCTTGCCACCGCGCAGGCCTTCATCTGATGTGATGACGAAGGTCGACTTGCAGTCGTCGATGCGGCCGGCCAGCGCATCCGGCGAGAAACCGCCGAAGACGATCGAATGGACGGCGCCGATACGCGTGCAGGCCAGCATCGCATAGGCGGCTTCCGGGATCATCGGCATGTAGATGGTGACGCGGTCGCCTTTCTTGACGCCGTGTTTCTTCATTACATTGGCAAGCCGGCAAACATGCTCGTAAAGTTCGTTGTAGGTGATCTTCTTGTCGTCGTAGGGATTGTCACCTTCCCAGATGATGGCGGTCTGGTCGCCGCGCTTCTTCAGGTGCCGGTCGATGCAGTTGTAGGAAACGTTGGTCAGTCCGTCCTCGAACCATTTGATCGAGACCTTGCCGTCGAAGGAGGTGTTCTTGACCTTGCTGAAGGGCTTGAACCAGTCGATACGCTTGCCGTGCTTGCCCCAGAATTTGTCCGGGTTCTTGATGCTGTCGGAATACCATTTCAGGTAGGTGTCATTGTCGATCAGCGCGTTTTTCTTCCACGCCGGCTGGACGCGATGGACATGAACCTCGGACATTCCTGACTTTCCTCCCGAACCAATCGCCGGCTTGAAATGCCGGCGGGATCGCAGCGGCACGGCCGCGAATTCGGCGGCATTATTACCAGTTCCGCCGTTACGGCAACATTAGACGTTGGATTCGCGCGGCGGGATGCCGCAGGGGGCTTCTCCAAGGCTGTCAGCACTCGAAGAGGTGCGCTGCTAACTGCATGTTTTCGCATGCTAAAGCCGGGTCAGATGAAGAAAAAATCAATAGACGGTTAATCAGCGGCGCGCACAATCAGCCGTGGGAGGACAGGCGAATCAACCTGGGGACCGTCATGCGCGACCATGCCGAAATGGACCTGATGCTCAAAGGCTATGGCTTGACCACGGCCAAGATTCTCTATCACTTTCCCGATCATCCGCATCTGTTGCAGAGCTTCATCTGGCAGGACTACGATCTGGCGCCACAATTTCCGGTACTGATCAAGTTCATCGAGTTCTGGAAGGCCAAGCTGGACGGGCCGCTGCATTCGATCAGCTACACCCACCAGAAGCTGATCGCGCCGAATGAATGGCGCAAGGTGGATGGCGAGTTCGTGCTGCACTGAACGCGGTACAGCCGATCTCCCCCCTTGCGGGGGAGATGCCCGGCAGGGCAGAGGGGGGTGCTGTCCCGCCAGCATCAGAAACTATTATGAAGCCGTTCGCAGATGGCGGCTCTAGTCAACGTCGCGTTCCTTCACACCCCCCTCTGTCCTGCCGGACATCTCCCCCGCAAGGGGGTGTTTGGACCGGAGACATCGCGAACAGGTGTGCGAGGACATCGCGAACAGTTTGGCGTGCTTTGCGCCGGGAGGTTCGCGATGCCATTTGGGAACACCA
>NZ_JAMYVQ010000037.1:0-53644 GCF_040324155.1 Mesorhizobium sp. M0011 | reverse complement strand
ATCAGAAAATAGAAACAGTCGACCTCAACCTCTGCAGACGATAAGTGACAAAACTGTTCGCGATGTCCTCGCACACCTGTTCGCGATGTCTCCGGTCCAAACAGGGGGAAGATTGGCAGTGTCGTTGCTGGTTATAGTCCGGCAACGTTGGAGACTAGCGGAAGCATGGGTGGCGGCCGATCTCCCCCCTGGAGGGGGAGATGTCCGGCAGGACAGAGGGGGGCGCCAAGGAACGCAATCCTTTGTAATTGCCGCGATGGAAAGAATGGTGGTCCAGCGTGCAACGCGCGTCTGACCCCCGCATCACCGCTGGCACCCTCGCGCTCGCTGCAATCGCGCTGCTGATCGGCGGCGCGTTTGCCGGCCTGCTTTTCGAGGGCGCCCATGATTTCTCGGGCGCCTGGGCAGCCTTAGATCCCTATCTGCTTCGCGTCATTCGCTTCACGCTCTGGCAAGCGGCGCTCTCGACGCTGCTTTCGGTCATCCCGGCGCTGTTCGTGGCGCGCGCTCTGTCGCGACATCCACGTTTCTTCGGTCGCGCCTTCATCCTGCAGATATTCGCCGTGCCGTTGGCGCTGCCGGCTATTGTCGCAGCACTCGGCATCCTGGCGCTTTATGGCCGTGCCGGCTATTTCGCCGGCGTGTTTGCTGTGATCGGCGGGGGAAGCTGGCCGGGCATCTATGGCCTGTCCGGCATCCTCGTCGCCCATGTCTTCTTCAACCTGCCGCTGGCGACGCGGCTGTTCCTCGAGGCGCTGCAGACCATACCGGCCGACCAATGGCGGTTGGCGAGCCAGCTCGGCATGGCGGCGCGGCCGGCGTTCCGGCTGATCGAATGGCCAACGCTGCGCGCCGCACTGCCCGGCGTCGCCGGGCTGGTGTTCATGCTCTGCATCACATCCTTCACCATCGTGCTGACGCTCGGCGGCGGGCCGGCCGCGACGACGCTTGAGGTCGGCATCTACCAGGCGCTGCGCTTCGATTTCGATCCCGCGCGGGCCGTTACACTGACGCTGTTGCAGATCGCCTTGACCTTTATCGTTGTGCTGGCCCTCACGCGCCTAGGCGCCAATGTGGTCGGCGACACCAATTTGCCGGTCGCGCAACGCCGCTATCTCTCGGTCAATCGGAGCGAGACCTGGTTGAACGCGCTAGTCATCATCCTGGCGCTGCTGTTCGTCGTTGGGCCGATGGCGGCAACCGTGGTGGCCGGGTTGGGTGCGGACCTCGGCCGTTTGGCCAGCGAGGCCACCGTCCGGCAGGCAACGCTGACCAGCGCAGCGCTCGCCTTCCTGTCGGCGCTGCTTTCGGTGATGCTGTCGCTGGCGCTGACCATGGCGCGGCGGGCACTGGCGCTGAACCGCCGTGCCGGCGCAAAGACACTGCTCGAACGCGCCACCGATACAGGCGCCGGTTTTGTCCTTGTCGTGCCGCCGATCGTCGTCGGCGCTGGCTGGTTCCTGTTGCTGCGCCATGTCGGCGATGCCTTCGCCATCGCCCCGGTCATGGTCGTCACCGTCAATGCGGTGATGGCGATGCCGTTCGCCCTACGCGCCGTGCGTCCCGCCTATGATGCGGCGAGCGAGCGTCACGAACGGCTCTGCGCACAGCTCGGCATTGCGGGCTGGAACCGGCTGATGCTGGTCGACTGGCCGTCGCTGCGGCGACCGCTCGCCACGGCCTTCGCTTTCGCCATGGCGCTGTCGCTCGGCGATCTCGGTGTCATTGCCCTGTTCGGCAGTGATTCCGTGCAGACATTGCCCTACCTTCTTCTGGCACGGATGGGCAGCTACCACACCGAGGATGCCGCCGGCCTGGCACTGCTGCTCGGCTTCGTCTGTCTCGCGTTGATCGTGGCGGCGCACTGGCTGGGAAGGGAGAAGGTCCGCGATGCGTGAGAGGGCGGCCAACAGGCTCGAAAAGGGCGCGCCGGTGCGGCTAGACAATGTGTCGTTCAGTTATGGCAGCTATGGCGATGCGCCACTTGTCTTCGACGTCGAGTTCGCCACGGCGAAGATCACCGCCATCATGGGTCCGAGCGGTTCGGGCAAGTCGACGCTGCTCAATCTGGTCGCCGGCTTCGAGACCCCACAATCGGGCCGCGTGCTGATCGGCGGGGCCGATGTCAGCGCCGAGCCGGCCTCGGCGCGGCCGGTGTCGATGGTGTTCCAGGAGAACAATCTCTTCGCGCATCTTTCCGTCGAGCAGAATGTCGGGCTCGGCCGCTCGCCCTCCCTGGGACTGACCGAGGCGGACCGCGTCGCGGTCGCCGAGGCGCTTGCGCGCACCGGTCTCGCGGGCAAGGAGAAACGCCTGCCGCGCGAGCTCTCCGGGGGCGAACGCCAGCGCGTCGCACTGGCCCGCGTGCTGGTGCGCGACCGACCGGTGTTGCTGCTCGACGAGCCCTTTGCTTCGCTCGGACCCGCTTTGCGCGACGAGATGCTGGATCTGGTTGCTGCCGTTCATGCCGAACGCGCCATGACGGTGCTATTTGTCACCCACCAGCCCGAGGATGCACGCCGCATCGGCGAGCACATGGTGTTTGTCGACAATGGGTTGGTGGCCGCAACCGGCAAGGCTGATGATTTCTTTACCGGGGCTGGTCCGGAGGCGTTCCGGCGCTATATCGGCGCGGGTACTGGATATTCCACATCACGCGATGTTGCCCGGAAGCGGACATAATTTACGGTCAAACCGGCTCCAGGCGATGTGGCGTTTGCTTGCCATGACCGGGGGAGTGTGGCTAGGTCCGCCCTACCGGTCCGGCACAGGCCGTGATTTGCCTGCAGTATCCGCCGCCCGCCCTAAGGGACGGGCACGGATGCTGCAGCAGTTTGAGATAGCGCATGACACGTTCCGAAGATCGCCCCCGATTTTCGTGGTCATGCGCCGGGACCCGAAAGGAAGCCGTTCTGGCGATCGGCGCTAACACATTGGGAATGAAACCGCTGGCGCGTTTTCTCGCGCTGGCCGGTTTTGCCGTGGCGTTGGCAAGCTGCCAGATGTTCACGCCGCCGGAAGTTCAGGAATCCGGCTTCCAGCCTTCCGACAAGCCGATCACGGTGGACAATGTCGGCGCCAACAACAAGCTCGCCGAATTGGCCAAGGCGCAGCACCCGCGCATCCTGGCGACTTATGGCGGTGAATATTCCGACCCCAAGCTCGAACGCATGGTCGCCAAGGTGGTCGGTAGTTTGACGGTGGTGTCCGCCAACCCGACACAGACCTATCGCATCACCATTTTAAATTCGCCCAACGTCAACGCATTCGCGCTGCCGGGCGGCTATCTCTACATCACCCGCGGCCTCCTGGCGCTGGCCAATGATTCGGCCGAGCTTGCCGCCGTCATCGCGCATGAGATGGGCCACGTCACCGCCAATCACGGCCTGCAGCGCCAGCAACTGGAGGCCGAGGAAGGCCTGGCCACCAAGGTGGTTTCGGACGTGCTCGGCGACAGCCCGACCGCCAAGGCGGCGTTGATCCGCGGCAAGCTGAGGCTGGCGCAATTTTCGCGCAACCAGGAGCTGGAAGCCGACGCCATCGGCATCAAATCGATCGGCGAGGCCGGCTACGATCCTTTCGCCGCAGGCCGCTTCCTTCAATCGATGTCGGCCTATACCGATTTCCGCTCGATCAGCGGCGCCACCGATGCCAGCCTGGACTTCCTGGCCACGCACCCCAACACGCCGCAGCGCATCGATCTGGCGCAGCGCCATGCCCGCCAGTTCGGCGCGCCGGGCGTCGGCACGCGAGACCGCGATTCCTTCCTCGCCGGCATAGACGGCCTGCTCTATGGCGACACACCCGAGGAAGGCTATGTGCGCGGCGAAACCTTCCTGCACCCGGGCCTTGGCGTGTCGTTCACGGTGCCGGACGGCTTCATCATCGACAATTCGGCGGCAGCGGTGACGGCCACCGGCCCCGGCGACATAGCGATCCGTTTCGATGGCGTCTCCATCGACAAGAACCGGGCGCTGACGGACTATATCCGCAGCGGCTGGGTGGCTGGTCTCGTCGACAGCAGCGTCAAGCAGGAAACCATCAACGGCAATGAGGCGGCGACCGCGCATGCCGGCGCCGAAGGCTGGCAGTTCGACATTGCGGTGATCCGCGCCGGCGGCCAGGTCTACCGGCTGCTGACCGCGGCCCCTTCCGCCAGCACGTCGCTGGACACGATCGCCCGCTCGGTCAGCGGCTCGTTCCGGATTTTGAGCGCTGCCGAAAAGACGGCGCTGAAGCCGCTGCACATCCGCGTCGTCACCGTCCAGCCTGGGCAGACGATGGGTTCGCTTTCGGCGCAGATGGTCGGCGTCGACCGCAAGCTCGACCTGTTCCGCGTGCTCAATGCGCTGTCGCCCGGTGCCGCGGTTTCGGCCGGCGACAAGGTCAAGATCGTCACCGACAAGTAGGCGCCGCTGGACGCCTGCCGCCGTTCAGGCGGCAGTCGCCATGAACTCCGGATTCTGCTTCACCAATGCGACCTTGAGCTTTTCCATGGCGCGGGCCTCGATCTGGCGGACGCGTTCCTTGGAGATGCCGAGCGTTTCGCCGAGCGCTTCGAGTGTTGCGCCCTCGTCGTTCAGCCGCCGTTCCTCGATGATCCTCAGTTCCCGTGCGTTGAGCGCGCGAAGCGCCTCCCTCAGCCAGAGCGAGCGGCGCGCGACATCGATCTTGTCGCCGACGATCTCGTCGGGCAGCGGATCGTCCGAAATCAGGAAATCCATGCGCTCGGTCGAACCCGCATCGTCGGCAATAGGCATGTTGAGCGAGGAGTCGGGCGCCGAGAGCCGCGAATCCATCATCGCCACATCGGCTTCGGAGACGCCAAGCGCCTCCGACACCTCGCGATAGAGCGTGGCGTTGGAGAGCGGCTCCGTGCCATTCGCCAACCGCGCGCGCAGGCGTCGCAAATTGAAGAACAGCGCCTTCTGGGCCGAGCTGGTGCCACCACGCACGATAGACCAGTTGCGCAGGATATAGTCCTGCATCGAGGCGCGAATCCACCATGTCGCATAGGTCGAGAACCGCACCTCGCGCTCCGGTTCGAAGCGAGCGGCGGCCTCGAGCAGTCCGACATGGCCCTCCTGAACCAGGTCGCCGAGCGGCAGGCCGTAATGGCGGAATTTGGAGGCCATGGAAATGACCAGCCGCATATGGGCGACGGTGATGCTGTGCAGCGCGTTCTGGTCGTTATCCTCTTTCCAGAGCAATGCAAGCCGATGCTCTTCGTCACGCTCGAGGTAGGGAGCCTTCATTGCCGCGCGGACCATGATCCGTCCTGCCGTGTCTTCCATCATGAGGCGCTCCCTGGGTGGTGCGGATGACTTTGCAAACTTGGCTGGCGCCCGGCTTGAAATGGCGGCGTCGTGCCCTACAACAGCCAGAACTGCCATGCGCGGGAAAGGTTCCGCGACCGTGGCGGCGGGATTGTGTTGCCTGAAGGATTCCCAGGACGGTTCGTGATGGCTGCGATGACGAGCAGAAGTGCCATTTGGAGAATTAGGTTTCATAAACCGGTTGTTTTTGAAATTCTGTTCCTTATTTTTTCGGCTTGCATCTGTCAGTTTCCAGCGCTCACAAATATGCCGGCCAGCCGGCCAAGGACGGGATCACAGAAAAATGAAATGGCTCAAGTCGCTCATCATCGCCGGAACGCTGCAGGCCCTGGCTGTCACTGCAGGCCATGCCGGCCCCAATCTCGACCAGATCAAGCACGCCGGTGTCATCAAGGTCGGCACGGAAGGCACCTATGCGCCGTTCACCTACCATGACACGTCCGGTGCACTGGTCGGCTTCGACGTCGAAATCGCCAAGGCGATCGCCGACAAGCTTGGCGTCAAGGCCGAGTTCCTCGAAGGCAAGTGGGATGGACTGATCGCCGGCCTCGACGCCAATCGCTACGATGCCGTTATCAATCAGGTCGGCATCACCGACGCCCGCAAGGCAAAGTACGACTTCTCCGATCCCTACATCGCCTCCAAGGCGGTGCTGATCGTGCGCGGCGACAACACCGACATCAAGAGCTTCGCCGATCTCAAGGGCAAGAAGTCGGCGCAGTCGCTGACCTCGAATTTCGGCAAGCTGGCCGAAACGAACGGCGCCGAACTGGTCGGCACCGATGGCTTCGACCAGTCGATCCAGCTGCTTCTGACCGGCCGCGCCGACGCCACGATCAATGACAGTCTGTCGTTCCTCGACTTCAAGAAGCACAAGCCCGACGCCAATGTGAGGATCGCCGCGCAAGAGGAAAACGCCGACTATTCCGGCGTCATCGTGCGCAAGGGCGATCCGGAGCTGGTCGCCGCGATCAACAAGGCGCTGGCCGACATCAAGGCCGACGGCACCTACAAGAAGATCTCCGACACCTATTTCGGCCAAGACGTTTCGAAGTAATCCATGAGGCGGGCCGGTCCGCGGCCCAGACACATCGAGCGGCGAGCCGTCTTTGACGGCCCGCCGCTTTTGTCGTGATATGGCCGACGCATTCTTGCTTTGACCAAGCTGCTTCGACCAATCTGGAGGGTCTTACGTGCCGCACTGGCTGCAACTGATGCTGGAGTCGCTGCCTTCGCTCCTGTGGGCGGCGCTGATCTTCACCGTGCCGCTGACGCTATTGTCCTTTGCTCTCGGCTTGACGGTCGGCCTGGGTGCTGCACTCGCCCGGCTGTTCGGCCCCAAGCCGCTGGTCGCGCTGGTGCGCTTCTATGTCTGGATCTTCCGCGGTACGCCGCTGCTGGTGCAGCTGTTCCTCATCTTCTACGGCCTGCCGTCGGTCGGGATCCTGCTCGACGCCTTCACGGCGGCGCTGATCGGCTTTACCTTGAACATCGGCGCCTACACGTCGGAAATCATTCGCGCGGCAATAGGCTCGGTGCCGAAAGGCCAGTGGGAAGCCGCCTATTCGATCGGCATGACCTGGGGCCAGGCGATGCGGCGCACCATTCTGCCGCAAGCCGGCCGGGTCGCGGTGCCGCCGCTCTCCAACACCTTCATCTCGCTGGTCAAGGACACGTCGCTGGCCGCCGCCATCACCGTGCCGGAGATGTTCCAGGCGGCGCAGCGCATCGTCGCCACCACCTATGAGCCGCTGATCCTCTATGTCGAGGCGGCGATCCTTTATCTGGCGCTGAGTTCGGTGCTGTCGGCCTTGCAGACGCGGCTGGAGATCCGGCTCAACCGCTATGGCGGCTTCCTGGAGGCACGCTCATGATCGGCCTCAGCAACATCGAAAAGCGCTTCGGCGACAATCTCGTGTTGAAGGGCGTGACAGTCACCATTGCCGAAGGCAGCGTCACGGCGCTGGTCGGACCTTCGGGCGGGGGGAAGAGCACCCTGCTGCGCTGCATCAACCTCCTGGAGATTCCGACTTCGGGCACGGTGCGGATCGGCGACGAGACGCTCGAATTCCACCCCGGCGGCAGGGTTCCGGCCAGGGATATCCAGCGCCTGCGGCTGCAGACCGGCATGGTGTTTCAGAATTTTCAACTGTTTCCGCATCGCACCGCGATCGAGAATGTCATGGAAGGGCTGGTGACGGTGCTGAGATGGCCGCCTGAGAGGGCACGCGAGCGGGCGCTGGCTTTGCTGGAGAAGGTGGGGATGGCGCACAAGGCCGATGCTTGGCCAGCGACCTTGTCGGGCGGCCAGCAGCAGCGCGTGGCGATCGCCCGCGCGTTGGCGCCGTCACCGAAAGTGCTGCTCTGCGACGAGCCGACTTCGGCGCTCGACCCGGAACTGGCGCAAGAGGTGGTCGACGTGCTTGGCAAGCTCGCCAGCGAAGGCACGACCATGGTGATGGCGACGCATGATCTGCGCCTCGCCTCCAAGATCGCCCGGGAAGTGGTGTTCCTCGATGCCGGCGTCGTCGTCGAGAAAGGGCCGGCCGCGGTGCTGTTCAACAATCCGGAGCAGCAACGGACGAAGCGGTTCATTGCAACGCTGAAGCAGGAGGCTGAGAAGGAAGGCGGCGGCGAGGTGTAAGCGCGGCCCTCGATTCAGCACCATTTTCCAGAAAGCAAAAAACCCGGCGCGATGAACTGACCCCTTAAAGTTGGACAGTTTAAGGTGGCGGCAGATTTAAGGGCTGGTTCTGTATTGCACAGGGCTCAGCCCTTTCAGTTTCAGTTTGATGCGATCATGATTGTAGTAGTGGATGTAATCCTCGATGCTGGCCTTGAGGCTCTGAACGTTCTCGAAGGTATTGGGGTAGAAGAGCTCGGATTTGAGTGTTGCGAAGAAGCTCTCGATAGGTGCGTTGTCGAGGCAATTGCCTTTGCGTGGCGCTGTCAGCGTTGAACTGGCGTTGAATGAGATCGGGAGCCGTCCTTCCGATGCCGCCTTTGTAGGAGCGATACTTCTTCGGCCTGACCAGCGACTTCAATCCCATCTCCACCATCCGACACTGCACCGCCTTGTGATTGACGACATGACCGAGCCGGCGCAGTGCAGCAGCCACCCGGCGATAACCGTAGCGGCCCTTGTGGCTGTCGAAGACGGCTCTGATCTTCTCCTTGAGACCAGCATGGCGGTCGACGCGGGACGCCTTCTGTCGATAGTAGAACGTGCTGCGGGAAAGCCCTGCCAGTTTGAGCAGACCATCGAGCGGATAGAGCAGCCTTAACGCTTGGACAGCTTGCGCTTTTTGGGCGCGTGTCCCTGCGTTAAGGCCTCCAGTTTTTTTAGGTAGGCGTTCTCCATGCGCAGATGGTTCAGTTCCGCAAGCAGCTCTTCGCGGCTCTTGGTCTCATCACTCTGCGCCACGGGCGGCTCGCCAGGCGACGGCGGGTCTGACATCGATCGCGGCCTTCCTCTGCGGCGCGGCGCGAGCGCCTCTATCCCACCGGCTTCGTAGCGCCTCTCCCAGTCCGGAAGGCAGCCGGCGTTGCGGATATTGAACAGCGCGGCCGTCTGTCGGCAGGACAGTCCATCCTCCCACATCCGGTGCAGAACCGACAGCTTGAACTCGCCGTCATAGTGGCTGAGCTTGCGAGCGAGGCCGGCAACCCCGTGCGCTTGATAGCTCGCAACCCATTTGCGTACCGTCGCAGCATCTACGCCGTCGGCTGCACCGGCGCTCGCATAGCTCTCTTCACCACTCAAATAACGATCAACAACAGTGCGCTTCAAACTCTCGCTGTGTTTGGACATGAAAACCCCCGAAGGTTGATGTCCAACTTTCGGGGGTCAGTTCACGAGGCCGGGCTTTTCATCAATTCAGAGGTGACGAGATCAGGCAGCTTCTTCCTGCTCGGCCTCTTCATTGTCGGCCTTGGCGCCACGCTTAGGGCCCTTGTTGAGGTTGACCTCGATCAAGCGCACGGCTTCGGTTTCCGACATGCGGTTGACGGCCGCGATCTCGCGGGCCATGCGGTCGAGCGCCGCCTCATAGAGCTGGCGCTCGGAATAGGACTGCTCCGGCTGGTTGTCGGCGCGGTAGAGGTCGCGCACGACTTCCGAGATCGAGATCAGGTCGCCCGAATTGATCTTCGCATCATATTCCTGGGCGCGGCGCGACCACATGGTGCGCTTGACGCGGGCGCGGCCCTGCACGACCTTCAGCGCGCGCTCGACATAATCCTCTTCCGACAGCTTGCGCATGCCGATGGAGGTCGCCTTGGCAACCGGAACCTTCAGGCGCATCTTGTCCTTCGAGAAGTCGATGACGAACAGTTCCAGCTTGTGTCCAGCAACTTCCTGCTCGTCGATCGAGACGATCTGGCCGACGCCGTGCGCCGGGTAGACGATGTATTCGCCGGTCTTGAAACCGTGACGCGCAGCGGTGGACTTCTTCTGCGGGGTGATCGTTACCATTACGCCCTGAACTCCTTGTTGTGGCACCGGCGTCCTGCCGGTCCGAACTCGCGCGATCGGGGAAGCCGATCGTTAGCCGCACAACAGATGAACCCATCGGAAAAGCCGGACCGGCAATTGCGACCGCCTGGCCCAGATCGCTCTGGTCCGAATGGGATTTTCACCTTTCAGTGATTTGGGGCGTCTGCGCCATAAATCGACGTTGTGTCACCGGCATGTTTCGCTGATGTAACACAAAAAGTCGGAAGAATCAAGGTTTTGCTGCACAAGCGAAGGCCACAGGCCAGCGCCGCCTGTCAAGCCGGTTAATGCGACGTGCCTCTTACCCAGCGTAATACCGGCCTTTGCGGCCGTGTTGTCAATCGCCTTCGCCGGGCTCTGCCGAGAAGTATTTCTCGAACTTGCCGGCCTCGCCGTCGAAGGATTTGGCGTCGGCCGGCGGTTCCTTCTTGGCGGTGATGTTGGGCCATTTGTCGGCGTATTCGGTGTTGACCTGCAGCCATTTGTCGAGGCCGGGTTCGGTGTCAGGCTTGATCGCGTCGGCCGGGCATTCCGGCTCGCAAACGCCGCAGTCGATGCACTCGTCGGGATGGATGACGAGCATGTTCTCGCCTTCGTAGAAACAGTCGACCGGACAGACTTCGATGCAGTCCATGTATTTGCATTTGATGCAATTGTCGGTCACGACATAGGTCATCGGTCGGCTCCGGGACGTCCCATTTTGTTGGGCTTTTTCCGTCAGGTAACGCCTTTGTCGACCGCTTGCAAGGGTAGCCATTGCGGACGGTGCCGGTGTTTCCGGAATGGAATTCCAGACTGCAGGCCCGGCGGAAGTCAGTCATGTCCCGCAGAGCGTCTGTTTGCCGGGCTCAGTTCTCGTCTCAGGCGTGCCGTTGTCCCAAAACCGCTGCGTGTTTTTGGACGCCAGGCATCAGTCTTCGCCGAGCAATCGGTCGGTCTGGCGACGTTCCTTCTTGGTCGGGCGGCCGCTGCCGGCCTCGCGCAGCCCCGGAATTGCATCGGGAGGGGCTTCGCCCTTCGGTGCGGGCGGTGGCGACATATCCTCGTAGAGCGTACGGGCCTCCTCGGCCGGGCCGCGCCGCGTACCGGCGCCGAGCACCTTCCAGATGAAGATGCGCCGCTCGAGCGTGATGGTCAGGACGTCGCCTGGCTTGACCTGATCGGAGGCCTGCGCTGCTTTGTCGCGATTGATGCGAACGCGGCCGGCGACGACCAGTTTTGCCGCCAGCGAGCGCGATTTCACGGCGCGTGAGAAGAACAGCCATTTGTCGATGCGCTGGCGGCCTTCGGCAACCATCGAAGCGAGCCGGGTTCTACTTCTTCAACTGGTCGCGCAATGCGGCGAGCTTCGCGAAGGGCGAATCCGGATCGAAACGCACCGGGCGCTCCTCGCGCGGCTTCGGCTGGAAGGCCGGCTTGCCGCCTTGCGGACCACCTTTGGCATCCGGCCTGCCACCCTTCCAGTCGGGACGACCCTCGCGGCGGTCGGGACGCTCGCCCTGCGCCCTGCCGTCACGCCGCTGTTCGCCTTCGGCCTGCGGCTTGGGTTTGAATTTCGAGCGGTCGAAGCGCGGCTTGCCGGCACCATCGCGCCGTCCTTCATGGGCCGGACGTTCTCCGGGTGCAGCTACGGCCGGTGCGCCGGCGGTATCCACGGGTGCATCGCTTCGGCCGCGCGCTTGTCCGTTGCGTGGGCGATTGTTCCTGCGGCTGTCGTCGCGGTTGCGCGGCCGCTGTTCGAAGCGGCCCTGCCGCCACAACAGGATGGGTTTTGGCGCTTCGGCCTCCGGAGCGGGTTCGCCGACGGCTGCTTCAGTCACCGCCACAGGTTCGTCCGGCGCGGCGTCCGTTGCCGGCGCGTCATTTGACTCCAGCTCGGCCGGTGCAGCTTCTTCTGCCGCTGCAACTTCGATCTCGGCAGTCTCAGTCTCTGCCTGCGGTTCAACCGGCGCCGGTTCGGCGACGTCGGCCGCAGCCTCGGCTACAGGTGCTTCGTCTTGCACGGTTTCGACCGGAGCGTCCGCCTGTTCTTCCACGGCAAGCGCAGCAGGTTCAGCCGCGGCGCCGGAGGTGATTTCGGCGGGAATTTCGGCCGCGGTTTCCGAAACGGCCACTGCGTCCGATGCCGGCTCCGATCCTTCGACCGCTGCCTCTGCTGCGGCATCCGTTGCCGCGGCTTCCGCCGCTTTGGCCTGCTCGGCTCGTGCAGCTTCTTCCGTCGCAAGCTTCGCCACCGCCGCTTCGCGCGCGGCATTGTCCTGTGCTTCGAGCCGCGCCTTGACCTCGACGGCCGGCTTCGGCTCGGCACGATAGCCGAGACCCTTGAGGATTTCTTCCATGTCGTCGGCGGTGGCGCCGAGGATCGACATCATCGGCGGCGTCACCATGAAGGACTGGCCGTCATAGGCGCCGTCCGGGCGCTGACCGAGGCCGGGCTTCCAGTTGGTCGCCGGACGGATCAGATCCGCCAGCCGTTCCAGTATGTCGATGCGCACGGCGCGACGGCCGAGATTGCGGTAGCCGGCAAGCTTGTAGAACGTCTTGTCGAAAGCAGGGTCGATCACCACCGAGGTGCGACCCGAGGCGAGCGCATGGACCACGTCGCCAAAGCCCGGCTTGTCCTTGCCGTCGTTCTTCAGCGCCCACAGCAATGTCACCAGCCCGGCAGGCGCCGGCTTGATCAGCGCCGGCACGAAGACATGGTAGGCGCCGAAGCGCACGCCAAGCCGGCGAAGGGCGGCGCGGCCTTCCTGGTCGAGCGACTTCATCTCCTCGGCGATGTCGCGGCGGTTGATGAGGCCGAAATTCTCGACCAGCTGGAAGGCGATGCCGCGGCCGATGCCAGAAATCTGGTCGGCGTTCCTGAGGTCGACCAGCGGCTTCAGCAGCGACTCGATCTGGAAATTGACGAATCGCTCTGCACGCGCGGCGACCTTGTCGCGCGCCGGGCCGGTCAGCTGTTCGTCGGCCAGCAGCACCAGGCGCGGCTTCAGCGCGTCTTCGCCTGATACCAGCGTGCCGATCGGCGCGCCGATCCAGCGCAGCGTACCATCCGAGCCAAGCGCGATGTCGCCATTGGCCGAGGCGCCGAAGCGTTCGGCGCGCGCTTCGAACTCGGCGGCCAGCGCCTTCTGGGCGGCGGTGCGCACCGCCTTGGCGTCTTCGCCGCCGGCGGTCTGGTCGGCGGTGAAGCGGAACCCTTGCAACTCGCCGACATGGTGGCCTTCGACAAGGACGGTTCCGGTAGGACTAATTTCGGCTTCGGGCATGGTATTTTCTCTAAGGCGCCGCATGAGGACGGAAGTCCTGCGGTCTACGAAGCGTTTCGTCAACCGCTCATGCAGCGCATCCGACAATCTGTCTTCGATTTCGCGCGTCTTTTCCTGCCAGTGTGCCTGATCGGCCAGCCAGCCGGGCCGGTTCGACACGAATGTCCAGGTGCGGATCTGGGCAATGCGATGCGACAGCGTGTCGATATCGCCCTCGGTGGTATCGGCGCGGCGCACCTGCTCGGCCATGTAATTCTCGTCGACATGGCCGTAGCGTGCGAGGTCCGTGTAAATGGAAGCGATGAGGTCGGCATGCTGCGCCGGCGCGATCCTGCGGTAGTCGGGCAGCGCGCAGGCTTCCCACAGCAGCGCCACGCGCTTGGCATTGGTGGTGAGTGCGCGAATGTCCTCGTCGCGCGATAGATGCTCGAGCGCCTGTGCATCGACGGCAGGCAATGCCCGCGTCAGTCCCTCGACGGGGGCGTTGGTCTCGATCGAGCGCTTCAGCGCGTCGAGGCTGGCAAAGTCGAAATGCGCGGTGCGCCACTGCAGCACCTTCACCGGATCGAAATCGTGGCCTTCGATCTTCTTGATCAGCTCTTCGTCCAGCGGGTCGACCTGGCCGGTGACGCCGAACGTACCGTCACGCAGATGCCGGCCGGCGCGGCCGGCGATCTGGCCGAGCTCGGCCGCGGTCAGGTTGCGATACTGGAAGCCGTCGAACTTGCGGTTCTGGGCGAAGGCGACGTGGTCGAGATCGAGGTTGAGACCCATGCCGATGGCATCGGTGGCGATGAGATAATCGACATCGCCGGACTGGAACAGCGCCACCTGGGCGTTGCGGGTGCGCGGCGAGAGCGCGCCGAGCACGACAGCGGCACCGCCCTGCTGGCGGCGGATCAGCTCGGCGATGGCGTAGACCTCGTCGGCCGAGAAGGCGACGATCGCCGTGCGCCGCGGCAGGCGGGTCAGCTTCTTGGAGCCGGCATAGGCAAGATGCGACAGCCTCGGCCGCGTCACCACCGAGACACCCCTCAGCAGGCGCTGCAGAATGCCGTGCATGGTGGCTGCACCGAGCAGCAGCGTTTCCTGGCGGCCGCGCAGATGCAGGATGCGGTCGGTGAAGATGTGGCCACGCTCGAGGTCGCCGGCGAGCTGCACTTCGTCGATGGCGACGAAGGCGGCGTCGGTCTCGCGCGGCATGGCCTCGACCGTGCAGACCGAATATCTGGCGCCCGGCGGCTGGATCTTTTCCTCGCCGGTGATCAGCGCCACTTTGTGGGCGCCGACCTTTTCGCAGACACGGGCGTAGACCTCGCGCGCCAGCAGCCTGAGCGGCAGGCCGATGATACCACTCTCATGCGCCACCATGCGCTCGATTGCGAGATGGGTCTTGCCGGTGTTGGTCGGCCCGAGCACGGCGGTCACGTCGCGGCCCGACAGGATCAGCGGCTCGGTGTGTTTGGGCTGGATGTTCATCAACCTAGAATAAGGCTTCTGGGACCTGGAAATAAGGCTTCTTGGCCTCTGGTTGTCGGGAGCGTGCCTCAAATGGCGCGTATGACAGGCGACACATAGGGATTTCGGGCGCGAAGCGAAAGCGGAATGTTCCGCCGGCGGCGAGAAGGTGGTTTTGTCAAGCTTTCAACCGGCTGCGGATTAACGGATAGAACGAGTCTGGAACGAATCGGCGACGAATCAGTGACTCCTGCAGATTCAGCTTTTGTTCACGGCTACATGTGGATTTCGCGACCGCGAGTCGCACCACATGCTGAATCGCTGAACTGGCCCGTTTCGTGCTAAGAGGGCGTTGCCGTTAACCTTTGCCTGGAAACAATCACGGTGGTTGGCGCGCCTCGACCAACATTATGAAATTGTTGATCTTTCTTAACCTGCGTTAAGCAGTTGGGCAGGCGATTCCGGCTGTCGTCGTTAACGCTCAGCTCATAACCGGAACGAATCGGCGACGAATCAGCGATGGCGTAATTTTCCCGATTTGTTCACCCCAATATCTTGTGTTGTGAACAGTTTATCCACCGAGAATCCACAGGTTGCCAGGGAGCTTTTGCACAGGGCGGCTGCCGGCTGTTAACCTTCGCGTGCCGAATTGGGTCAGCTACGGTCGCGAGCACGTCAAAGGGACCGTGCCGGAAACGGGCCGGTGTGCCGGCCCGTCGATCTCCTACATCGCCACGTCATCAGGCGAAGTATTGGCCACCGTTGGCCGTGATGGTCGAGCCGGTGATGAAGCCGGCATCTTCGGATGCGAGGAAGACGACGCAGCGCGCGATCTCTTCCGGTTCGCCGAGGCGGCCGACGGGGATTTGCGGGATGATGCGGTCGTTGAGCACCCTCTCGTCGATCGCCTTCACCATCTCGGTGGCGATGTAGCCAGGGCAGATGACGTTGACGGTGATGCCCGCGCGAGCTCCCTCTTGAGCGAGGGCTTTGCTGAAACCGATGTCGCCAGCCTTCGCGGCGGAATAGTTGACCTGGCCGGCCTGGCCTTTCTGGCCGTTGATCGACGAGATGGTGATGACGCGGCCGAACTTCCGGTCGCGCATGCCGCTCCACAGCGGATGCGTCATGTTGAAGACGCCGGACAGGTTGGTGTCGATGACCTCTTTCCACTGCTCGCGCGTGATCTTGTGGAACATGGCGTCGCGGGTGATGCCGGCATTGTTGACCAGCACCGAGACCGGGCCGAGATCGGCCTCGACCTGCTTGATGCCGGCGGCGCAGGAATCATAGTCGGCGACCGACCATTTGTAGACCGGAATGCCGGTCTCGGCCTTGAATTTCGCCGCTGCGGCGTCATTGCCGGCGTAGTTCGCGGCAACCGAATAGCCGACGGTCTTCAATGCGATAGAGATCGCCGCGCCGATGCCGCGCGATCCGCCTGTGACGATTGCTACCTTGGTCATGCATTTCCCCTTTTTTTGATACCGCCCTGTTGTCGGGCTTGGCAGGCACTGAATACAGAACGGGCGGCTCGCGCCGCCCGGTTAGCGAGTTCTTCAGAGTGCTTCGATGCACATGGCGACGCCCATGCCGCCGCCGATGCACAGGGTAGCGAGACCCTTCTTGGCGCCGCGCCGGCGCATCTCGAAGACCAGCGTGTTGAAGACACGGGCGCCGGAAGCACCGATCGGGTGGCCGATGGCGATGGCGCCGCCATTGACGTTGACGATCGAGGGGTCCCAGCCCATGTCCTTATTGACGGCGCAGGCCTGCGCGGCAAAGGCCTCGTTGGCCTCGACCAGGTCGAGATCGCCGACCGACCAGCCGGCCTTTTCCAAGGCCTTGCGCGATGCTGGAATCGGGCCGGTGCCCATGATCTGCGGATCGACGCCGGCGGTTGCCCAGGACACGATGCGTGCCAGCGGGGTGATGCCGCGCCTCACCGCTTCCGCCTCGCTCATCAGCAGCGCGCCGGCGGCGCCGTCATTGATGCCGGAGGCGTTGGCGGCGGTCACCGTGCCGTCCTTGTCAAAGGCCGGCTTCAGCTTGGTCATGGCGTCGAGCGTGGCGCCATGGCGGATGTATTCGTCCTGGTCGACAATGGTGTCGCCCTTCTTGCCCTTGAGTGTGACGGCGACGATCTCGTCCTTGAACTTGCCGGCCTTTTGCGCGGCCTCGGCCTTGTTCTGCGAAGCCAGCGCAAACTGATCCTGGTCTTCGCGGGTGATCTGGAACTGACGTGCCACGTTTTCGGCGGTGTTGCCCATGTGATAACCGTTGAAGGCATCCCACAGCCCGTCCTTGATCATGGTGTCGATCAACTTGAAGTCGCCCATTTTGACGCCGGCGCGCAGGTGCTGGGCATGGGTCGAAAGCGACATCGATTCCTGGCCGCCGGCGACGATGACCTTGGCATCGCCGGTGGCGATCTGCTGCATGCCGAGCGCAATGGCACGCAGGCCCGAGCCGCAAACCTGATTGAGGCCCCAGGCTGTGGTTTCCTTGGGCAAGCCAGCATTGATCGATGCCTGGCGGGCCGGGTTCTGGCCTTGCGCGGCGGTCAGCACCTGGCCGAGGATGACCTCGTCGACCTCGCCTGGTTCGACACCGGCACGCGACAGCAATTCCCTGATGACGACGACACCGAGCTCATGCGCCGGTGTGGCGGCGAAGGCGCCGTTGAAGGAGCCGACCGGCGTGCGCGCCGCACTGGCAATGACGATGGAAGCGGACATTTTCTTCTCCAGACTTCAAGGGTGTTGCTCTGTCGTTGAGGACTTTTCTTGCCCTTTCCCAACCCCAAGTCAAACCGGAAATGGGCATGGCGCCCATGCGCCGCAAGCAGGTCGCGCCTTGCCATGGCGCCCATTCGTCCATTGCTGCGCAGCATATTTTGCCTGCTATGCGGCATTTAGTGATCCCGCACTGCACAAACTGCTTGGAATTGTGAAGCTTTTGCGCATATCCTCAAAAAAAAGGCACAATCGTTATCGGCGGCTTGCTCAGGGGCGCGCCGGTGTCCCCGGGAGGATGTAGATGGCCGCTAAAGACGATCCGATCATCATCAAGAAATACGCCAATCGCCGCCTCTACAACACCGGCACCAGCACCTATGTGACGCTCGAGGACCTCGCCGAGATGGTCAAGAAGGGCGAGGAGTTCACCGTCCAGGACGCCAAGACCGGCGACGACATCACGCATCCGGTGCTGACCCAGATCATCTTCGAACTGGAGAACAAGGACGGGCAAAACATGCTGCCGATCCCGTTCCTGCGCCAGCTCATCGCTTATTACGGCGACCAGATGCAGATGATCGTGCCGAGCTTCCTCGAACAGTCGATGCTCGCCTTTTCCAAGGAGCAGGAGCGCTTTCGCGAGCAGATGAAGGGGGCGATCGGCAAGTCGCCGCTCGACATGATGAAGATCACTACGCCGATCAAGGCGCTGGAGGAACAGACACGCCGCAACATGGAAATGTTCCAGAATGCGATGCGGCTGTTCACGCCGTTCCCGCCCGCCGGCACCGCGCCGGCCGCTGCGCCGTCGCCCGAGCCGGCCAGGAAGGAAACACCTGACAAGCCCGACGATCTTCAGGAACTGAAGGACCAGATCGCGGCCATGCAGCGCAAGCTCGACACGATGTCCTGAGCTTAGCGCTCTTGCGATCTTACGGCAGCACGCCCTCATAGCGGCCGCGCGGCCTGATGACACTTCGGCTTGTTATCTGTTCGACCGTGTGCGCTGCCCAGCCGACGCTGCGTGCGAGCGCAAACAGGCGGAACGGCGTATCGCGCGGCAAGCCAAGACTGCGCGTCAGCGCGGCCAGCCCAAAGTCGATGTTGGGAAGCGCGCCGGTCGCCGCAAAGGCAGCGTCGCGCAGCGACGATAGTGTGCCGTCAACCTCGATCACCGACAGAAGCGCTGCCCCTCGGGGGTCGCCGTCGGGATAGAGCTGATGACCGAACCCCGGCAGCGGCCGGTCATGGCTGAGCCAGCGCCGAATCGCCGCATCGGCGCCATGCCGCGCCGCATCCTCGGCCAGTTGCATCACCGCCTCGCCGGCGCCGCCATGGCGAGGACCGGACAGCGTCGCGAGCCCTGCCAGCAGGCAGGCGGCCAGCGGCGCGCCGGTCGAGGCTGCGACGCGCGCAGCGAAGGTGGACGCGTTCAGTTCATGATCGGCAAGCAGGACAAGCGCGCGGCGGATCGCATCGGCGCCGCCGGCATCTACCGACCAGGCCTGTGCCAGCCGCTGATGGACGGGATCCGGTCCTGCCGGTGCGCCCAGCGCGCCGGCCAGCACGCCGACCGCGTGCGCGGCGTCGGCATGCAGCGAGGCGGCGCTGCGCCCAAGTGACGGACGCCCTTGGCCGGCAAGCACGGCAAGTTGCGCAAAAGCCGAGGCCCGGCCGGCTTGATGGGGCGCATCCGGCGACGGTGCTTGGAAAGCCACCGGTTCCGGCAGAGCCCAGAGCACTGCGGCGGCTTCTTCCAGTGTGGCGTGCCCGGAGAGCACCGCGGCGTCCTGCCCGCGATAGATGAGCCGACCGTGCGAGACGGTCGAGATCGCCGTTGCGATCGAGGGCTCGCCCCAGGCAATGGCGCTTTCAGCGATGGCTGATGGGCTCCGTCCGCGCGCCCTCCGCGTTGCCAGCGCTTCTATGTCGTCGGCACGATACTGGCTGCGGCGCGGATCGGCGCGGTCGGGCCGCATGCCGATGCGCCCACGGCTGACATAGGCGTACAGCGTCTGCGCCCGCACCTTGAGCCTCTCCAGCGCTTCTTCCCTGGACAACCACTCGGACATATCGAACCCTGATATTGATTCTATTGATCAAGATTGATGGAAACGTTGCCCATCTCTATCTCCGATCCGGAAATGCTTCAAGGAGACAAGGCTATGGCGAATGGGCTCGATGACGTGGTGGCGGCGGAAACAATACTGTCGGACGTGGATGGTCTTGGCGGCCGTCTGACGATCCGGGGTCATTCGCTGCCGGAGTTGGCCGGCCGGTGGAACTATGCCCAGGTGGTTGGGCTGCTGCTCGATGGCTTCTTCGACGACCTTCCCGATGATGCGCAACTGACGCGGGCGCTGGGCCAGGCGCGTGCGGACGTGTTCGAACGGCTCTTGCTCACGCTGCCCTTGTTGGCGTCGCTCGATGTCTACAGCGCCATGCGCGCCGGCATGGCGCTGCTGCCGGACGGCGACACATCGACGAACGCCTTGCTGCTCATCGCAGCGCCCGCCGTGCTGACGCCGGCCCTGTTGCGCCTGCAGCGCGGCGAGGAGCCGATCGCGCCGGACAGCCGGGCCGATCATGCCGCCGACATGTTGAGGATGCTGAACGGCAGCGTCGCCTCGCCGGCGCTGGCGAAGGCGCTCGACACCTATCTGGTGACCGTCTGCGACCACGGCCTCAACGCATCGACCTTCGCCACCCGCGTGGTCGCTTCGACACTGGCCGGCCTGACATCGTCCGTGCTGGCCGGGCTTGGCGCGCTCAAGGGGCCGCTGCATGGCGGTGCGCCAGGCCCGGTGATCGAGATGCTGGATGCGATCCAGGCGCATGGCGATGCCGCCGGCTGGCTGCGCGACGAGATCGCGCATGGCGAGCGCATCATGGGTTTCGGTCATCGCATCTACCGCGTGCGCGATCCGCGCGCTGATGTGCTGAAGGCGGTCGTGCGGCAACTCGGCGGCGAGGGCGAAACCGGCCGCCGGCTGGCCTTCGCGGAGACAGTGGAGCAAGCCGCACTCGACGTGCTGCGGATTGCCAAGCCGTCGCGCTCGCTGCAGACCAATGTCGAGTTCTACACCGCGCTGCTGCTGGAGGCGGCGGGCTTTCCGCCACAAGCTTTCAGCAATGTCTTTGCCACCGGGCGCGTCGCCGGCTGGATCGCGCATGCGCGCGAGCAGCAGACGATCGGGCGGCTGATCCGCCCGCAGTCGCGCTATGTCGGGCCTGTGCCGGAGCTGGCTGCCTGAGGCTTATCGGCGCCTGGCGAGCGACCGGCGATCCAAACGATATCCTCCTGGTGAGCGGCCGTGTGGCCGCTTATGACGAAAATTTCATCTCGCCCACAAATCTGGCCGCTGTTATTGCGTCGTATTGAGCATATATGCTGCACTGCAACATAGATGCATTCTTGCCGTAACCAGAGGATTCCGCCCTTGGCCGCCAGAAAAACCGCAGTCATCACCGGCTCCACATCGGGCATTGGCCTGGCCATCGCCCAGGCGCTGGCGGCCGAAGGCCGCAACGTCGTCGTCAACTCTTTCTCCGACACGACCGCCGACCACGCCATGGCCGACGCAATTGCCAAACAGTATGGAGTGAAGACCGCCTACATCAAGGCCGATATGTCGAAACCGGCGGAATGCCGGGCGCTTGTCGCCAAGGCGGCCGAAACATTCGGTTCGGTCGATATCCTGGTCAACAATGCCGGCATCCAGCATGTCGCGCCGGTGGAAGAGTTCCCGATCGAGAAATGGGACGCCATCATCGCCATCAACCTGTCGTCGGCATTCCACACCATTGCAGCCGCCATTCCGCTGATGAAAAATGCCGGCGGCGGGCGGATCGTCAACATCGCCTCGGCACACGGCCTGGTCGCGTCGCCGTTCAAGTCGGCCTATGTCTCGGCCAAGCACGGCATCATGGGATTGACGAAGACCGTCGCGCTCGAACTGGCGCGCGAAAAAATCACCTGCAATGCCATCTGCCCGGGCTATGTGCTGACGCCGCTGGTCGAGGCGCAGATCCCCGATCAGATGAAAGCCCATCAGATGGACCGCGAGACCGTCATCCGTGAGGTCATGCTGGACAAGCAGCCGACCAAGGAATTCGTCACGGTAGAGCAGATCGCGGCAGCGGCGGTGTTCCTGTGCTCGGACGCGGCAGCGCAGATCAACGGCACGCATCTCTCGGTAGATGGCGGCTGGACCGCCGCGTGAGGCGCGAAATCTTCTCATCTACCCAAAACGCACCAAGGACGACGCCATGACCAAAAACGGCAAGGCGGAGGAGACGAAGAAGACGATCAACATCGCGCTTCAGGGCGGCGGCTCGCACGGGGCCTTTTCCTGGGGTGTGCTCGACCGCCTGCTGGAGGACGGACGGCTGGAGATATCAGCAGTGTCCGGCACCAGCGCCGGCGCCATGAACGCGGTGGCGCTGGCCGACGGATATGTGCGCGGCGGTGTCGAGGGAGCGCGGCAAAAACTTGAGGATTTCTGGCGCGCGGTGGCGGCCAAGGGCCGGTTCAGCCCAGTGCAGCGCATGCCGTGGGATGTCGCCTGGGGCAACTGGTCGATCGAGAATACGCCTGGCTATGTCTTCTTCGACACCATGTCGCGGGTGTTCTCGCCCTACGTCGCCAATCCGCTCGGCCTTAACCCGCTGCGCGACGTGGTGGAGCAGGAGATCGATTTCGACAATGTCCGCGCCTGCAAGTCGATGGAACTGTTCATCTCGGCGACCAATGTCGAGACCGGACAGTTGCGCGTTTTTTCCGACGGCGAGATCGACCTCGACGTGGTGATGGCTTCGGCCTGTCTGCCGCAATTGTTCCGCGCCGTCGAGATCAAGGGCGTGCCCTACTGGGACGGCGGCTATGGCGGCAACCCGGCGCTCTATCCGTTCTTCAAGACCGCGGCGACCGAGGATGTGCTCCTGGTGCAGATCAATCCGGTGGTGCGGGAGGGAACGCCAAGGAGCGCCAACGAGATCCAGAACCGCATCGACGAGATCACCTTCAACGCCGGGCTGCTGCGAGAATTCCGCTCGATCGCCTTCGTCAAGGAACTGATCGCCGCCGGCCGTCTGCCGCATGGCGAATATCGCGACATCCGCATGCACCGCATCGATGCCGACGAGGCGTTCAAGGACCTGTCGGCGTCATCAAAGGTCAATGCCGAATGGGCGTTCCTGACGTATCTCAGAGACCTCGGCCGCACAGCCGCCAGCGACTGGCTGGAAGAGAATTACGACGCCGTCGGCAAGCGACCGACGCTCGATCTCTCCGGCGAACTCGATGACGGCTTCAAGCCGGTGCGCGGTCCGGCACCCGGCCGGCGGGTCAAGGAATTCCTCGCTGTGCGCAAAAATCCGGAGGTGGTTCGCCGTCGGGCCTGAACTGAAACCCGATACAGCTGGTTTCATCGAGCTTTCAAGGCGAGGTCGATCACCCTGATCAGGGCAGCGGCCGCCTGCCGCTGTCCCTCCGGATCTCTGATCCGCGCCTTCATGCCTTCCAGCCCGTCGAGCAGCATGTCGGTGAGCAGTTGCGCCGACAGGCCCCTGGCCGCCAGGTCGACGCCGTTCCTGGCTGCCTCCCCCTGGATCGCGGCGGCAATATGTTCGCCAAGCCCGCCGCGCCAGCAGCCGACCAGATCGCCAAGGCTCGATTTCATATCCAGCAATTCGGCGCCGTGCGGCGAGGCAACGACCGCGCCCATCATCGAGATGAATGCCTCATCGATGGCCCGCATCATGCGCTCGGTGAAAGGGCCATCGCCGGATAGGGCAATCTTTGCCGCCTCGACCGAGCGCGACAGGATCATCATGGCGATGGCGCGGAAAATGTCGGTCTTGTTCTTGAACAAGAGATAGAGCGCCGGGCGCGACATGTCTGCGGCGCGGGCGATGTCGTCCATGGTGGTGCGGGTGAAGCCATAGGCCAAAAACACCTTCATCGCGCCATCCAGGATACGGACGCGTTTGGGATCTGTGGCGGCGATGTCTTCGATCTGGTTCATGGAGCAATTCTATCCTGCAAAATCCTATTTGACAAAATGACGAAATTTGTCAATCTGTATTGGGCCAAACGGCCGAGGGGACGCTTCGCCCTTGGCAGTGGACGACAACAAAGGGTATCCCCATGCGCCTTACCGTCGACGGTCAGTCTTTCGATATCGATGCCGATCCTGACATGCCGCTGCTGTGGGCGCTGCGCGATCTCATTGGCAAGACCGGGCCGAAATTCGGCTGCGGCATCGCCGCCTGCGGCGCCTGCACGGTGCATGTGGACGGTCAGCCGGTGCGTTCCTGCTCACTCCCGGTTGGGCAGGTCAGTGGAGCTGTCACGACCATCGAAGGCATCGGCACAGCAGGCGGACTGCATCCGGTGCAGCAGGCATGGCTGGAGGAACAGGTCGCGCAATGCGGCTACTGCCAGGCCGGCCAGATCATGAGCGCGGTGGCGCTGCTCGACGAGGTCGCCGACCCGAGCGATGCCGACATCGACAACGCCATGGGTGGCAATCTCTGCCGCTGCGGCACCTATCCGAAGATACGCTCGGCCATCAAGAAGGCCGCGGCGCTCAAGACGGCGGGGCTCTGACCATGGCCAGTGTCGGAAAGATCGCCCGCCGCACGTTTCTGATCGGCGCTGCCGCCGTCGCGGGCGGCGTTGCCGTCGGCTACTACTATTATCGCAAGCCTTTTCCGAACCCGCTCGAGGCCGAGCTCGGCAAGGGCGAGGCGACCTTCAACCCCTATGTGAAGATCGGCGCCGACAACACCATCACCATCGTCGCGCCGCGGGCCGAGATGGGGCAAGGCATTTCGACGACGCTCGCCGTCATGGTCGCCGAAGAACTCAATGTGAGCCTCGACCGGGTCAAGGTCGAGCACGGCCCCGCCTCCCATGCCTATTACAACGCCGCGATCCTCGAAGAGGGCGGTCCGTTCGCCTTCTTCGACGAGAGCATGATCGCGCAGGCGGTGCGCTCGGGTCTCGGTGTGGTCGGCAAGTTCCTTGCCCTGCAGGGCACCGGTGGTTCGGCTTCGACACGCGACGGTTTTGACAAGATGCGGCAAGCGGGTGCAGTCGCCCGGCAGATGCTGATCGCGGCTGCGGCGCAAAAACTCGGTGTCGCCGCCGCCGATCTGGAAACGGCCGACGGTTCGATCCTGCACAAAGCGTCCGGCAAGTCGCTGACCTATGGCGCGGTCGCCGCGGCCGCCGCCGCGATGGCGCCGCCGGCCGAAGTCAGGCTCAAGGACCGGGCCGACTGGAAACTGCTGGGAAAGCCGCAAAAGCGCATCGACATGCTGGCCAAGGTGACCGGGGCGCCGATCTTCGGCATCGATGTCAGGCTGCCGGACATGGTCTACGGCACGGTCAAGATGAGCCCGCGCTTCTGGTCGGCGCCGATCAAGGCGGACCTCTCGAAAGCCGAGAAAATGCCCGGTGTGATCAAGATCGTGCCGCTGGAGACGAATTACGGCCATGGCTTCGGCATCATCGCCGACAACACATGGGCGGCATTCAAGGCGGCCGAGGCGATCGATGCCCAGTGGTCCGATCCCGAATACCCGCTCAGCAGCGCCGCTATTTCAGATGTCCTGAAGCAGGCGCTCGGCACCAAGGGGTCGGTGATGCGCGACAATGGCGACGTCGACACCGCCTTTGCCGACGCGCCGCGTGAAAGGATCGTCGAGGCCGACTATGCGGTGCCCTATCTGGCGCATGCGACGATGGAGCCGATGAACGCCACGGCGCAGCTCAGGGACGGCGCGCTCGACATCTGGTGCGGCAACCAGGCGCCGACCCTGGTGCGGCAGCTTTGCGCCAACGCGGTCGGCATCGAGCAGGACAAGATCACTGTGCACACCACCTTCATGGGCGGCGGTTTCGGCCGGCGCGTCGAGGTTGACTACGCGCTGTGCGCCGCGCTGATGGCGAAGGAGACGGGCGGGCGCCCGATCAAGGTGACCTGGACGCGTGAAGAAGACATGCGCCACGACGCCTACCGGCCGGCCGCCATCGGCAAGTTCCAGGCGCGGCTCGGCGACGATGGCATGCCGGTCGCCGTCGACATGAGGATGGCCTCGCCATCAGTGATTGCCGGCATGCTGCGCCGGCTGTTTCCTTCGATATCGCCGCTCGGTCCCGACAAGAGCATCGTCGACGGTGCCTATGACCAGCCCTACACCATTCCGAACTACCGGGTCAGCGGTATCGCGGCGCCGGTCTCCATCCCTGTCGGCTCCTGGCGCTCGGTCGGCAGTTCGGTCAACGGCTTCTTCCATGAGGGTTTCATGGACGAGATCGCCATTGCCGGAAAAATCGATCCGGTCGAGATGCGCAAGAGACTGATGGCCGCTTATCCCTCGGCGGTGAAGGTGGTGGAGAAAGTCGCCGCGATGGCGAAATGGGGCGAGGCGCTGCCCGCCGGCAAGGCCAGGGGTATCGCCTTCACGCTGTCCTTCGGCAGTTGGGTCGGCGAGATCGTCCAGGTGGCGGACACGCCGGCCGGCATCCGCATCGAGAAGGTGTGGATCGCCGCCGATGTCGGCACCGCGCTCGATCCCGGCATCATCGAGGCGCAGCTGATTTCGGCCGCCATCTACGGACTCTCCGCAGCTATGGGTCAGGAAATCACCTTCGCCGACGGCATGGTCGAACAGTCGAACTTCCACGATTTCGACGCCATGCGGATCTTCCAGTGCCCGGTCTTCGAAGTCGCCATCCTGGAAAACTTCCACAAGATGGGCGGCGTCGGCGAGGTCGGCACACCGCCGGCGGCTCCGGCGCTCGCCAACGCCATCTTCGCGCTCACCGGAAAGCGCGTCCGCACGCTGCCGCTGTCGAAAACGGTGGCCTTCGCATGAAGAAGCTCCTCATCATGCTGACGCCTGCTGCCATGCTCGTGCTCGCAGCGCCGTTTGCGATCGCGCAAGAGAGCCAGATGCCGGCGCCGGCGACCGTCGACGCGGCGAAAGGCCTGTCCGAATGGGACAAGGTCTATGCGGTGTTCTCGCATCCGCGCTGCGCCGACTGTCATGTCGCGGACGAGCGGCCGCGCTGGTCGGGTGCGCATTACGGCGGTACGCGCGTTCACGCCTTCAATGTCCAGCGGGGTGCTGACGGGTCGGGCTTCGGCAATCCGGGCCTGCGCTGCACGACTTGCCATTTCGCCAGCAATTCCAAGGCATTGCACGGTCCGCCCGGGGCCGAGAACTGGCATCTGGCGCCAGCCGAGATGGCCTGGTTCGGCAAATCCTCGGCCGAAATCTGCGCCCAGATCAAGGATCCCCTGCGCAACGGCAACCGTAGCTTGAAGGATATCGCGCTGCATGTTCGCGACGACAGATTGGTCGCCTGGGGCTGGGCGCCAGGATCGGGTCGTGAACCAGCCCCGGGCTCCGCCGAAGCAACCTATCAAGCGATCGAAAACTGGGCAGCGGCCGGCGCATCTTGTCCGCCGGCGCAATGATCTTGCAACTTTCAGACTATATTGCGGTGCAACTTTGATGTAGAAGCGCGCTTCGCCGATCACGGCAAATTGAACACGGCTCGGCGCGCACCCATATCGGCGACGCGCCCGCGTTATGAGGACGCTGGCCGAACCCGCAGTGGAAAAAACGACGATGAGAATCAGGTTTCACAAGCTTGCAGCCGTTGTTGTGCTCATTGGTTTCGCGGCGTGGATGGCGACAGGCGAGTTTTCGTCGGTCGGCAGCGTAGCCGCCAACAAAGCCAAGGCAGCCGAAGCCGAACAGGCCAAGGCGCCGGACGCAAGCAAGCCGAAGACGGCGGAAGCCGAGCCTAAGGCACCGCTGCGCACCGTCGCGGTGGTGACGCCGCCACGCAAGACCTATGCACGCGCCATCCGCATTTCCGGGCTGACCGAAGCCGACAAGCGGGCGGTGCTGGCGACGCGCGTCGCCGGTGTCATCGACAAGCTACCTGTCAAGCAAGGCGATCACGTCAAGACGGGGGATCTGGTGCTGATGCTTGCGGCGGAAGAAAAGATCTCGATGGTCGACAACGCCAAGCAGTTGGTGGTGCAGCGCCAGGCCGAGCTGGACGCAGCCTTGCGGCTGATGAAGACCGGCAATCTGCCGAAGCTGCAGCTCGACACCGCGCGCTCGAACCTGACCTCGGCGCAGTCGCTGCTGGAAACGGCACAGGCCGAACTCGACCGCAACGAGGTGAAGGCGCCTTTCGACGGCGTTATCGACCGGGTGCCGGTGGAACTTGGCAGTTCCGTCATGCAAGGCGGCGAGGTGGCAACCATCCTCAAGCTCGATCCGGTGATTGCCCGTGGCGAAGTCAGCGAGCGCGATCTCGGCTATCTCAAGCTCGGCGACAAGGCCACCATACGGCTGGTCAGCGGCCAGACGGTCGAAGGCACCGTGCGCTACATCAGCCGCGACGCCTCGTCGGCGACCCGCACCTTCCGCGTCGAGGTTGCCGTCCCCAATGCCGACGGCTCCGTGCCGGCCGGCATGACGGCGGAAATCGCGCTCAACGCACAGCCGACCGACGCGGTGCTGCTGCCGCGCTCGGTTGTGACGCTCGGCGACAAGGGCGAACTCGGCATCCGTGCCGTCGGCAAGGACAACAAGGTGGCGTTCTTCCCGATCGACCTCGTTGACGACACGCCGACCGGCCTCGTCCTCGGCGGCATACCGGCCGACGCCCGCATCATCGTCGCCGGCCAGGAACTGGTGAAGGAAGGCGATCTGGTCAATCCGGTCGAGGCCGACCAGGCGATCATCAAGAAGCTGCTCGGCGAGGCGACGACCGGCACCCAGTAGCGTAGCACAAGTCGCGACGGACTAGCCCTGGGCGGGGACAATCGGCTGCGACGCAGCTCGTGGAAATTCAAGAACAGGCGTTAGCCATGGATATCGTCAGACTCGCAATCAACAATGCCCGCCTGACCATTTCGGTCCTCGTCTTCCTTCTGCTGGCGGGCTGGGTCGCCTATCAGGCGACGCCAAAGGAAGCGGAGCCCGACGTTCCGATTCCGATGATGTATGTCAGCCTGATCTATCAGGGCATTTCGCCCGAGGATTCGGAGCGGCTTCTGCTGCGGCCGATGGAAAGCAAGCTGAAAAGCCTGAAGGGCCTCAAGGAGATGCGTTCGGCCGCCTTCCAGGGCGGCGGCTACGTGCTGGTCGAATTCCAGCCGCAGACCAATCTGGCCACCGCGCTGCAGGACACGCGCAGCAAGGTGCAGGACGCCAAGGCCGACCTGCCGCAGGCGGCGGAAGAACCCGTCGTTACCGAAGTCAACATTTCCGAATTTCCCGTGCTCGTCGTCACGCTCTCGGGAAATCTGCCCGAACGCGTGCTGACCGCCGCCGCGCGCGAACTACGCGACCGTATCGAGGAGGTTCCCGGTGTTCTCGAAGGCTCGCTGCAGGGTGCGCGCGACGATCTCGTCGAGGTCGTCATCGATCCGATGAAGCTGTCTTCCTATGGATTGCAGCTCGATCAGTTGATCGGTGCGGTCGGCAACTCCAACAGCCTGGTCGCCGCCGGCAATATCGAAGGCTCGGAGGGCAAATACGCCGTCAAGGTGCCGTCGCTGATCGAAACGCCGGAGGATGTCGCCGCACTGCCTGTGGTCGCCGGCCCCAATGCCGTGGTGCAGGCCAAGGACATCGCGACGATCCGTTCGACCTTCAAGGATGCCGAGACGGTGACCCGTCTCAACGGCAAGCCGGCCATCGCCATCGAAGTCAAGAAGCGCATCGGCTCCAACCTGATCGACACCATCGCCAAGGTGCGAACGGTGTCCGACGAGTTCGTCAAGTCGATGCCCGAGGGCATGAACGTCACCTACACGCAGGACAAGTCGGTCTTCGTCAACCAGCTGCTCGGCGACCTGCAGAACCATGTGATGATCGCCGTCATCCTGGTGTTCATCGTCATCCTCTACGCGCTGTCCGGCCGCGCCTCGCTGCTCATCGGGCTTGCGATTCCGTCGTCGTTCCTGATCGGCATCCTGCTGCTGGCGATGATGGGCTACACGATCAACATGATCGTGCTGTTCAGCCTGATCCTGGCCGTCGGCATGCTGGTCGACGACGCCATCATCGTCACTGAGTTCGCCGAACGGCGGATGAGCGAAGGCATGCCGAAGGAGGAAGCCTTCGCGCTCGCAGCCAAGCGCATGGCCGGTCCGGTCATCGCCGCGACGATGACGCGCATCGCCGCCTTCTCACCGCTGCTGTTCTGGCCGGGCATCATCGGCGACTTCATGAAGTACATGCCGATCACGCTGATCGTCACGCTATCGGCCTCGATGCTCTATGCGCTTGTCTTCGCGCCGACGCTGGGGGCGATCTTCGCCAAGGCGCCGCCGCATCATGAGGATGACAATCGCGACGGCTGGTACATGGCGATCGTCAAGCAGGCGGTGCGCTTCCCCATCACCGTGCTGGTGCTGACCGTCGCGCTCTTGTTCGGCGTCGGCTTTGCCTATTCGAAATACGGCGCCGGCGTCGAGTTCTTCCCGAATGTCGAGCCGGATTACGGCCTGCTCTACGTGCATGCGCGCGGCAATCTTTCGCTGGCCGAAATGGATACCGCGACCAAGATCGCGGAAGACAGGCTGCTCGGCTGGCCGGGCGTGAGATCGGTCTACACCCGCGTCGGCAAGACGCAAGGCGGCGGCCAGGATATCCCCGAAGACGTCGTCGGCGTCATCCAGTACGAATTCATCGACTGGCGCGAGCGCAAGTCGGCGAACCACATCCTGGACGATCTGCGCGGCGTCATGGCCGGCATTCCCGGCGTCGATGTCGAGGTGCGCGTGCCGGAAGCCGGTCCGCCGACCGGCAAGCCGATCCAGATCAGGCTTTCGGCCGTCGACCCCAAGGGGCTCGACGACAAGGCCCGTGAGGTTGCGGCGCGCATCGGCAAGGTGCCCGGCGTCATTGATATTTCCGACGGCCTGCCGCCGCCCGGTGTCGACTGGGCGCTCGAGGTCGACCGTGCCAAGGCGGCGCAGTACGGCATCAGCCCAACCTCGGTCGGGACGGTGGTGCAACTGGTGACCAACGGGCTGAAGCTCTCGGAATACCGGCCTGCCGGAGCCGACGACGCGGTCGACATAAGGCTGCGGCTGCCCGAAGACCGGCGCACGCTGTCGACGCTCGACGAACTCAGGGTGCAGACCTCACAAGGCTCGGTGCCGATCTCGAACTTCGTCGTGCGCAAGCCCGAGCCGACGGTCGGCATCCTCAACCGCATCGACGGCGCGCGTACGGTGGTCGTCCAGGCCAACGTCGCCGCCGGCGCTCAGGTCGCGGCTGTGCAGGAGCAGGTCACCAAAGCCGTCTCCGACATGGATCTCGGCAGCGGCATCCGCTGGAAGCTGGCCGGCTCGAACGAGGACAGCGCCGAAGCCAGCGCCTTTCTTAGCAAGGCCTTCGGGGCGGCGATCTTCCTGATCTTCCTGGTGCTCTTGGCGCAGTTCAACAAGTTCACCAGCGTCTGGCTGGTGCTGTCCTGCGTGGTCATGGCGACGATCGGCGTGTTCCTCGGCCTGCTGATAACAGGCGAGACGTTCGGCATCGTCATGTCGGGCATCGGCGTCATCGCTCTGGCCGGCGTGGTGGTGAACAACAACATCGTGCTGATCGACACCTATGACCGGCTGCGTGAAGAAGGCTGGGACAAGGTCGAGGCGGTGCTGCAGACTTGCCGCGAGCGCGCCCGTCCGGTGGTGCTGACGGCTGTTTCGGCCATTCTCGGCGTGCTGCCGATCGCCTTCGGCCTCGGGTTGGAAATCTTCCATCACGAGACGACGATCAACGCGCCGTCGACGCAATGGTGGATTTCGCTGTCCTCGGCGATCGTCTTCGGCCTGTCCTTCGCCACCGTGCTGACGCTGGTGGTGACGCCGTCGATGCTGATCGTGTTCACCCGCGCCAAGGTCAAGCCGGGCGCACGGCGCGGTTGGTTCAGCCGGCTGTTCCGGCGTGGCAAGGGCGAGATTTCCTCGACCGATGCGCAGGGGCAGGATACCGGAACCGAGCCGGATATCGCCTTTCCGAAAGCCGCCGAATAGACCAATGCCGATTTGACCGCAAAAGGCCGCCCGGAACAACCGGGCGGCCTTTTGCATTGTTCTTGGGCGAAACGTCGAATTGCGGGGTTCTCATGCCGATCACCACCATCGTCATCATCGTCCTGGTCCTTATCCTCATCGGCGCGGTGCCGGCCTGGCCACATTCGCGCTCCTGGGGCTATGGGCCCTCGGGTATTGTCGGCGTGGTGCTGGTGGTGCTTATGGTGCTGCTGTTGATGGGACGGCTCTGAGGCGCCCTCTCAGTCCGCGGAGATTGTCAATGTGCGGAGGAGCATCGCCCGCCATCGCGGACGTCAGGCAGCTTTCGCAACGCCGGTCACGGTGGCAATGCCGATATCCCCGAGAGCTTCAGTGACGGCCTGATCCAGCGGCGTGTGCGGGATCGCGCCGATGATGCCTTCCAGCCTTGCCGACGCCAGTTGGTGCGGTTCGAAGCGCAGATAGGACATCGACACGATCTCACGCCACATCGCCACGAACGGGCTACCGGCGCGCAACACCCACCAGGCCATCGAGGTCATCTTGAGCGGACGCCCAAGCGCCTTCTCTGCGGCTGCCTTGATCTCCAGGTCGGTGACGGGATGGCCGGGGAAGTTGAAGGCTTCATAAGCGCCGAGCTTGTCCAGGTTCTGCGCCAGTCCGACGAAAGCCCTGGCCAGATCCGGTAGGTAGGCCCATTCATGTACGAGGTCGACCGGGCCGGGCGCCGTATAGATACCCTTGTTGATCTTGGCAGCGACGACCAAGTCGAACCACGAGCCGCTGCCGGTGCCGCCGAAGAAGTCGCCGGCCCGCAAAATGATGGTGCGGACGCGGCGTGCTTCGGCCTCGCGGTGAAACAGGTCCTCCATGGCGACGCGGATGCGCCCCTTGTCGGTCGTCGGGCGGAACGGCGTGTCTTCCGTGATCACCTCCGGCATCGGCGATCCGTAATTGTATACGGTCCCGGGAAAGAGATGCAGTGCGTTGTTGGCATGGCAAGCGGTCATGACATTCTCGGCGATCGGCAGGCACTTGACCCATTCGGTGTAGATCGGGTTGAGGCCGTTGAAGATGATGTCGACACCTTCCGTGGCGCGGATCAGCGCTTCCCGGTCGAGCGCGTCACCGGCAACGGCCGTAGCGCCTTCAAGTTCAGTTGGCAGTTTGCCGTTGCGGGTGACGGCGCGGACCTCGTAGCCCGCGTCGATGAAGGCCTTGGCGACCACGCGGCCGAGCCGGCCATTGGCACCGAGAATTGCGATACTGGTCATTGGAAGCACTCCTGGGTTGGGATTTGCGTGGTCGGTCTGGACGCGCGATCGGGATCAGCGACAAGCGCGATCGAGATCAGCGGTTGCCGAAGAGGTCGCGGTTGCTGCCTTGCGTGACCGGCTGCCGGACGGCCGCATCCGGGTTGTGGATCGAAGCGGTGGTCGTGTTGTCGGTGCTGGTGACAGCCGGCTGGCTGGCGTCGTTCGAGCCAAACTTGTCGCTGCCGGCAAAGGCGGCGCTGACGGAAATGAGGATGGCGGCGGTGGTGAGAGCGATCTTGGTCATCTGAGTTCTCCTGGTTGGTGTTTGCAGTCCGTGTTGGTGTCTGCAGCCGGAACATGGTCGCTCGGAACGCGAATGGAAATTGACTACATATGGCGTTCTGATATTCATAAATGAATGACAGAAATCGACTGGAACCTGATCAAGAGCTTTGTCGCCGTGGCGGAATCCGGCAGCCTGTCGGCCGCCGCGCGAAAGCTTTCGGCCAGCCAGCCGACGCTTGGCCGTCACATCGGCGAGTTGGAACGGGCACTCGGCGTCACACTGTTCCGTCGAGGACGGCACGGTTACGAACTGACGGAGGCCGGCAGCACGCTGTTCGAACGCGGCAAGGCGGTCTGCGAGCAGGCAAGCGCCTTCTCACTCCTGGCGCTGGGTTCGGTCGAGGCCATCGAAGGCACGGTGCGCATCGCCGCCAGCGAGGTGGTGGCGGCCTATGTCCTGCCTGAGATGACGATGCGGCTGGGGATCGAGGAGCCCGGCATCGAGGTCGAGATCGTTGCTTCCAACCAGGTCGAGAACCTGCTGCGTCGAGATGCCGACATCGCCATCCGCATGGTCAAGCCGGCGCAGAACGAGCTGATGGCACGCAGGGTCTGCGATATCGAGCTCTGCGCCTGCGCGGCCAAATCCTATCTCGACAGGCGCGGCCGTCCGCTGAAGCCTGCCGATCTTGTCGGCCACGACCTGGTCGGCTTCGACCGCGGCGACGAGATCATCAGGGGCTTTACCCAGTATGGCATCCCCGTCACCCGGAGCAGCTTCCGCTTCAGGGCCGACAACCAGATCGTTTTGTGGGAAGCGGTGCGGGCGGGAAACGGCATCGGCCTCGGTCAGGAGCCGCTGGCCGACAGGGATTCTTTGATAGAGAAGGTGCTGCCTGACCTGCCGCTGCCAGTTCTGCCGGTGTGGCTGGCGATGCATCGCGATGTGCGTACCAGCGTGCGCATCCGCCGGGTGGTGGATTTTCTGCATGAGGAGCTGAAACGCTATTCGGCGGGTGCTGGCGCGAATTCGGCGCGGTGAGCGAGCCCGGCCATCAGCAACACGATGATCAGCAGTCCCGACATGGTGATGAAGATCGGGCCGAAGCTGGAATGCTCGGCAACGAAGCCGATCGCCGACGGCGCCACCAGTATGCCGCAGTATCCGATAGTGGTGACCACGCTCATGCCGGTGCCGGAAGACATGCCTTCCTGGTTGCCGCCGGCCGAAAAGATGATTGGCACCATATTGGCGATGCCGAAGCCGCAAAAGGCAAAGGCTGCAATAGCGAGCCAGGGCGAGGGCGCCAGGCCAGCCACCAGCATGCCGACCGCGGCTACGAGGGCCGACACGCGCAGCGTCGTCACCGCGCCGAAGCGATTGCGTATGCCGTCGCCGAAGAACCGCGTAACCGCCATGACGCCCGAAAATCCGGCGTAGGCGAGGCCGGCAACGGCGAGATCGGCGCCGAGTTCCTGGCGCAGATACAGGGCTGCCCAGTCGAGCACCGCGCCTTCGGAGATCATCGCCAGCAGCGCCATCAGTCCGATCAGATAAACCAGCGGGTTTGCCGGCAGTGCGAATTTGTGGTGCTCGGCTGCCTGCGGTCTGTCTTCGGTGAGGAGATGGCGAACGGCCACCGCGATCACCGCGAAGGCAAACACCGTTACCGCCGCCGCGTGGGCGAGGTGGCCGTAGTGCTGGATGGCAAAGCCGCCGAGGCCGCCGCCGGCGAAGCCGCCGAGACTCCAGAAGCCGTGCGAGGACGACATGACGGCGCGGGAGAGCCGCCGTTCGACCACCACGGCATTGGCATTCATGGCAACGTCCATGCCACCGATCGAGCCGCCGAAGATGATCATGGCCGCGGCCGCCAGCGGTACGTTGGGCGCCAGCGCCACGACCATCAGACCGAGGCTGCCGCACAGGGCGAACCAGCGCAGTACGGTGCGCGAGCCATGTCTGGAAATCAAATGGCCGCACCAGGTCATCGCGACGACGGCACCGACGCCGAATAAGAGTATCAGCAGACCGAGCGTGAACTTCGAGATCTCCAGCCGGGTCAGGAACACCGGAATCTGCGGCGCCCAGCTGCCCGTCAGGAAGCCGTTGGCCAGGAAAATGGCCGCGAGCGCCCATCGTCCGCGAATGGCAGTCAGCTTGGCAGTTGACGCGTTCATGAGGCGAATCCCGCTGAAAATGGCTTCGCGCGGCAAATTAGATCGATTCAATTTTCAGTCAAGGCTCTTTCTGGGAGCATTTTGAGCCAAACATAGCCGTAAGCGATCACTGGGGCGACGGCGTCAATGGTCTTGGGGGTGCCTTGCCTCGAATTCGGCCTTCTTGGCGTCGGAGGCCTCGGTTTGGTTGAGCGCCTGCCACTCCCCATAAGGCATGCCGTAGACGATCTCGCGCGACTGATCCTTGGTGAGATCGACGCCCTCGGCATTGGCTGCCTCCCGATACCAGTTCGACAGACAGTTGCGGCAGAAGCCGGCGAGGTTCATCAGGTCGATGTTCTGCACATCGTTGCGCTCGCGCAGATGCTCGACCAGCCGGCGGAAGGCGGCCGCTTCGAAATCGCGTTGCTGCTCGTCGCTGAGTTCGGTCATCGAAACCTCCGTCATAGCGGCCCGGTGCGCGAGCCGAACATCTTCACCACATGTATATCGGGACGGCGGTCGATCGCGTCAACGATCGGCGCCAACCGTTCGGCCCAGGCGAGCGCGCCCTTCTGGTCCGATATCAGATCCTGTCGGATCTCGATCAGCGCATGGGCGAAGCCGTTGACGATGGCGTGCTTGTACATGGTGTCGCCGCGCAGCGCGCCGTCATAGGGTTCGTTGTCGCCGACGACGAGGTTCTTGTCCTCCGCCAGCATGTCTATCAACGGCCGCGCCACGCGGTCGTCGAGGTCCCACAGGATGCCGACGTGCCAAGGACGCTGGATTCCTTGCATGGCAGGGGTGAAGGAATGCACCGAAAAGATGAAGGGCGCCTGGGCGGAAGCCTGTGCGACCGAGGCGATCATGGCGCCGACGGCGTCGTGATAGGGTCGGTAGAACCCGTCGAGCCGCCTCTCGCGCTCCTCGGCAGCGATGGGGTAGTTCCCAGGTACGACAGTGCCGTCATAAAGCTGGCGAATGAGCGTTGGGTCGTCTTCGCCGCGGTTGGGATCGATCAGCAGCCGCGAAAAATTGGCAAGCACCGCCGGCACGCCGAGCAGGGCAGCCAGTTCGCGCGTCACCGCCTCGACGCCGATGTCATAGGCGATGTGGCGGTCGAACTCGGCTGAGGGCAGGCCGAGGCTGCCGTAGTCGTCGGGCAGGTCGCGACGGGCATGATCGCCCAACAGCACGATGCCTCGCCTGCGATCGCCCTCGATGATGTCGAAAGGCGCGAAAACTGTGGATCGGGTCATTGGCGGGAAATGGTCTGTTCGCTGGCTTCCGGGGAGGGTGCTATCGTCATTCCACGAAGACGACGCTTGCGCAATGCCGTTGTTTGGCCAAGGTTTCCCCGGAAATCTGGCACAAGTCGGCGAATTGTGCGCCGGAGCCTTTCTAAATCGATTGGAATTGGACAAAACGGTGCGTTGACATGCGCCCGGACTTTTCCGAAAAGGGGCGCAGAGAGATGCTGATGTGGTTTTTGAGGGGTTTTCGGATGAGTTCCGCCGGCGGGCAGCGCATGCGCTCTGCCTTTGCCATGCCGCTCCTCACTCTTGCCATAGGCCTGTCGGCGATGGTCGTGGCTTCGCCGGCGCGTGCCGATTTCCGCGTCTGCAACGCCACGCAGAACCTGGTCGGTGTCGGCATCGGCTATCGCGCCAAGGCCGGCTGGATCACCGAAGGCTGGTGGCACATCGAGGGATCGAGTTGCAAGACGCTGATCGAAGGGCCGCTGTCATCAAGGTTTTACTATCTTTATGCAGAAGACGCCGAACGCGGTGGACGCTGGGACGGCCCGATCAACATGTGCGTGGCTGAAAAAGAGTTCAAGATCGCCGGCGTGACCGACTGCGTCGCCCGGGGCTTCCAGCGCGCCGGATTCCAGGAATATGACACGGGCGAACAGGCAAGCTGGATGGTCCAGCTGACCGATGAGTCCACAACGGGAGGCGCTCCAGCCGCCCCGGGAACAAACAGTCAATGAGACGTAGCCGCAAGGTCAAGATCCTAGCCACCATCGGTCCGGCCTCCTCGTCGGAGGAGATGCTGAAGAAACTGTTCGAAGCGGGCGCCGATGTGTTCCGCATCAATATGAGCCATACCGACCATGAACTGATGCGCACGCTGGTCGGACGCATCCGCGCTGTCGAGGAAGCGGTTGGCCGGCCGATCGGCATCCTGGCCGATCTGCAAGGGCCAAAGTTGCGCGTCGGCAAATTCGCCAACGGCAAGGAAGTGCTGACGCAAGGCCAGACCTTCACCCTCGACGACAATCCAGAGCCTGGCACCTCGACCAGGGTCTATCTGCCGCATCCGGAAATTCTGAGCTCGGTCGAAGCCGGCCATCGCCTGCTGATCGACGATGGCAAGCTCGAGCTGAAGGCGGTGAAGAGCGACGGCAAGTCGATCGTCTGCACCGTCGTCGCCGGCACCACCATTTCCGACAAGAAGGGCGTCAGCCTGCCCGACACCGACCTCCCGGTCGGCGCGCTGACCGAGAAGGATCGCAAGGACCTCGATGCCGTGCTGGCCACGGGCGTCGACTGGGTGGCGCTGTCCTTCGTGCAGCGGCCGGAGGATCTGGCCGAAGCGCGCAAGATCGCACGCGGCCGGGCGCTGATCATGGCCAAGATCGAAAAGCCGCAGGCCGTCGCCCGGCTGGCCGAGATCATCGAATTGTCTGACGCGCTGATGGTCGCCCGCGGCGATCTCGGCGTCGAGATGCCGCTTGAGGCGGTGCCCGGCATCCAGAAGCAGATCACGCGCGCCGCACGCCGAGCCGGCAAGCCGGTGGTGGTTGCAACGCAGATGCTGGAATCGATGATCACGGCACCGGTGCCGACCCGCGCCGAGGTGTCCGATGTTTCGATCGCCGTCTTCGAAGGTGCCGATGCCATCATGCTGTCGGCGGAATCGGCGGCGGGTGCCTACCCCGTCGAGGCCGTGGCAATGATGAACCGTATCGCCACCAAGGTCGAAACCGATCCGACCTATGCCGGCATCATCAACGCCCAGCGCTCCGAGCCGGAGGCGACTGGCGCCGATGCCATTTCGCTGGCCGCGCGCGAGATCGCCGAAACGCTGAAGCTGGCGGCGATCATCACCTACACCGCATCAGGCACCACAGGCCTGCGCGCCGCCCGCGAGCGGCCGCAAGTGCCTGTTATCGCGCTGTCGCCGATCCTCAATACGGCGCGGCGGCTGTCGCTTTTGTGGGGCACGCATTGCGTCGTCTCACCCGACGCCGTCGACCTCGACGACATGGTCAATCGCGCCTGCCGCATCGCCTTCGACGAAGGCTTCGGCAAGCCGGGCGACCGCGTCATCATCACCGCGGGCGTACCGTTGCGGACACCGGGTTCGACCAACATGCTGCGCATCGCCTATATCGGATCGGACACACAAGTCAGCCGCTAGATTCCTAAAGCGTGTCGCCTCTGAACGGATTCAGGCGATCCGCTTTAGGTCGGCGCGAGTTCGGCCTGCGGTACCTTGATATCGGCGCATCTGCCGGCGCCGTAGGCGTCGCCAGCGATGCGCGCCTCCACTGCCGTTGCCATCGCCTGCAGGTCTATACTCTTCCCGGCGACCTTCTCGATGGCGCCGACGGTCAGGTCGGGCGCGATCCAGTCTGGCTTGTGACCGAGATTGTGCACCCAGACGAGTTCGGCACCGGCAATGTCGCGCGCCAGGCCGACCGAATGGATATGTGCATAGACCACCTTGTCGCGATCGCCTGAAATGACCACGGTTGGCGCCTTGATCTCGTTGTAGCGCGGTGCGGCGCCGAGGGCATAGCGATAGAGCCCGGCGACATCGGTGGCGTTGGCACGAAAGGCTGTTGGTCGCAGCACCAGCGGGATAGAGGCCATTCTGAGATAATTGTCGGGCACCTTGTTGGGCGAGAAAACGCAGGTGGTGGCGTCCGCCATCTGCAGTGTACCGGCCGGATAGGTCAGCATCTCGGAAAACGACCAACCGAGCACCGGCATGGTGGTCAGATTGTAGTACCAGGCGGTTGCGCCGCCCGGCCATGGGTGGGTCGCCGGTGCGAGGAAGACCAGCCCGAGCGTCTTGTCGGGATGCTCCCGGCCAAAGGCCGATGTCACCACGCCGCCGAAGGAATGGCCGACGATGACAGCCTTCTTGATGCCGAGATGGTCCATCAGTGCGGCAATGGTGTCGGCCTGCGCCGACGGGTTCTCGTTGTTGGTGCCGCGACCCGACCAGCCGTGGCCTGGCCGGTCGAAGAACAGCATTTCGGCGCGGCCTTCGAGCAAGGGACGCAGCGGCAGCATCTGGTCCCTGAGATTGGCGCTGGCGCCGTGGATGAAGACGATCGGCGGCAGCTCGGCATTGGCGGGTGCCGGAACATGGACATAGTGGATGCGGGCGCCGTCGATGTCGGCGAACTCGCCGATCGGCGGATTGCGGCGCTCGATCAGCCATGAGCCGACCCGGGTGACGCCGACAAAGCCGAAGACAAGCGCCATCAGGAAGGCAAGGGCGGCGTAGATCAGGTTCATGGGGGAGATACGGAGGTGGAGGGGGATAAGTTGTAGGGGAGTAGGGGAGTAGGGGAGTAGGGGAGTAGGGGAGTAGGGGAGTAGGGGAGTAGGGTGTGTGTTCCGCAGGTACAATCTGCCCCTACTGCCTTATTCCCCTACTCCCCTAGATCAAATGCCTTCACCGGCAAGTTCCTCCGAAATCGTGCCGACCTGGTCCTGGGCGCTGCGCATCATCGGATAGATGGCCAGCACCTTTTGCCAGGCCTCGAGCGCCGATTGCTTGTGGCCGGTCAACGCCATGATCTGCGCCAGGCCGGACAGCGCACCGAAATGGCGCGGCTCGAGCTGCAGCGTATGGTCGATGTCGGACATCGACTTGCCGTAGTTCTTCATCATGAAATGCACGGTGGCACGCCGGTTCCAGCCTTCGGCATAGGTCGGCTGCAAAGTCACCACCTGGTCGAGGAAATCGAGCGCGACGTCGAATTTCTGGCTTTCGACGGCTTTTTGCGACCATTGCATCATCAGGTCGATCGAGGCGCTGCCGGATTGCGACCACTCGCTCCAGATGTTGCCGGCGATGCGCTCGGCCGCCTTTTCGTTGCGCTCGCGTTTCAGATCGCTGAACAACTGGTCGAGGCGGGCTTGTTTCGTCGTTGCGGCGGGCGGGGCGTCCTGAGTGGCCGGCGGCGCGACAGCATCATCCGCCCATGCCGGGCCATAAATGGCGCCGGAAACAAGCAGAGATGTCAAAAATGCAAAAAGAATCCGCATCACCGGACTCTAGTCCCGGGCGGCGGAACGTCAAACTGAATTTGGCGTGAAAAGGCCGGCAGGCGGCAACAAGCATCAAATGGGCGGAGGCAACAGCCTCCTGCCCGAAAGCTCAGCCCTGGCGTGCCTTGTAGCGCGGGGCGGTCTTGTTGATGATGTAGACGCGGCCCTTGCGGCGAACCAGCTGGTTGTCGCGGTGACGCGCCTTCAGCGCCTTGAGCGAATTCTTGATCTTCATGGTCTTGCCTGTCGGTGTGGACCCGGTCCGGGTCGAAATTTTAAGGCGCGCCAGAAGACGCGCCTTTGAACTGTGGGTGGCTCATAAACGAGGAGCCTTGTCCCTGTCAACCGCAAGCGTGCTCCATTGCGGCTGTGAATCATCCCTGTCATCAATTATCCGCCATGTCGGCCTGGCGCATTGCGCGGCCCTGGGCCGGCTGGGATGATGCGGTCGCCGTGAAGTGATTTGGAGAGAACCATGCGCCGAATGTTCCTGTCCGCCTGCCTTGTCCTGCTGGCGGGAGCCTCGGTTGCGCGCGCGCAGGAATGCGACCGCAGCGACGACAGCCAGCAGATGATGAACATCTGTGCCGGCGAAGACTATCAGGCGGCCGACGCCAAGCTTAACAAGGCCTATCAGGATCTCACCAGCTCGGATGATGCCGGCGGCAAGAGATTGCTGCAGGTGGCGCAACGCGCCTGGATCGCTTTTCGCGATGCCGAGTGCGCGCATTCCACCGCCGCCAGCGAAGGCGGATCGATCCATTCGATGGAAGTTTCGCAATGCCTGACCAGATTGACCAATGATCGCGTCAAGCAGCTCGCTGCCGCGGCCAATTGCGAGAAAGGCGATGTGAGTTGCGCCACTCCAGGCGAGGACGAGAGCGACGACGTGCAGTAGGCAACCTTATGAGGCGCGACGGCTGATCCGAGTGAAATGGCCCATCTTGCGGCCGGGCCGCGCTTCGGCCTTGCCGTAGAGATGCAGCATCAGATCGGGCTCGGCGAGAAGCTCAGGGACGCGCAGCACATCGTCGCCGATCAGGTTCTCCATCACGCAGTCGGAGTGGCGGTCCGGGCTGCCGAGCGGCAGGCCGGCGATGGCGCGGATATGCTGCTCGAACTGCGAAACGATACAGGCGGCTTCCGTCCAATGGCCGGAATTGTGCACGCGCGGCGCGATCTCGTTGGCCAGCAGCGAGCCGTCCGCCAGCACGAAGAACTCGACGCCGATGACACCGACATAGTTCAGCGCCGACAATATCGTCGATGCCGCCATTCGGGCTGCTGTCGCGGTTTCGGGCCTTACGCCGGCCGGCAAGGTCGACGTATGGAGAATGCCATTGCGGTGGACATTCTCGGCCGGATCGTAGGCGACGACCGCACCGTCCAGCCCACGCGCCGCGATCACCGAGATCTCGCGCTCGAACGGCACGAAGGCCTCCAGGATCAGCGGCACATTGCCCATCGTCTCGCAGGTGCCGGCAAAACCGCCTGCTTCCATGTTGCTGAAGACGCGCTGGCCCTTGCCGTCATAGCCCATGCGCCGCGTCTTCAGGATGCCGCTGCCGTCGAACGCTTTCAGCGCCGCCGTAAGCTCGTCATCATTGTCGACGGCGTGGAAATCGGCGGTGGCAATGCCGATGCCGTTGAGGAATGTTTTTTCGTCCACCCGGTCCTGCGCCACTTCCAGCGCACGCGCCGGCGGATAGACCGGAACCTTGGCCGCCAGCGCGCTGGCCGCCGCGACCGGGACGTTCTCGAACTCGTAGGTGATGACGGAACTCGACGCTGTCAGTTCGGCAAGGGCGGCCGGGTCGTCATAGGCAGCTGTTATTTGCCGGTTGGCGACCTGTGCCGCGGGGCAATCCGCTTGCGGCTCCAGCACCACGGTGCGGTAGCCGAGGCGGGCGGCGGCAACAGCCAGCATGCGGCCGAGTTGGCCGCCGCCAATGATGCCGATCGTCGATCCGGCGGGCAGGCTCACGGCGTATCCGTCGGTTCTGCCGCGACCTTGGCGGTCTGCGCGGCGCGCCAGGCATCCAGACGGACGGCAAGGCTATCATCGTTCAGGGCCAGCACGGCAGCGGCCAGAAGGGCTGCGTTGGCGGCGCCGGCCTTGCCGATGGCCAGCGTGCCCACGGGAATGCCGGCCGGCATCTGGACAATGGACAGCAGCGAATCCTGCCCGGAAAGCGCTTTCGATTCCACCGGCACACCGAACACCGGCAGCGGCGTCATCGCCGCCGTCATGCCGGGCAGGTGCGCCGCACCGCCGGCGCCGGCGATGATCACCTTGTAACCGGCCGCCTTGGCGCCTTTGGCGAAATCATAGAGCCGGTCCGGTGTGCGATGCGCGGAAATGATCAGCCGCTTGTGCGGGATGCCTAGTGCTTCCAGCGTTTCGGCGGCATGACGCATCGTCGCCCAGTCGGACTGGCTGCCCATGATGATGGCGACGTCGGCGCGTTGATCGTCCAAGTCCGTGTTCCCCGGCGACAAAGGCGCGCCTTAGCGGAATTCGCGCGAGGCCGCAAGGATAGGCGGCCGCCGCTTCGGTCCGGCAAGACGGAAACCAGCCGGTCAGATGCCGTCGCGCTCGGCCTCTGGCGTCGAGACCAGCAACGCCGAAGCCGCGTTGGCAGCGGTGACCGCCGCGTGCATGGTCTCTCCTCGGGCAAGTCCCGCGGCCAGCGCGCCAACGAATTCATCGCCGGCGCCATGCGTGCTGGCGACCTTGACCGGGACGGCCAGCAGCGCAAAGGCCTCGCCGGTCTGGTCGCAGCAGGCGACGCCCTCGCCGCCCGCCGTGACAATCGCCACCGGATAAAGATCGGCCAGCAATCGTGCGGCTTGCGCGGCCCCGTCCTGCGTCTCCACCACTGCTGTGCCAGCCAGGAATTCCGCCTCGATTGCGTTGACCACCAATATGTCGACCAGGGCGATCAACTCGTCGGAGAGTTTGCGCGCGGGGGCCGCGTTGAGCACGACGCGGCCGCCCTGTGCTTTGACGGCGCGTGCGGCGGCAATGTTGCCGGCTTCCGGCACTTCGTTCTGTAACAAAAGCACTGCCGTTTGGGCCATCACATCGGAAGCAGAGGCAATGTCGGCATGGCCCAGTGTCAGATTGCTGCCTGAGACGATCACCGCGCCATAGTCGCCGCCCGCGTCGAAGATCGCCACGCTCATGCCGGAGCTGGCGCCAGCGGCCACCCGCACGAAGCGGTGGTCGACCAGCGCGCGATCGAGATTGGCCAGCAACGCCCGCCCGAAATCATCGTCGCCGACGGCGCCGATCATCGCCGCGCGCACGCCGGCCCGCGCCGCCGAGACAGCCTGGTTGCCGCCCTTGCCGCCGCATTTCGGGTGCCAAGCATGGCCGGTCACCGTCTCGCCCTTGCGTGGGCGGTCGGGCGCGTCGACCATGATGTCGTAGTGCAAGCTGCCGAACACGGTGACCAGCGGCGATGTCGTCATGAGCCCCGGTCTTTTCGTTTCGATGTCACCGCCGACATGGTGCGGCCGAGGTTGCGCTCCGCCGCCTGATAATCGCGCTGCGCCACCGCCACGAACAGCGCGTCGAGGATGTTGAGCTGGGCAATGCGCGCCGCTGCGTTCTCGCCCATCAGCGGCGAGCCTTGCGCGGTCGAGCAAAGCACGATGTCGGCGACCGCAGCCAGCGGCGAGTTGTCGTAGTTGGTGATGGCCAGCGTGCGGGCACCGTTCTTGCGGGCCAGCTGGATGGCGTCGATGACGGCCGACGTGTTGCCCGAATGCGAGAAGCCGACGGCGATGTCGTCGCCGCCGAGCAGCGAGGCCGACATCAGCATCATATGCGAATCGTCATAGACCGATGCGCGGATGCCGATGCGCAGAAACTTGTGCGAGACATCGCGGGCAATCTGCGCCGAGCCGCCGACGCCATAAAAATCCCGGCTCTTCGCACGGTAGAGAAGATCGGCGGCGCGGTCGAAATCCTCGATATCGAGGATCGCCAGCGTTTCCTCCAGCGCCTGGATGGAGGTGCGGAACACCTTCTGCACGATCTCGGCCGAACTGTCGTCGGACGACAGTTCCTGATGCATCTCGGCGGTCGGCAGGCGACTGTATTCATAGACGGCGGTGCGGAAGTCGCGATAGCCGGAAAAGCCTAGCTTCTTGGCGATCTTGACCACCATCGCCTCGGACACGCCAGACTCTTCGGCGATCTGCTTCAGCGGAATGCTCTCGTCGAAGCCGCGCCGGCCGAAGACGGTTTCCACCACCTTCGCCTCCAACGGGGTGAGATGCGGCATCATCATGCGGATGCGCGGTCCTACCGCTTTCAGGTCCAGCCCGCTCAAGGTCATCCACGCCCCCTCGTCACGCGATCGATAAGCATCGCGGCGAGGATTATAAGACCAGTTGCCAGAAGCTGATAGAAGGACTGGACGTTCATCAGCGTCAAACCGTTGCGCATGGCGCCGAGGATGATAGCGCCCAGGATGGTGCCGACGATGCTGCCCTTGCCGCCCATCAGCGAGGCGCCGCCGATGGCGGCAGCCGCGATGGCGTCGAGTTCCCAGAGATTGCCGAGGATGGGCTCGGCGGCGCCGAGCCGGCCGATCAGGATCTGCGCGGCAAGCGCCGCCAGCAGGCCCGAGATCATGTAGGCGGCGATCTTGGTGCGGGCAATCGGCACGCCGGCGATGTAGGCCGCCTCCTCGTTGCCGCCGACGGCAAGCAGATATTCGCCGAAGGGCGTCTTCTTCAAAACGACCCAGGCGACGACAGCCACGCAGGCGACGATGACGACCGCCAGAGGCAGTCCAAACAGCGATCCGTTGAAGATGGCGCGGAACCCCGCGGGCAGGCCCAGAACCGGATTGCCGCCGGTGTAGATCAGTGCCAGCGCCCGGTAGGTGCTGAGCGTCCCCAATGTGACGATGAAGGGCTGCAGCCCGACATAGGCGACGAGCACGCCGTTGACGAGGCCGCAGGCAAGGCCAATGGCGAAGCCGGCGGCGATGGCCAGCGGAAACGGCACGCCGGCGACCATCATAGAGGCCGAGATGACGGCCGAGAGTGCCGCCGTCGGCCCGACCGACAGGTCGATGCCACCGGAGATGATGACCAGCGTCATGCCCAGCGCCAGACAGGCATTGATGCTCGACTGCTGCAGGATGTTGATCAGGTTGCGCTCGGCGAAGAAGCCAGGCACCAGCGCGCCGAATACTGCCAGGATCACGACAAGGCCGATCAGCGTGCCGGCGTCGCGCATGGAAACGCCGCGCAGGAATTCGGCGCGTGGCCGCACCAGAGTGGTATCCGACATATCCGTCACCTCTGCCTTGCCTGTTACGCGGCCGGCGTTTGCGTTTGCGGGATGGCGTGCGCCGCGATCGCCTGTTCGCTGATATCGTCTCTGTGGAGTTCGGCCGCGATCGTGCCGTCGCGCATGACCAGCACGCGGTCGGCAAGCCGGATCACTTCGGGGAGCTCGGAGGAGACGACGATCACGGCATGGCCCTCGGCGGCGAGTTCCTCGATCAGATGATAGATCTCCGCCTTGGCGCCGACATCGATGCCGCGCGTCGGTTCGTCGAACAAGAGGATGCGGGTTCCCGCCGCCAGCCAGCGGCTGATGATCGCCTTCTGCTGGTTGCCGCCGCTGAACAGGCGAATCGGCCGGTCGAGCAGAAACGGCCGCAGGTTGACACGGCTCATCTTCTCGACGGCCACGTGTTTCAACCTGGCGTGATCGATGAGACCGCGCGGCGCGAACACGGCCATCGAGGCGAGCGCCATATTGCAGGTGATCGAGCGCAGCGGCACGATGCCTTCGCGTTTGCGCTCCTCCGGCACCAGTCCGACGCCGGCGGCAATCGCATCGCGCGGGCTGGCGAAGCGCGCCGCCTTGCCGTCGATTGCAATCGTCCCGGCCGTGGCGCGATCGGCGCCGGCCAAGAGCCGCAAAAGTTCAGTGCGGCCGGAACCGACCAGGCCGGCAATGCCCAGCACCTCGCCGCAATGCAGATTGAACGACACGTTGCGCACCTTCGTCGCCGAAGAGAGGCCACGCGCGCTCAGCATGACCTTGTTCGTGGCATGGGAATTATGGTGTTCCTGCGCCAGTTCGCGGCCGACCATCATCGCCACGACCGCTTTCTCCGACAGGTCTTTCAGATCGACGGAATCGACGACGACGCCATCGCGCATGATGGTGGCGCGCCGGCAGATGCCGAACACCTCATCCAGCTTGTGCGAGACATAGACGACGGCGACGCCGTCGCGGGCGAGGCCGGTGATGACTTGCGCCAGCCGTTCGAATTCGCTCGGCGTCAGGCTCGATGTCGGCTCGTCCATGGCGACGATGCGGGCGCGATCGAGCAGCGCGCGAGCGATCTCGACGATCTGCCGCTGCGCCACCTTCAGGGTACCAAGGGGTGCCGCTGGATCGATGGAGGGATCAATGGCCGCAAGAGCATCCGCAGCACGGCGCTCTTGCTCGCGCCGGGCGACGAAGATACCGCCGCGCGTCAGCGGATGGCCGAGGAACATGTTCTGGGCGACGCTGAGGCGCGGTACCTGCTGCAATTCCTGATGGATCATGGCGACGCCCGCAGCGCGTGCGGCGACCGGGTTGGCGAGTGTAACCGGCTTGCCGTCGATGAGGATGCTTCCCGCTGTCGGCCTGTAGACGCCAGACAGGACGCGCAGCAGCGTCGACTTGCCGGCGCCGTTTTCGCCGAGCAGGCCGTGGATTTCACCGGCCCCGACCGAGAGTGACACCTCGTGGAGCGCCCGTACGGCCGGAAACAGCTTGGAAATGCCCTTGAATTGCAGCCGGGGTGACATCGGGTTCTATCTCCGAGCAAGAGTGCCGGCCGGCAGCGAATTGCTCTGGCCGGCACCCGCCGATTAGCCTTATTGGCCCGCTGCCGCGTCCTCGAGCAGGGCCTTGCGCGCGCCGGTGCCGGAATAGCGGTCGGCATTGTCCTTGGTGATCAGCGCCTGCGGCGTGGCGACGACGCGCGGCAGCTTCTGTCCCGCGACGAGACGCAGAGCTGTTTCCAACGCCACTTCGCCGGTCAGCACCGGGAAGCTGTCGACCGTGCCGGTCAGTTCGCCGGCGCGGATCGAAGCATAGGCGTCGGAAATGCCGTCGGTGCCGAAGACCGCAACCTTGTCCTGCAGGCCGGCGGCCTTGACAGCCTCGACGATGCCCAGCGCCATGCCGTCATTGTTGGCATAGAAGCCGATCAGGCCGGGGTGCTGCTGCAGGATGTTGGTGGCCGCGTCATAGGAGGTTTGGCGGTCCCAGTTGCCGGGAACGCTGGCGACAACCTCGAATTTGCCCCCCTCGGTGATGGTCGACTTGAAGCCGTCGGTGCGCTGCACGGCGGCATAGACGCCGGCCTGACCTTCGACGATGGCGACCTTGCCGCCATTCGGACGGTTCTTGATGAACCATTTGGCGACGCGCACGCCATTGTCGCGTTGGACATTGCCGACATAATGCTCGGCCTGCGGGATAACGGCGTCATTGACGTTGACCACCGGCACGTTGGCGGCCTTGGCCTGCTCCATGATCGGCTGCAGATTGGCATCCGTCTGCGGCGAGACGAGCAGCACGTTGTAGCCCTGCGTCACCAGGCCTTCGGCGATGGTGAGCTGGCCGAGCTGGTCGCCCTCGCTCTGCGCTGCCTGATAGACGACGGGAACGCCGACCTTGGCGCCGAATGCCGTGTAGCCCTCGCCCAGCGAGCGCCAGTATTCATTGGTCAGCGTCTTGGAGACCGCGCCTGCCTTGGTGCCTTCGGGCAGCTTGGGGAACGCGCCGAACTTGGCCTCGACCTGCGACCAGTCGATGCGGTCCTTTTCCGTGTCGGAATTGAGCGGCGCGAGGTCGGCGGCAAAGGCAGAGCCGATCGAGAGAACCATTAGTGCGGCAGTAGCGGTGGCAAGCAGAAGTTTCATTGTATTCCTCCCTGGTTGAAAACGGCGATGGCGCGGATGCCTCAGCTATCCGGCCCGAGCATGATTTCCTGGATGATGGCCTGCGACGTCACCGCGTCCTGGCTGTCCATGGCGGCGGACAGGCGATTGTCCTGCTCCAGCCGGTCGACGACGCGCAGCATGCGCTTGACGGTGGCGATGTTGACTTCGCACTCGCGCACCGGATCGAGCCCGGTCATATCGGGGAACGTGTCGAAATAGATGGCGCCGGCGTAACCGTCGCGGCGAATCTGCCTGAGCAGCTCGATGGTCTGCAGCGTGTGCACCGCGCCGACCATCAGGCCGTCGTCGCGCTTGGCGTAGCCGTCGTTCAGGTGCACGCCGAGCAGCTTGCTGTGACGCGCCACCAGGGCCGCGGCAAAGGCCGGCTGTTCGTCGGCGTAGAGCACATGAGCGAAATCGAGCGTGACGCCGAGATTGGGCAGGCCCACATCGCGGATCGCCAGCAAGGTCGTCGCCGCATCCGGCATCAGGCTGTAGGAGCGTGGTTCGTTCGGTTTGTATTCAAGGCTGATCTGACAGTCGGGATCATGTGCCGCAACTTCACGAATCCCATCAATTTCGTGTTGCCAAAGCGTTGAATAGTCGGCCTGGAAGGCGTAGTCGAAGCCATCCTGGCCGAGCCACAGCGTCATCAGGCTGGCGCCGGCCTCACGCACGGCATCGATGCCGGTCTTGGTCAGGTCGATGGCCTCGCGGCGCACCGCCGGATCCGGATTGGTGAAGGCGCCGAGCTTGAAGGCGGGGTTGGAGTAGTAGCGCATGGCAAAGCCATTGATGGAAAGCCCGAGATCGCCCAGTTTCAGGGTGATTTCCGTGGGCTTTTCACCGACGTGGTCAGGAAAGTTGAGGTCGAGATCGGTAAGCCCCTCGACCTTGGCGGCGCGCGCCGCTATCTGCAGCAGCGACGGCTTGCCGGTAAGATCGGGCCACTCGGCCTGCGGTCGCGAGGCAAAGGAATTCAGGCGCGTGGCGAAACGGTTGGCTGTCATGAGCGATCCTTCATCGTCATGACTTCACATAAATGTAGATATTTGTAAAGTTATTGTTGAAAAGTTGTGAAGCAGCCGCCAAGCTGGAACCGCCAAGGCGCGCAGAGGGAGCCGGCAGTTTCCTGGCCGGTGCCCTGGAGAGCCCGTCAGGGCAGGAGGCGCATGATGGCGCGTGCCGGTTACGGCCGACGCATTTCAGGTAGCGATTCGCCGGGTGTTCAATCTGGCCAGCTTAAGACGCCGGACGAATCCTTGCGGGAGACTTTCATCGCATCGGCCGGGCGGTCCTTGGCGGTCAATATGGCGCGCAGCCGTTCGGCGACGATCTCGGCCTCGCCGGGATGAAGATTGCAGGGGTCGAGGAAGAAATGGCCGCGCTCCACCTCATGGTTGCGCACGATGATCGGTGGCGAGCCAGTCGCCAATGCCGAGGTGAGGCCGGCCGCCGTGAACTGGCTTTCGGGCAGTACAAAAATCTGAAGCCGATCGAGAGGGTTGGCGGTCGGATCGGGAATGATCTGCGCGACAATGCCCGGCAGTCCCTGCAACGCGTCCTTCCACAAATTGAGCGCCGCCTCTTCGCGGCGGCGGATGCCGGCATGGTCGCGCTTTTCCCAGGCTTCCAGTGCGGCCATGGTGCCGGCGATGCTCTCCTTGCCGACTTTCATGGCGCGGGCGACGCCGCGGTTCTGCAGATAGGCGGCGCGCACCAGGTCCTTGCGCCCGGTGACGATGCCGCTGGTCGGCCCACTCAGGAATTTGTGGCCGCTGTAGATGACAATGTCGGCGCCGCGCGCGAGGAAGTCGCGCAGATCATACTCTGAAGCCGCATCCACGATCACCGGGACACCCCTGGCGTGGCAGATCTCGCAGAATTCCTCCAGCGACAGCATGCCATACTGCACGGTGTGGTGCGCAACGACATAGAGGCCCGCCGCCGTGCGGTCGTTGATCGCGTCGCGCACATGATAGTCCTGCGTCACGCTGACCGTGCCGGCCGGCACGACCCTGGCGCCCGCCAGCCGGACCGACTGGTCGATCGGCGCACCATAGTTGACGATGTGGCCGAGCTGGACGATGACCTCCGACTTGAGGCCTTCCGTGTTATCAGGCAGCCGCTCGATAGCGAGCAGATTGGTCCCCGTCATCGCACCGGCGATCGCCATAGTAATGCCGCTGGCGCAGCAGGCAGTGATAAAACCGGCCTCGCCGCCGGTCAGGCGCGCGACGATCGTGCTTGCGGCACGTTGCAGGTCATCCATTTCCACCCATTGCGAGGCCATTTCCGCCATGGCGCTGATCGCTTCGGGGACAATGATCGACGCGCCGAGCGCGGTCATCGTGCCGGAGACATTGATGATCGGGCGAAGGCCGAGCCGTTCGCGGATGGTGGTGTTGGAGCCGTCGGTGGAAGTGGTTTTCATCTCTCGGATTCCGTTCTTCTAAGGTCAGGCGGCGATCTCGACAACCGCCTCGATTTCAACGGTGATGTTTCCAGGCAAGGAGCCGACGCCGATCGCCGAGCGGGCATGGCCGCCGATTCTGTCGAACACATCGGCAAACAGGTCGGAACAGCCATTGACCACTTTCGGATGGTCGCTGAAAGTCGGTATGGCGTTGACGAAGCCGAGCAGCTTGACGATGCGCACGATCCGGCCAAGGTCGCCGGTGGCTGCGTGCATGACGGCGAGCAGGTTGAGGCCGGTGAGGCGGGCATGGCCATAGGCCTGCTCGACGGTGACATCGTCTCCTACCTTGCCGGTGAACAGTGTGCCATCGGTGCGCAGCGGTCCCTGGCCGGACAGGAAGATCAGCCGGCCGCTTTCGGCATGGGTGACGAAGTTGGCGATCGGGGTCGGCGGCTCGGGCAGCGTCAGGCCCAACGCGGCGAGCCGGATATAAGGCGTCATGAAAGAAGGCTCCTTGCGACAGCGTTCGCTGTCCCGTTCTAGAAATGCGAGGCGCGGAAGCGTGCCAGGAAGGTGCGCAGGCGCTCATTGTCGGTGTCGGCTGCCAGGATTTCGGCGGGTGGACCCGCCGCGCTGACGCCGCCATCGGCCATGAAGATGATGCGGCTCGAAGCATCTCGGGCAAAGGCCATTTCGTGCGTGACCATGACCATCGTCATGCCGTCCTCGGCCAGGCTGCGCACGACCTCGAGCACCTCGCCGACCAATTCCGGGTCGAGCGCGGAGGTTATCTCGTCGAGAAGCAGGATCTTCGGCCCCATGGCCACTGCGCGGGCAATGCCGACGCGCTGCTGCTGGCCGCCGGACAGTTCGGCGGGCAGGCTGTCGGCCTTGTGGGCTAGACCGACCCGGCCGAGCCAGTGTTCGGCGATGGTGCGCGCTTCGGCGTTGCTCTTGCCGCGCACCTTGGTGAGGCCAAGCATGATGTTGCCGGCGGCTGTCAGGTGCGGAAAGAGGTTGAAGCTCTGGAACACCATGCCGGTCTCGGCGCGCATCGCGGCGAGATCGCGTTCGCTGCGACGCTGGCGGGTTCCGGCTTCGCGAAAGCCGACCTCCTTGCCGTCGATGCGAATCGAACCACTGTCATAGCTTTCGAGAAAGTTGACGCAACGCAGCAGCGTGGTTTTGCCGCTGCCGGAGGGGCCGATGACCGTCACCACCTCCCCCTTCGCCACCTGCAGGCTGACCGAACGCAGGACCTGGACGGTCCCAAAGGCTTTGGAAACGTCCAGGACGTCGAGAAGGGCCGGGGTGTTTTTCGGACTTGTGGACATTGCTATTCCCGGATGAAGGAGAAACGCCGCTCGAGCCGCCGGCTGACGAGCGAAAGGGCATAGTTGACCGCGAAGTAGATGAGCGCGCCGAGAATATAGAGCGGCATGGCCTCGTAGGTGCGGCCGATGACCTGGTTGATGGCCTGCATCAGGTCGGTGATGCCGAGCAGCGATACCAGCGCGCTGCCCTTGACCGCATCGGTGACGCCGTTGATCCAGGGCGGCAGGAAGCGCCTGAACGCCTGTGGGAAAATGACGTAGGCGAGCCGCTGGCGAAAGGTGAGTCCGATCGCCATCGCCGCCTCGGACTGCCCTTTCGGAATGGAGCCGACAGCACCTCTGAAATATTCGACGACCTGGGCTGTCTTGAACAGGGTCAGCGCCAGCACGGCGGCCCAGAACGACGGCAGATGAAGCCCGACGGCCGGCAGTCCGTAATAGACAAAGAAGATGAGCACCAGGATCGGGATGCCGCGGATGGTGTCGCTGAAGATGCGCACGGCCCATTGCAACGGCACCGGGCCATAGACCAGACCGACGCCCATGATCACGCCGGCAATCAGCGAAAACACCACGACCAGCAGGGATACCCACAGTGTCAGCGCAAAGCCCTGGGCGAGGAAAGGCAAGGCATAGGCGATCTGGGTCAGCATGTCAGCGCGCCGCCCTGAACCGGCGCTCGACAAGCCGAAGCGCAAAAAGCAAGATGTAGCCGGTCACCAGATACATCGCCGTGACCACGAGATAGACCTCGACGATGCGGAAGGTGTTGAAGTTGATCCACTGGGCGCCATAGGTCAGCTCCGGCACCGAAATGACCGAGGCGACGGAGGTGTCCTTGAACAGCGATATGAAGGTGTTGGACAATGCCGGCAAGGTGATGCGCAGCATGGTCGGCAGGCGCACGTTGAGCAGCCTTTGCCAGGGCGTCAGGCCGATTGCCTTGCCGGCGTCCAGCTGTCCGCGCGGAACGGCTTCGAGCCCGGAGCGAAACACCTCGACCAGATAGGCGCCGCTATAGAGCGACAGCGTGACGACGAACGAGGTCGGCGCGCTGTAGGCGATGTCGACCACTGTCGGCAGGCCGTAGAAGACGAGGTAGACGAGCAGGATCAGCGGCACGTTGCGGATGAATTCGACGTAGGCGGCGATGATGGTGCGCACGATGCGTCCGGCAGACACGTACCAGACCGCCAGAACCAGGCCGATGACGGTGCCGATGGCGATCGATATGACGGCGAGCTCGAGACTGAGCAGCAGTCCTCCCCACAGCTTGTCGAAGTGCCGCCAGATCAGGTTGAAATTAAGGGCATAGCCCATGCGTCCGCCTCAGTGCCGCAGGCTTAGAGCAGTTCACCGTTTCACGGAAACGGCGACCCGCTCTAACTCTTTGTTTTGACGCAATTCCGGGCGGAAAACCGTTTCACACTTTTCCTGGAATTGCTCTAGGGAGGCGGGGGGGGGGGGGGTTGACCCCAACCCCCCGCCCGGCCGAAGGGGGGGGAGCCCGGGTGGCCCGGCCGGCGGGCCCGGGCG
>NZ_JAMYVQ010000036.1:0-58324 GCF_040324155.1 Mesorhizobium sp. M0011 | reverse complement strand
AGTAGGCGGACCGCATCCGAAGGACCGGAACGAAGAGGAGGACCCTGAGCGGCACGCGAAGGGTTGCGGGCTGCCGCAGCGGGTCTAGAAGGGAGTGCCGCCCCCCCCGCGCCACCGGGAAAGGCCAACAGACAAACCGCGCCGCCCGCAAGGGCGGCGGCCGTCACAGCCCGAAGGGCTGCCCACGCCAAGGGGCGAAGCCGAATGGCCGAGACCGCCTGAGCTTGCCGAAGAAAAGCGGGCTCGGTTCACGAGCACCTGGTGCGCGTCGTCAGGCGCGCGGGCGCGCGCCAAGTTTTTTCGCACATGGTCAGGCGGCGCAGTTACGTCGAGAACCCAAAGGCACCGCCGCCGTGCGCGCGGCTTCCTCCGAAAACCAGCGCTCGCCTTTCAACAAATTGAGGCATTGTCCTAGACAATATTCCTGTCCGGATCATGATAGATGCGGCGCGCCCGCTAGGACCGGAGGCTGGACAGAATCTCGCACGGATCAGCGTCAATGGCCGCAGTTATGTCGAGAAACTCGATGACGTCGAGACGCCGCTCTGCGCCCTCGTACTTGGCCACGAAGGATTGGGGACGACCAAGCTTGTCAGCCAGCTGCTCCTGGGTCAGGCCTTTGGCCTTGCGCAGCGAAACCAGCTGGGCCAGAAACCGCTGGTGGCGGGGCGATCGAAGGGATTTGGGCATGGAGGCGAACCGGTCGGGTAAAGACCGGATCAGCGACTAATCCCGGTTTCGGATTATCCCATTTTGGGATATGCTGCGTGCGCTCACAGGCGAGGTTCGCAGGCATGAATGGACCAATGGGAACAGATGAGACTCGAAGCTCAACTTTGAGCGATGAAGTCCCCTGGTCGGAGAACCTCACGAGCTACGACAGGGAGCATTTCACAATCTACCTGCGGATCCTGGATGCCTGCGCCGACAATGCCAGCGAAAAGGAGATGGCCGAGCGCATTCTCGGCATCGACCCGTCCATTGACCCGGTCCGCGCCCGCAAAGCTCTTCGCAGCCATATCGACCGTGCGAACTGGATGGTGACGACCGGCTACAAGGAACTGTTCGCCGGCTGATGCACAACGCCCACTGCCACGTGTTTCGAGCAGGCAAGTCTCTGTAGCCAAATTCGGCAGCGCACGGCCGCGACGGCCGGCGCGGCGGGAGCGGTCACAACTGGTTCGCGTGCTGTTTGACTGCCACTTCCAGTGCTTGCATCAAAGGCACAGCCTTGGAGAAGAGGAAGCCTTGAGCGGTTCGGCAGCCAAGCTTGTGCAGGGTTTGCCGATCCGCCTCTGTTTCGACGCCCTCGGCCATGACCTCGATCCCGAGCATGTCACCGAGTTCGATGACCGATTTGACAAGCAGTCGGTCCTCTCGGGACTTGGCCAGGCCGCGAATGAAGCCCTGGTCTATTTTCACCTTGCGTATCCGACGGTCCTTGAGAGATGCCAAGGTAGAAAAGCCGGTGCCGAAGTCATCGAGCGCGATGGAAATACCGGCATGTGAAAGCCGTCCGAGCTTTTCATCCACTCTGTCCGGGTCCACCGGCGATTCTTCGGTAATCTCGATTTCGAACATCGTCGCAGGCAGGCCTCTTGCCGCCAGACCATCCAGAACCATGTCGTCGATATCGCCGGCTTCCAGTTCGCGAGGGGAAACATTCATCGCCACACGAATGTCACGACAGTCAGCTTTCACCAAGCCGTCGATAAAAGCACAACAGTCGGCGAATACGGTTTGCGTCAGCAGCTGAAGCATTCCGGTTTCGCGTGCGGCCGTGATGATTTCGGGTGGAGAGATGGCACCATGCGTCGGATGGGACCATCTCAGCAAGGCTTCAAAACCGACCACGGTCTCGGTTTCGAGTTTCACGATCGGCTGGAACCAAGGTTGCAATCTTCCCGTCTTTATCGCCGAATGAAGATCCCGTTCGATCGACTGGCGACGTTGCAGTTCCCTGTCGAGTTCGGCATCGAACAGGCAAAATTCGTTCCTGCCATGGCGCTTGGCCGTATACAGGGCGATATCCGCCCGCAACAACATTTCAGTCAGGCTCGGCGTCTGCGCCAAGTATATCCCTATCGATGCCCCGACCCGAACGGACGCGACCTCGATATAGGGGCGAGCAATTTTGGCTATGATATTGGAGGCGAGATCACTGGCAGAAAGCGAAGCTCTCGTTGAGGGAAAAACCAGCACGAATTCATCGCCGCCGATACGAGCGAGCGTTGAGCCTTCGGGTGCTTCCTGCTCTATGCGGCGGGCGATCATGACAAGCAGTTCATCACCGGTCCTGTGACCGTAGGTGTCGTTGACAGATTTGAAGCCGTCCAGATCAATCAGCATTGCCACGAAGGGGCCATCCGCGGTCTTGAACCGACCGATGGCGTGTTCAAGGCCCCGCCTGTTGAGAAGGGCGGTCAGATGGTCCTCCCTGGAGTTGCGCTCCATTTCCGACGCAAATCGCTCTGCCTCATGTCTCAGGCGGCTTGCTTCGCGGAAGCGCGCCTGCCCAACAAACGAAGCTCGGACCAAGCCGCCCATGAAGAGCAGAACGGTGAAAGCCAGAATGTAGCGTTCAAAATTGCCTTTCGCCAAAAGGCACGCCACCGTGATGAGGAGTGGAGGTGTGATGAAGCTGGTCGCCGCCGCGGCATACGAACTGCCATATGTAACCGCACCAGCTGAAATGCCCGCCAGTATGACCAGATGCATCGGTGCTTGTGGTGTTGTGTATCCAACAGTCAGCACGGCCGGGAAGGACCAGGCAAATCCTGCCAGAAGGGCAAGGACGCCAAACATGCGAAGGCGCGGCAAAACGCCAAGCAAATCCTGATGGCGCCCCGTTTCCTTTAGCTGAAAACGGGCGAGTGCAAGCCGGGCGGCATTTAGCGCATTGACGACCAGGAACCAGCTTGCAGCGGCAAAGCCGCCGCCAGAAAGGGCCTGCACCGCGCAAATCAGGCCTGACAGGATCGCGCTTATCGGCATCGACACGAAGAGCCCGGCCCTCAGGTCAGCAAGCTGATCCTGACGGATTTTGGCCTCCAGCGATTCTTCTTCCTTTAGGGGTGCCATGAATGGACCAGCTTGCTTGCGTCGTTGTTCGCGAGGACCAAACCTATGCAAGCCCACTGAAGGACGGGTTAACTACCCAGCGAGGGTAACCAGTGCGCTCACCATGCTGCGGGTCACACCTTTGGCTTAGCATTGCCGAATCATCAAGGCTTCGCCCGCGCGCGTGCCTTGATCCGAATCATGCCATGATCGGCAACGTCACCAGGAAGCAGCCGTGCCCGCGACGACGCGCGCCAGCAAGACAAGGAAGCCTCGCCGAGACAGCGTTCCAGAGCGGCAGCGCTCTGTGCGATTCACCGCCTGAGCATGGCCGAAATGCCATGGCGGACAAAGGGAAGATGTTGGGCAAAGCGGAGCGCAGCATGTCTTGCAAGCCGTGCCGCCGGGTGCTCGCTTGAGTAGAGACCGACAAGCATGTTGGTGGCATGATAGAGCGGCCCCGCCGACAGCCGCAGCCGGCTTTCGTATCTGCCGAGCATGTCGGGATCGGCAATGTCGCGGCGGGCGCGACATGCTGTCAGTATTTTATGAGCGAGTTGCTTCTGGCCGCCGAGGCCGATGTTAAAGCCATGCGCGGTCACCGGGTGCATGCCGATGGCAGCATCGCCGATCAGTGCCGCACTCGGAGCCGAGAACTTGTGCGCCCAGGTCGTGACCAGCGGATAGGCATGGCGGGTGCTTGCCAGGGTCATCTGCCCGAGGCGTCCTCGACACCTGTTCATCAATTCCATGCGGAACAATTCGTCATCGAGAGCAGACAGTCTGTCGGCCTCGCTTGAGCGCAAAGTCAGAAGCAGCGACGACACGCCTTCCATGAGCGGCAACATCGCTATGGTCTGATGGTGGTCGAACCATTCGACCGCGATCTGGTGATGGACGCGCTCGTGCCTCACTCGGCAAATCAGCATGGAGTGGCCAAGCGGATGGATGTTGGCGCCAATGCCGAGCAGGTCGCGCATCGGGGACAAACGCGAATCCGCTGCTACGAGCAGCCGAGCGGCCAATTGCCTGCCATCAGAAAGCGTTATGACCGCCTCGTCTTCGCTATTTGTTGCATTGACGACCGAGTTGCCGCACAGGAGCCGGGCATGATCCTGGAAGTGGACAATTTTGAACAGGGCATCGCGGATCCGACAATTTGGGACCAGAAATCCGAGTGGTTCCCCAGATCCGCTGGGAGCATCGAAGCTCAGGGCGAAAGGGCTGGATCCGTTGAGCACGCGCGCGCCATGAAGCGGTGATTTGTCCGATGCGGGGATGGCATCCCAGGCGCCGAGCTCGCGAAGGATTCTCACTGATGCGTGGGTCAGCGCGATCTCGCGACCGTCGAAAGCCGGATTCGCCAGGCTGTCGAGCGACTGCCGTTCAACCACTGCCACCTTGAGTCGGCTCCAGGCGAGCGATGCTGCGAAGGCAAGTCCGACCGGCCCAGCTCCGACGACAATGATGTCGAATTTGTCGACATAGCCGGCCATCAGCGTGCCGCCATAGCGGCTATCTTCGATACGAAGCGCTCTTGAAGCATCGCAATCACCCACGGTTTGCCGCTCATCTCCCCAACTCGATAGACATGCGTTCTCCGTTGGAAGCCTGGTCAATGAAACCATGCCGATGAAGAGATAACGCTGATCTGAATCAACCAGGCTCGACAAACCCGGCAGCGGCGGGTTCACGGTCGAGTGGTCGATTGCCGTGAAAACGTCTGCATGTCTGGGCATTCTGAATGGTCGGCTTCCCAATCGCGTGCCCCTCCTGGCCAAAGGTTCGGCAACGCATTGTGGCTGATCCGTTCTTCGCACGCGCGCCGATATCGTCATGACGCGGGCAATCGCCAGCAAAGATTCGGTCGACTGACGACCAGCATCCGCACAGTCGTTGGCGCCGCCAACCGGTTCAGCCTCGCGGCTCTTCCCGATCGATAAGGACCCGCTCGGCGGAGCCGTCGAGATCTTCGTATTGGCCGCTCTTCAAGATCCACAGGAAGCCCCGGTCCAAGCCCCACCAAAACAGGCAGCGGCCATCGCATTTCCGTCAGGACGGGCGTCTTGCTGCCGACAGCGTGCTCTCCGACCATAACGCGCTAGACGCCGAAGGAACTCGCCGACGGCCTCATGTCCAAATGATGTGGGAAGGGAGCAAACCAAAGGGACTCTGCTTGGCGTCCCCGCTTTTTTCGCAGCTATGAAACCATCACTGAGAACGGATCCGTACTGAGGAGGAGGCGGTCCTTGACTTGCCCGACGCCGGCAACCTTCTCAGCCGCAACGATCGCTGCCTTCCACTGACGCTCGTCGACAATCGCCCCCTTCAGTTCGACAAGGCCGTCGCTGACCCTCACATCGATCAAGTCCCACCGCTCCAGGTTTGTGGCTGCAGTTCGGCAAGGATAGCCTTGCGGATCAGTTCGTCATCGGGTGGCGTGGTTCCCTGTTTCGGCATGGCGGATCAGGACAAGCAGCAAATCAGTTCGCGTGATGATGCCGACGACCCTTTCCCGATCGACAATCGGGACATTGTTGATGCGGTGTTGCATCATGAGGTCGACAGGAGGCGCCGAGATGAGGTGTGTGGTCATCACCTGATGGATGATCCGTCCATTCGAGCGCACACATAGTCATTGGCGGTTGTGCCCGGGCCAAGATCAAGCTCCAGCCATCGCGGACGCACACGCTGGGTTCCGAGTTCCTCTCGGCGCAAGAAGTCGCTTTTGCTTACAATGCCAACCAAGGTGCCGTCGCTGGTCGTTACCGGCAGGCAGCTGACTTTGCTTGAAAGCATGACCGCTTAGGCGATCGTCGCGTTCGCATGCGTCGTGATGACTGGCTTTGTCATTAAGGATCGGCTTGCATCCTCACCCTCCTGATCTTTCGTCGGACGACGATAGGACATCCCGACCCGCGGCGCGTTGATCTGAGTCACTTGGAACGAGTGGCATTCTCCGCGCCGTCGTCGCTGTCGATGAGAATGCGCTCCGCCGCGCCATCGAGATCCTCGTACTGGCCGCTTCTCAACGCCCAAAGGAAGCCGGACAGGCCGAGTGCGCCAAGGAATAGCGCTACGGGGATGAGGTAGACGAGCGTCGTCATGACGATTGAGCCATGGCGCCGGCGCGCGCGGGCCTGTCTTGCCGCGCAATTGCGGACGACGCACCCGTTGCGAAGCCTTGCAGACGCATGGCATTTCCAACCACGAGCAATGACGAGGCTGACATGGCAATCGCGGCGATAAGAGGCGTGACATGCCCCAGTATGGCGATCGGCACGGCGATGGCATTGTAGACGATCGCAATCACGATGTTCTGGCGAATCAGGCTTCCCGCCTTGCGCGAGACATCCAGCGCGAGAGGCACTGCCAGAAGGCTTTCGCGCAGGAATACGAAATCGGCCGCGTTGCGGCCAATGTCGGCGGCGGTGGCAGGAGCGATCGAGACATGCGCAGCGCTCAGCGCAGGCGTGTCGTTGAGACCGTCGCCAACCATCAGAACCCTGTGTCCGTCTTTCGCCGCCGTCTCAATGCGTTCGACCTTGCCGGACGGCAGCAGGCACGGAATAAAATTGTCGATACCCAGCATTTTTGCAACTTCGCCGCAGGCGCCCGCGGTATCGCCCGACAGCATTTCCACCGACACCCCAGCATGGGTCAATTGCCCGATCGCCGCCCTGGCGTCGGCGCGCAGCGCGTCCTCAAAATCGAAGGTCGCGACAATGAACCCGTCTTTTGTCAGCACCGTTCCGCCATAGCCATGTTTGCCTTCGCCGCCGGTCCGGGCCTTCCATCCAGCCCATCCGCGCCGGCCCAGCCGCCAGGTGCTACCTGTCGCTGTGGCTTCGATCCCGAAACCCGGGTGCTCGGTGACGGCATCGAATTTGTGCTGCCCGCCAAGGCGGGCAAAACCGGCTATGGCCTTCGAAAACGGGTGACGCGAGTGCGCAGCCATGTCTCCCGCGATTGCCAGCATGGCCGGATCAATCGAGTCCGCATTGACCAGCCGGGGCTGGCCGAGGGTGAGCGTTCCGGTCTTGTCGAACACCGCTTTATCAATCGTCGCCAGGCGCTCCATGGCCGAACCGTCCTTGACCATGATGCCGTTCTCGAACAGGCGCCGCGCCGCGACCACCTGGACGATCGGTACGGCGAGGCCGAGCGCGCACGGGCATGTGATGATCAGAACGGCAATGGCGATGGTTATCGCCCGGTGCCAGTCACCGGTCGCCGCCATCCAGCCAAGGAACGTCGCGAAGGCTGTGAGATGAACCACCGGGGCATAGAGCGCTGAAACACGATCGGCGATCCGGCGATAATGCGCGCGGCCGCCCTCTGCGGACTCCATCAGCCGAACCATTTCCGCCAGAAACGAATCTTTCGCGGCGGCGGTCGCCTCGATCGTCAGCGGGCCGGTTAGGTTGAGGACACCGGCCTGCACGGCTTCGCCTGCCGCTACGTTTCGAGGCGTGCTCTCGCCGGAAACCAACGAGCAGTCCAGATCCGAGGCCCCTTGAATGATCTTGCCGTCGACGGGGATTCTCTCGCCGGCAGCGATCAACAGCAGCATGCCAAGTTCGATCTCGCCAACCGGCAGATAGTCGCGTGCACCATCGCCGCGCAGCACCAGGGCGCCACGTGCGGCCAACTGGGACAGGCCTTTCACGGCGGTCCGGGCACGTTCGCGCATGACGTGATCCAACGTGCGGCCGATCAGGAGGAAGAACAGCAGCGACACCGATGCGTCGAAATAGGCGTGGTCGCCATGGGTGATCGTCTCATAGAGGCTCATGGCGTATGCCAGCGACACCCCGACCGCGATCGGCACGTCCATGTTCATGCGACCGTGGCGCAACGCATTCCAGGCCGAGCGGAAGAAGATGCCGCCGGCGAAGGCTAGTGCAGGGATGGCGATAAGCGCCGAGACCCAGTGGAACAGGTCGCGGGTAGCGCCTTCAGCACCGGACCAGACAGAGACCGAAAGCAGCATGATGTTGCCCGCCGCAAAGCCGGCGACAGCAACGGCGCGGATCAGCTCCGAAAGCGTCTTGTCCTTGTTGTCGACCTCGGGGTCGAACAGATGCGCCTCGTACCCCAGCCGTCCCAGCGCGGCGACGAATGGTGGTACCTGGTTTCCACGCCAGCGGACCGCGACCCGCTTCGTCGACAGGTTGACACGAGCGCTCTCCACTTGATCGAGCTTTCCCAGTGCTGTCTCGATCGCCTGGATGCAGGCCGCGCAATGAACCGTGGGGACCGAAAGATCGGTCTGGCGGAGATCATCGCCAAGCGATCGGCTCGCCAGCCTGATCTCCTGGCTGGACGGCAGGACCGATCCGGCGTTGACCAGATCAAGCGCCATTTCGGCGCCCGGTGCACAACAACTCATTGCAGCGCTCCATTGGAAATCATGATCCTGCGGACGTCGCGATACGGTTTATCCAGGCCGGCATCGGCGTCGACTTCGACGATCCAGACACCATCCTTCGGCAAATGCTGGGCGGCGAATTCCTGACCCGAGGCGAGGACGAGCTTGATGGATTCATCCTCTTTTTCGTAAGCGGGATGGCGAAACAGCGCCTTCACGCCATGCAAGGGAACCGGTTTGCCGGCGGCGTCGATGAGGCCGTAGCGGACTTCACCCGATGCGATGGTCAGCTTGCCGGTCCAGCCGAGGGCTGCCTGCGCCCGCCCTTCCTCGGCCTTCCTGTTGAACTGCTGGCTCGCCACATAGGTGTTTTCGACGACCAGGCCGGTCCAGCTCGTGTTGGCAAGCGTCGCCATGGTCAGATTGACCGCGATGACCACACCGAAAAAGGCCAGGATGATGGCCAACATGTGCCTGCCGGTGAATTCGCGGGTTTTTTGTGTTCTGGCGCTCATCTGGCAGTCTCCGGCGCGTTGAAGGTGGCGGTGTACTCGTTCGACTCGAAGCTGGCTCTGTCCTCGACGCGGAACTTGAAGGTCTGTGCCGGAGCGCGGATCTGGTCCGCCGGCTGGCGAACGAAGACCCTCAGCATTTTCAGGCGGTCGGGTTCGACCGGAATGGCGAAGGAACGGCCTGCGGGGATGTCGTCGCCGACGACGACGATGTCAGCGCCTTCAAGGCCCTGCATGGTTACGACGATCGTCCTCGGCTCGGGGATCATGTTGAGCAGCTTGACGGTGTAGCCGTTGCGGATCGAGCCGTCGGAGAGCGTCACGAATTGTGGATTGCGGTCGTGCAGGACATTGATTTCGAGCCGGTCGCGCGTCAGCAGCGAGTAGAGGAGGCCCAGGCCGATCAGCGACCACATAGCCATGTAGACATAGGTGCGTGGCCGAAAGATCTTGCGGATGTGGAAATGCGCCACTCTGTCCGAAAACAGGCCGTCATCCGTCCTGACCAGCGCCGGATTGACTGAGCTGGACCCGCCTGCAGTCGCCAGCATCATGTTGGCGTTGTAGTCGGAGAGCGTCGCATAGGCGATCAGCCCACGCTCCTTGCCGAGCTTGTCCATGACGCCGTCACAGGCGTCGATGCAGAGCGCGCAAGTGATGCATTCGAGCTGCTGGCCATCGCGAATGTCGATCCCCATCGGGCAGACCGCGACACAGGCATTGCAGTCGACGCAGTCGCCGACGGACTGCCCTGCAGCTTGCACCTTCTTCGCATGACGCGAACGCGGTTCGCCGCGCCAGTCATTATAGGTGACGGTGAGCGAACTTTCGTCGAGCATGGCTGCCTGGATGCGCGGCCATGGGCACATATAGGTGCAGACCTGCTCGCGCATCAGCCCGCCGAACGTGTAGGTCGTTGCCGTCAGCACGGCGACGGTGATGTAGGCGACGGGGGCTGCCGTGCCGGTGAAGAGTTCGCCAAGCAGGCTGGGCGCGTCACCGAAATAAAAGATCCACGCGCCGCCCGTCAGCGCGCCTATGATCAGCCAGATGGCGTGTTTCGACACCCGCAGCACGAGTTTGCGGCTGGTCCAGGGACCGGCGTCGAGCTTGATGCGCGCATTGCGGTCACCCTCGATGGCTCGCTCGACGACCAGGAACAGATCGACCCATACGGTCTGCGGGCACGTATAGCCGCACCAGGCACGGCCAACAGTCGACGTGATCAGGAAAAGACCGACGCCGGCCATGACCAGAAGGCCTGCCACATAATAGAATTCCTGCGGCCATATCTCGATGAAGAAGAAATAGAAACGCCGCTTAGCGACATCGAGCAGCACGGCCTGGTCCGGGCTAAACGAGCCCCGATCCCAGCGCAGCCACGGCGTCAGATAGTAGATGCCGAGCGTGACCGCCATCACCAGCCATTTGAACTGGCGAAAGCTGCCCGAGGCCCGCTTCGGGAAGATCTTCTTGCGCGCAGCGTACATTGGCTGACGCACCTTGGCGGAGTTGGCCGGCGTGGGTTCGATCCTTTCTATTTGCGTGTTATCAAGCACGAGAAGCTCCAGTCACCAGCGACGATTTCGCCGGAAACCGACTCATCGGTTCTGGATGATGCCGAGGCCCGGCTTGCGCCGGGCCTCGTCGCTTGGCGGGAGGGGAGGACGAGAATAGGCTTCTGCTCCTATTCTCCGCCGCCAAGCGAATGGATGTAGACCGACAGTTCCTTGACCTTGGTCTCGCCGAGGCGCGCGCCCCAGGCCGGCATCACGCCCTGTTTCGGCGCGGTGACCTGGGCGGTGATGGCCGCTTCGCCTGACCCGTAGAGCCAGATGGCGTCGGTCAGATCTGGAGCGCCGAGTTCCTTGTTGCCTTTTGCATTGTCGCCGTGACAGGCCACGCAATTTTCGGCAAAGACCTTGGCGCCGGGCGCGACCAACGATTGATCGCCGACAGTGCCGGACAGGCTGGCAACGTAGGTGCTGACCTGTTTGATCTGATCGGCGGTGATGATGTCGCCAAAGGCCGGCATTTCCGACAGGCGCGTAGCCGGGTCGGAGGCGAAGCGGATGCCATGAGCGATCGTCTGCTGGATCTGGTCCACCTCGCCGCCCCACAGCCAGTCGTCGTCATTTAGGTTCGGAAAGCCCTTGGACCCCTGGGCGCCGGAACCGTGGCACTGCACGCAATTGACCTTGAACGCGGCGGCGCCGGCAGCGACGGCGAATTCGCGCAGCGTGTCATCCGCAGCAATCTCCGAAACACTTTTCGACTCTATTGCGGCGACATATTTGCCCTTTGCCGCTTCGGCCGCGGACAACTCGTTCTTGACTTCGTTGCGGCTGGAATAGCCAAGTACGCCCTTTGTCGCGGAGTGCAACAGCGGCCATGCCGGGTAGGCAATTGTGTAACCGATCGCCCAGACGATGGTGATGTAGAAGGTGATGACCCACCAGTGCGGGAGCGGGTTGTTGAGCTCGCGAATGCCGTCCCACTCATGACCGGTCGTCGAGATGCCGGAAACCTCGTCAATGTGATCGCTGCTCATGATCAGTCCTCCTTCAGAGGAATTTGAGCTGCTTCGCCGGCTTGCCCGCGGCTGCCGGGACGAAGTGCAAAGGCAACGGATCCGATGAAGAAAAGAGCCATGGCAAGCAGGCCCCAGCTGTCGGCAAACTCCCGCATGAAATTGTACGTCATCGCCATTGTCCTCAGCGGTAGCCCGCGGTCTCATCGTAGTTCTTGAAATCGACAAGCGTGCCGAGCATCTGGAGATAGGAAACCAGGGCGTCCATTTCGGTGACTTGCTGCGGATCACCGTCGAAATCGCCGATCTTGGCCTTGGGGTAGCGGGCCTCGAGGCCGGATGTGTCGGCGTTGGGATCAGCCTGCGTCATCAAATCGGCATTGGCGTTAACGACCATGTCGTCGGAGTAGGGGACGCCGACGCGCCTGTTGGCAACCAGATGCGTCGAGAAATCATTCACCGCGATCGGCCTATCCTTCAGAAAGCCATAGCTCGGCATGATGGATTCCGGCACCACGGAACGAGGGTCCGTGAGGTGCTCGACATGCCAAAGATTGGAGTAGCGATCGCCAACCCGAGCGAGGTCCGGTCCGGTGCGCTTCGATCCCCACTGGAAGGGATGATCATACATCGACTCGGCCGCCAGGCTGTAATGGCCGTAGCGCTCAACCTCGTCGCGGAACGGCCTGATCATCTGGCTATGGCAGAGATAGCATCCCTCACGCACATAGATGTTGCGCCCGACCAGTTCGAGCGGCGAGTAGGGCCGCATGCCTTCGACCTTCTCGATCGTGTTGTCGAGATAGAACAGCGGCGCGATCTCGACGATGCCGCCGATTGTCACGACCAGCAGCGACCCGAGGAGAAGAAGTGTAGCGTTCTTCTCGATGACCGCGTGTCTGTTCATCAACCTCATTTTCTGTCTCATCATCGCGCAAGCTGGAGGGCGGGAACGGAGCCGGGCATCGGATCCTCCTCGCGCCGGTAGCCAAGGATGGTCATGGCGATGTTCCAGGCCATGATCAGGGCGCCGGAAAGGTACATGGCTCCGCCGATGGCGCGCATCACATAGTAGGGGTGCATGGCGGCGACGGTTTCGGCGAAGGAATAGACGAGGAAGCCCTGCTCGTCGTATTCGCGCCACATCAGGCCCTGCATGATGCCCGATACCCACATCACCGACGCGTAGACAACGATGCCGAGCGTCGCCAGCCAGAAGTGCCAGGTCACGAGCCTGAGTGAATAGAGCCGTTCACGATTCCACAGCTTCGGCACCATGAAGTAGATTGCGCCGAACGAGATCATGCCAACCCAGCCGAGCGCGCCGGAATGGACGTGGCCAATGGTCCAGTCGGTGTAGTGCGACAGCGAGTTGACCGTCTTGATCGACATCATCGGACCCTCGAAGGTGGACATGCCGTAGAAGGCGATGGCCATCACCATCATGCGGATGATCGGATCGGTGCGGAGCTTGTCCCAGGCGCCCGACAGCGTCATCAGGCCATTGATCATGCCGCCCCATGACGGCATCCACAGCATGATCGAGAACACCATGCCGAGCGTCTGCGCCCAATCGGGCAAGGCGGTGTAGTGCAAATGATGGGGTCCAGCCCAGATGTAGAGAAAGATGATTGCCCAGAAATGGACGATCGACAGCCGGTAGGAATAGACCGGCCGGTTCGCCTGCTTGGGTACGAAATAATACATCATGCCGAGAAAGCCGGCGGTCAGAAAGAAACCCACGGCGTTGTGGCCATACCACCATTGCGTCAGAGCGTCCTGGACCCCGGAGAAAGCCGAATAGCTCTTCGAGCCCAGGAAGGAGGCGGGCATGGAGAGGTTGTTGACCACATGCAGCATCGCGATGGTGACGATGAAGGACAGGTAGAACCAGTTAGCGACGTAGATGTGGGGTTCCTTGCGCTTCAGGATCGTGCCGAGGAACAGGATGAGATAGGCGACCCAGACAATGGTCAGCCAGATGTCCACATACCATTCGGGCTCGGCGTATTCGCGGCTCTCGGTGATGCCGAGCAGGTAGCCAGTCGCTGCCATGACGATGAAGAGCTGGTAGCCCCAGAACACGAACCAGCCGAGATCGCCGCCGAACAGCCGGGCGCGGCAGGTGCGTTGCACGACATAGAGAGACGTGCAAAGCAGCGCGTTGCCGCCGAAGGCGAAGACGACTCCCGACGTATGCAGTGGCCGCAAACGGCCAAAGTTGAACCAGGGCTGGATGTTGAGATCGGGATAGGCAAGCTGCAGCGCGATGACCACGCCGACAAGCATGCCGATGACACCCCAGAACATGGTGGCGATGGCGCCATAGCGGATTGGCCCGTCCATGTAAGCGGACGGGTCGATCGGCGCGGCAGGCTTGAACTCAGTGTTGCGCAACAGGATCGCAGTGAAGCCAGCCAAGGCGAAGAACAAGACCCACATATGCTGGCGAAAGGGTTCATCCATCCCAGCGCCAGCGGCCACCAAAGCCGCGAATGCGAACAGGCTTAGAAGCACGATTTCTTTGCCGAATTTCATCGCAAGCCCCGATTTCCAATTCCGGCGGATGCCAAACCGCGGTGCCTTATTGCGCAGCCGTCGCCTGCTCGCCCTGATCCATGTCAGAGCCGCACCATTTTGCTTCGAGCAGCATCGAGTTCGTTGCGATCAGACTGTGTCGAATGTGGAAGTGCAGCACCGGCCGACGGTTTATGGACAGGCCCGGCGTCCCCAGTCGGGGCCCGGGTAGGAGGCGACCGCGGGCGTGTGGGGAAGCGCACCTTGACGCTGGTAAGCAGGCCGATGCCTTACCGAACGTCGATCGTTTCAATGCCTTGGAACAGCCAGCGCCAGCGTTGCGCTGCCTTCGCGACATTTATAGTTTGGACGGCGATTTTCGCCTGCGTATGAGGCATATTGACTTCGGCCAAGTGTGGATGCTTCGCCGACGAGCCCAAACGCAACTGGCGTATACGATCGGAATTAGAACGGGCTGTCGCTACGCGATGTCTTCTGAGCCCAACGCGAGCATGCCCTGCCCCGAATGAAGTAAGTGGCGTGGGCCATGCAGCTTCGTGTCATTCAAACGGCTATTGCGCCTCGGCCGCCGCAGCGCCGTTCCAGCCGGCTCATGCTGTCCACGGTGACGCGGCGGTTGTTCTCGATCCGAATCACGCCGTCCATTCTCAGGCTGGTCAGCTGACGGCTCACGGTCTCGTTAGTGATTCCAAGGAAATCAGAGATGTCGGCACGCGTCATCGGCAGCTCGAAGCACGCCGACCTAGCCGCCGGGTCAACATTGGAGTCGATGTTCCGGGCAATCATGAGGAGAAAGCTCGCCACCTTCTCTGGTGCGGTCTTGCGCCCCAGAGTCACCATCCATTCGCGGGCCTCGTCGAGTTCGTTCAGCGCCTGCTTGAGCAGGCGATGCACAAATTCGGGTGACTGCTTCATCATCCGTTCGATGGCCGCTCTCGGAAACGAGCATAGCGAGACAGCTGTTGCCGCTTCCGCATTGATCGCACTTTTCATCTTGAAGGGCCGTCCCAGAAAATCCGGCGCGAACTGGAGACCGACGATCTGCTGGCGGCCGTCCGAAAGGCTCTTCGTGAGCTTCACCACGCCTGAAAGCACGTTTGAATAACAGTCGACCGCCTCGGCGTCGCCGATCAGTTCGACCCCCGGCTCGATATTGTGCCGCGACGACGTCTTGGCGAGCTGAGCCAAATCGTCTGGCTCGAGCGCGCCACAGACACCGCGGCGCCGTGCCTCGCAAGGCAAGCAAAGAACGGGAATGCCGGAACTGTGAATATCCTGCCGTAATGTCATTCGATCGCTCTACCGGTCCAGTGCGGGCAGGATAGCAATCCACGGTAGAAAAATCCTTGCGGCAGTTTGTCCGTGCTGAAGGTTGATCGAAATCAGGGCTTAGGCTCATCCAAGCATCCACAGTTCGGGCGACGCAAACACGGTGGACCACGACATGCGACAAAAGCTAGCTGCCAGACTTGGCGAGAACGTCCCGCGCTATACCAGTTATCCGACTGCGCCCCATTTCCATGCGGGCGTCGATGCCGTCGTTTACCGAGGCTGGTTGGAGGCGCTCGAAGGTGGTGACGAGATATCGCTTTACCTGCATATTCCCTATTGCGACAGGCTCTGCTGGTTCTGCGCGTGCCATACCAAACAGACCCGCCACTACGAGCCGGTGGCCGCTTATCTGCGCTCGCTGTATGCGGAGATCGCCACGGTTGGCGGCCTTGTTACCGGCAAGGGCCGAGTTCGCGCGGTTCATTTCGGCGGCGGTTCCCCGACGATGCTGGAACCTGAGGATATTGTGGCGCTGGGAAGCGTCCTGCGCAACAGCTTCGCCTTTCTTCCCGGCGCCAAGATCAGCGTTGAAATCGAACCCAATGATATGGACGATGCCCGCCTCGATGCGCTTGCCGAAATCGGCACGACCCGTGCGAGCCTCGGCGTCCAGGACTTCGATCCGAAGGTTCAGAAGGCAATCAACCGCGAGCAGAGCTTTTTGCAGACCAAAGCGGTAGTCGACGGTGTTCGTTCGCGCGGCGTCGAATCGGTCAATCTAGACCTGCTCTACGGCTTGCCGCACCAGACGAGGGAGAGCGTCTCCTCCACCGTCGCGCAGGCGCTGACCTTGGAACCCGACAGGATAGCGCTTTTTGGCTACGCCCATGTGCCGTGGTTCAAGAAACATCAGACCATGATAGACGAGGCATGGCTGCCCGGTCCCGCGGAGAGATTTGCTCAATTGCAACTGGCGGCGCGGGCGATCGTGGACCAGGGGTACGAAGCAATCGGCCTCGACCATTTCGCCAAACCCGGCGATGCCCTGGCCCTTGCCGCCCGCGCCGGAACACTGCACCGGAACTTTCAGGGTTACACCGACGATTGCTGCGAAACCTTGATTGGGCTAGGCCCATCGTCCATCAGCCAGTTTCGGCAGGGCTATGCGCAGAATATGCCTTCGACCAGCGAATATCGATGCACGGTTGATGACGGCGGGCTGGCCGCTGTTCGGGGTATCGCACTTTCCAACGACGACCGCGTTCGCGGCTGGATCATCGAACGTTTGATGTGCGACTTCGCCTTCTCGGCCATCGATCTGGTGGAACGCTTCGGCGAGGCCGGCCAGAGGCTCCTCCTTCAGTCAAGTTCCATGGCCCTCCACGATCCGGTTCGATTGCTTGAACTTGATGGCGACAGATTCGTTGTGCCGGCTGAAAGTCGCCCTTTCGTCCGAAGCATCGCGGCCAGGTTCGACAAATATTTCGAAACTGGAACGGCCAGGCACTCGGCGGCAGTCTGAGCACCGCAGAGGAACGGTCATGGCTCTCACTCGATCGTGAACCGATTGCGATCGTTTTCCACTGTTGACCGGCGACCGTCGGCCGAGACGGTTCGAAGCGGACCAGACGCGTCTTGGCATAGCGACGATATCGCCCGCTCATGCCCTGCCTGTCAGATCATGGTTGTCGGCGACAGCTCCCTTCGACCTTGCAAGGAGAATGCAAGGTGCCGTGCAAGCGGCTGACAACACTTGGGCCGGTGGCAGAAGTCCGCAAGCACCCCGGCAGCGCGGTCAACGTTGAACCACCCGTTCAGCCGAATATGCCGGTGCAGTTCCGGTGGAAAGGGCCTGGCCTAGACGGCTCTCTTGTTACCCCAGAGCATAACGTGCAGCTGCGGTAGCACGCGGGCTTCGAACCATTTGTCGCGGGTCACGCTGTCAACCAGCCACTCCATGCGCTTCAATATTCCGTCAAGGTCGACGGGCGCGTCATCATTTGCCGGGTGTGGCGGCGTGTGATTGCCGGGTTGCAGATAGATCGGAAGTTGCGGAAATTGCGCAGCGGCGTCTTTCGCGTAGGCGTAGTCCCTTTCGTCGAAAACAATGAGCTTGAGCACGATTTGGGGCTTGCCTTGTGCCGCCTGGAGGCACGCCTCGACAGCGGCCCAATCTGTCGTCATTTGGCTTGACGGCGGCTTTGGGCTGAGGATCAGCACGTCAAGGTGCGCAAACCAGTCCCTGGCAAGCGAACCTTGGGTTTCCAGCGCAAAACGGTAACCGTCACCATGGCCTCGGTCGATGAGCGCGCCGAGCGGCTGGATGGCCGGATTGCCGCCTGACAGTGACACCATAAGCGGGCGGCCACCGGAAAGCGCAAGCACATTTTTCCACACCGCGCCGACGGACATCATCTCCCATTCATGGCGGAATTGATTGTCCACAGCATGCAGGCTGTCGCACCAGGAACAGCGAAAGTCACACCCGCCGGTTCTGACGAAGATCGTCGGCAAACCTATGAGCACGCCCTCGCCCTGGATCGTCGGCCCGAAAATCTCGCTAACGCGGATTGCGGGATGCGTATTGGTCATGGCCGGTATTCCGCCCAGGTTTTCGGCGTTTCGCTCACCCGCACGGCCGCGGTTTCGCTCAGGCGTGCCTTGCACCAGTCGTAGAAATGTCTGGCCAGATATTCCGCCGTGACTTGCTCGTGTCCCAGCACGTCGTTGAGATGTCGGTGGTCGAAGCTCTCGTCGATGTAGCGTTTGAATGGCGCCAAATCGTGGTAGTCGCGCACGAAGCCGTGATCGTCCAGTCCATTCGCTGAAAGCTCCACTTCGACGATGTAGTTATGTCCGTGCAGGCGCGCGCATTGGTGATCGGGTGGCAATGAGGTGAGCTGATGCGAGGCTGAGAAGTGGAATTCCTTGGTGATGCGGAACATTACGCGGTGGTCCTTCGCAGCGCTCCGAGCCAGAAGTCGGAGTCCTCGTACTCGGTTGGGTCCGGGTGCCCAGCGATGTGAAACGCCTCACGCCGCTCGACGCAGGTCCCGCACCTCCCGCAATGACGCTCGGCGCCCTTGTAACAGGACCAGGTCTGCGCAAACGGCGTGCCGTATGTGGCTCCATCCCTAACAATGTCCGCCTTCGTCAGGTTCACATAGGGTGCATAAAGGCGAATCTGCGCGTAGCCGTCGAGCGCGTGGTCCTGCATCATCTGGAAAGCATCGATGAAGGCCGGACGGCAATCGGGATAGACAATATGATCCCCACCATGCACGGCCGTCGCCACCGCGTCAGCGTCTTGCGCTGCGGCGAGGCCGAAGGCAATGGCCAACATGATGGCGTTCCGGTTGGGCACCACCGTTACCTTCATCGTATCTTCGGCATAGTGCCCATCGGGCACGTCCACATTGTCGGTCAGCGCGGAGCCGGAAAGGCCGCCGCCGATCTCGTGGATGTCGATGATTCGCTGCGGGACGCCCAGGCGCTCCGCGCAAAGGGTGGCGAAGCCCAATTCCTTCCTATGCCGTTGGCCGTAATCGAACGATAGCAGGCCGGTAAGCTGGTGCTCCGCTGCCACCTTGTGAGCAAGAGTAACGGAATCCAATCCGCCGGAGCAGACGACGAGAGTCTTCATCGTTGGGTCCTTGTTTTAACCGGGTAGGCTGCGACCGGAGATTTCTCTGCGCTCCAGTACTTCAGGAAAACCATTTTGTGAAGTGAACGGAGACCAGTTTCGTGCGCTTGCGTGCGGTGCGCAAAACGCCCTCGCGGTGAGCTGGAAGGACACGGACTGGTGAGACGTCACGCTTCAGCGGAATGCTCAAGCGAACGCTGCTCGCGGACAAAGTTCTCGACGAGCAGAGCCTGGCGGTTCCGAGCGCCGAGGGACGCCACTGCAACGTTGCAGGGTACAAGGAGCCCGGATGGCTTGCCGCAAAGATGACCGGCAAACCCTGAATAACCGGTGATGAGCCGACATCTGTGAACAAGCGGTGTGGTCGATTGCAATCACCCATGTCTTGCGCACAGGTACCTTATGTCAGTGGATGAACTGAACTTGATGGTTTTACAGATGGCAGTCGAAAGCGTCCGCTCGCTCTCGTTGAGCTTCGCTGAAAAAGCCGCCGAGATAGCCACCAGGAGCCGCGGCATCCTGCTTTTCGACGTGCGGATCGACGGTGACGCGCAGGTCCAGCGGGTCGCTGCCATCCGATATCACGGCGGCCAATTCGGCGTGCTGGCGTTGGATGTACACGGCCTAGTTACCCACTATTGCATCGTTAACGGTATGTTCTCACATTACATTGCGTCCTTGGAGAGCTGGCACAGGATGCCCCTGTCGATGCAGGCCAAGATGGATGCCAACGGCAATGCCCGTCTCTTCGTAGCCGCGTTGCGGGATGCCGGACATATGCTGGGCACCTAGCATTGGGCGAGAATGCATCTGTGAATTTTGCATGTGCGTCACTGCGATGGCGCCGGCATGATCGTCATGCTCCAAAACGGCTGCGGCCCCCCGCGAAGCGGTCGCCGCGATGATGGTGATCAACGGCGTTGCATCGATGCGAGCGTTTAGACAGAGGTCTCCTCCTGGCATCGAGCGCATGCAAGGAGCTACGCAAGCGCAACTGCATCAAGTATTTTGAAGGGACGACCTCGTGCATGGAGCTTGCGCTGCATACGGGCGGCGCGAGCCGCGTTGCCATCCAGCAGAGAGGGTGCTTGCGGTACTCTCAATGACCCGAGATCGCAAATGGACGTGGGTAAGCACCAGAACTGGCAACACCCATGGTGGTCCGCTGGACTCGCTGGAGGAAGCACAAGGTGTCGGCGGGCAGAGCGCAGCGAGTGCCTACCTCGATCTTTCTAGAAGCGCGCCGGCAGCCTGGGCGGGGGGGCTTGGGGTTAGACTGCCGGCGCACGCCACTCACGAAGAGCGGCCCCTTTTCGTGGTTCGAACACCCATAGTCAACCCGGAAACGTCAGGATGCCCGCCATGTTATTTTCAGAGCGGCGCGATGCCGGCCATGTTGGCCGATTCAGCCTAGGAGTAGCCACTCTCGTAGGCCGAGTTGATGCTCAAGCGCCAGCATCGCCTCGCCGAACTACCAAGAGTTCGCCGTTACAATCCTTCGTCGCGAGCCGATGCCCTCGTGCACGTTTCGTAGCACTCCGGGCGGCTACATCGCCTTGTTGTTCGCGAGCCCATGTGAAGGGTTCCTGCATCGGAAAGTTGACGAGATTCTCTTGGCGGTACTGCGCCAGAGGCATCCCAACGGAATCAGCGTCTACAATCAGCCGCAAGCTTCACATCACAAGAGCGGTAGTCCACCCATTGCGGATCATCCGACTGATCAGGCGGCGTCCGAAATGTGCGACTCTGCCTCAAGGATTCCCACAGGTATGGAAAGCGATCTCGCTATCCGATCCCGATATCCCTTGTTGTACCTCAGACCTCGCTCGATGTTTTGAATTTCCTCAGCGGCAAGCCCGCTCGCGACCGTCAGGTCCTCGATCGAATACCCAAGGTGCTCACGATAAGCGCGGACGATGTGGGTCCCCTGCGACATAGCCGTCAAGACTGGTTCGGGAATGCGCGAATCGTTCATAAACATCTCCAAGAACATGGGAGCTCCCTCGGGAGATACCCCCCCGGCGGCGCAGACCAAGCAAATCAAAAAATGGACGTCCATTCAGCCGGACCGGCTTCATCCATGGAATGGGCCGCCTGAATTAGGAGCTGGATCGGAATATGGCGGCTCACCTCCTTCTAATCAAGAAAGCCAACGGCGAGAATTATTCGCGAAGGATCGCAGGTCGGATGCGCTACAGCCGATCAGGCCATCTCAGGAGGGGGCCCTGGAACTCTGAACACCAACTCGAACTCCCGGTACGGACACTGCTTCCTTCGGCCAATCTCCACCGGCGGGGGAGCGAAAGACCCACTCTTGAAAGCCCCCGGCTGCGTGCTGACGTCGGCTCTAGGAAGCTCGATCGCCCTGTGCCCCGATCGACCGGCCGAAAAAAGGGATTCCAAATTCCAGCAAACACTGGTCATCTGGTTTTCATCCGGATCCAGACAAAGGGTAGCTTTCCATCGAGAGCTTCGCCATCTGTACAGGTTCACAATCATTCGACCGTGACCGATTTTGCGAGATTGCGCGGCTGGTCTACATCTGTCCCCATGAAGAGCGCCGTGTGGTAGGCAAGAAGCTGTATCGGCAGCGAGAAGATCATTGGCGCGATAATCTCGTCGACTACCGGCAGCACGAGCGTGTGCATGGTGTCGAGTTTCGATGCGGCTGCCCCATTTTTATCGGTGATGAGGATAATCCGCCCTCCACGGGCAGCCACTTCCTGCATGTTGGAGACGGTCTTGTCGAAAAAGCGGTCATGGGGCGGCCGTCGCCGTGACCGATCGCCAGCGGTGGTCCGTTGCGCGCCGCCGTGATGGTCGACGGTTCATCTTCGAAGAGGATGGCAAGCGCATAGGCGCCCCTGACGCGTTTCAGCATGGCACGCGTGGCCTCTTGCGGCCTCATGCCCTCGCGGCGGTATCTTGCCAAGAGATGCCCAACGACCTCGGTGTCAGTGTCGGTCTGGAACTCGGCGCCATCCGCCGCCAATTCCTCCTTCAGCTCGGTGAAATTCTCGATGATGCCGTTATGGACGACGGCGACACCGTCGGTAAAGTGCGGGTGCGCATTGCGTTCCGTCGAGGCCCCGTGGGTTGCCCAACGCGTGTGGCCGATGCCGACTTTGCCGCTCAGCGGCTCTTCCTTCAGTCGCCTCTCGAGATTGACGAGCTTGCCCTCGGCGCGCCGGCGGTGCAAGGCACCGTCGATGATCGTCGCAACGCCGGCGGAATCATAGCCGCGATATTCCAAACCCTTCAACGCGCCGATCAACCGATCCGACACCGGCTGTTGCCCAACGATGCCAACAATCCCGCACATGTTCGTCTCCGCATTTTTGCGGGCAGCATCAGCCCACGCGAGACGGATACCCATCCGGCCGCTTTAAGTGGCGGCCTTGTAGTAGTATTCCATGATATTGGTACAATTGATTGTAGTGATCACTACCATCCGCCCCATGGATAGGTCGGCTGCTGTGGGGACCTAAAGTTCTATTCGCGCCTGACGCTCTTATGACAATCGCAGACTCACCCGCGGCAGGATCACGGCCTCAGAAACGGCCAGCAGGCCTTGGACAGTGGACGGACGACCGGCCTGCGAGCCCTAGTCAGGCGGTCCGGCATGTAGAAGCATTGTGCCGCCGACTTCGGCATCGGCGATGGTCTGTCTCGGCGACAGCCTGAGTTCGCTTCGCGGGCCGCGCGGCTCGCCCAGGACCGTCGTCGTCTGCGCGGCGCCGGTGTCAGTTGACGATGGCATAATGCCCGCCGGGGGCGAGCGCCTCGCGCACGGCACGTGCCAGCCGCGGTCGGTCCGGGACGCCATGGAAAGCGTTGGCCATGAAGACGAGGTCGACGGGGCGTGACACCAGAGTAGCGAGTTCATAGGCGTCGCCGGCGACGAATTCGCAATTGGTCACGCCGGCGCCGGTAGCGGCGCTGCGTGGCCTCCAGCTGGTCGGCGTCGATGTCTATGGCGACGACATGGCGGGCGACCGTGGCGATCGGCACAGCCGTCGCCGCAGCAGAGGTCGACCACCTCCATGCCCGGCTTCAGCCCGGTTGCCGCCAGCGCCATCTTCGCTGCGGTCCGGTTTGTCAGTGCTCTTTCCTGGCCTTGGCAAGAACACGAACTTCGGCTTCGGTCCGGAATGGCAATGTACCCCGATGGCGAAGGGCGACCCGATCTGCGTCAAGCTCATCGCCAGGGAAGAGACGAAGTGATGGGCACCCCCCTACCGCTGATTACCACCGGCGGCCGCCTCGCGTTCCAAGGTGGGCATGTCGTGCTCCTCGCAGGCTAGCCGAGGCAGAAATAACCGATCAGCGTCCACTCGGGCGGCGTGTCGAGAATCTCGGCCATCTCGGTCACATCGAGGATCGACACCCAGCCCATGCCGATGCCTTCCGCCCGCGCCGCTAGCCACAGTGTGTGCACCGCCATGACGGCCGAATAGTCGATGGTCGCCGGCATGGTTATGCGACCGAGCCCAAGGCCTTGTCCGGTCGTGCGGTCGGCGAAAACCGCGAACTGACAGGGCGCCTCGTTGAGACCGGCAAGCTTCAGCCGGGCATAGAGTGCAGCGCGCTCTCCCGAAAAGCACGTGAGCGCCTCGGCATTGCAGCGTTCGAAGCAGTCTCTCACCGGCGGTGCGCCGCTCGAGGCTGTCGACCACTACGAAGCGCAAGGGCTGGCTGAGGCCAACGCAGGGCGCAATGCTGGCGAGCTCGAGCAGCCGTTCCAGCTTGCCCTCCGGCAGAGCCGTCGGCTCGAAGCGCCGCACATCCCTGCGCCAGCGCAGCAGCGTGATCAGCCCGGCCCGAAAATCGTCGGCGAAATCGGGAGGTGACGGCATGGCGGTCTCGTTCGGGGCTAGGGATTGCAGTAGGGAGTACGGTGTGGATTGCCAGCTGCCTATTGCCCAAGCTGGCTTGTTGCGTCCGACAAGCGCGCCATGCGGCCCTAACCGCAAACGATAAAAAAATGTTTCCTGGTGGGCGGCGCTATTACGATGCAATCCAGCAAACCAGTTTCGATCAGCTCGCATGGCGGTGAATCATGTGCCAGGGCCTTTGCTAAATGCGCCATTGACACTCAGGCGCACCCGTATCGCTCACCAAGCCTCGGAATGCGGAGAACGTCGGCCTAGAACGCGGCGACGGCGACAGGCGTCTCAGCTTGCATATACTCGTTCCTGCCGCACCGCCTGTAACTCATTTTGCTTCCGACCACGTCGGCCTCGATGTCCCCGAAGGTTCCCCAGGTCATTCGGCAGATACCATCGTCTGACGTCATAGCGCCGGACCAGCACCAGCTGCCCAATTTCATGGGCATTGCTGAGCTTCCAGTCGCCCGCAGTTTCGCCTTCCACCAGTGTCAGGCATCACCCAATTGGGACTCATCACTCTCACAGTCAATTCGCGGTTGACTTATTTGTCTCCGGCGAAGTGCGACAGCTGCTCGTATCCAGCAGCGTGAGCGATAGTTGATCAAATGCTGCCAATGAGTTTTGATACTGCAATCTTTAGACAGCCGCCTACCATGAATGTGCCATCGCGTTTCGGCGATCGAAGGAGCGAAGCCGGGTGTCCAGTCGTCACTACATATTCCCGGAGAACAGCGAACCTCTGCGGCTATCGCGGCGGCTTGTAGAGGGAATGATCTTCGGAAAGGACGCTCTCCCGCAATACGCCGGCACACGCCAGCGGGTCGTCTCGGTGATAGTTGAGAACGAAGGCACCGCGCCGAATCGGATTCTAGATGCCCAAGGAGCCTATTGGGTTTTCGATGCTGCGGGCGATATCCGAAAGGGCCTCACACGGTCGACTAGCGACATTATGAGCGCCACCTTCAATGATTCCGACAACAAGGGAACGGTGGTGGCACTTCAGCCAAAGCTCTCCAAGAAGAGGGCTGAGGAGGAGCACCGCTGGGTAGTGGGCAAGGCCGAACTCGACAGGATTGCCGCAGACATCTGGCCGAAGGTGAAGTCGGACAAGATGAGATCCGCGCAGGGGGTTCGGTGAAGCGACCGCCGCTTACCTATGATGCTCGGCACGCACTCGACGAGGCTACCGCAAATCTGTGGAAGATTTCGCACGCAGTAGCTGAACTTAAGGAGCCTAGCCTGAAGGGCTTTGCCCATGAGGCTCGTTCGAGAGGTGCCGACCGCCCGGAGCACGAACTTCTCTACCAAGCCATCGCCCAATTGGCAGATCAGCGACTCGAAATTCTGCGACGTCGCAGGACCGGGAAAGGCGTCTGGTATGCCATAGTGGGCGTAATAAAATGGAACGGCGACCACGTAGGCCAGAGCGTAGCCAGGTTCCACGAGAAGTGCGAAGGAAAGCGTTCAGCGGTCGTCGCGGCGAGAAAGCTTCTCGCCGAACATGCCGGTGAATTCGCGGAAAACATGACTGTGGAGGCCGAAGTGCTGACTGACCTTGAATGGCAGGGCAGGCTCCCTGAAGTAGAAGATTGAGGGTCGCGCCATGGCGGGCTACTTGATTTCGGTGTCGCAGATGCGTGGCCAAAGACCGACACATGCTGCCAGGCATATGCATCTGCGGCGGGTTTGACTTTTGATATTGGGATAGGCAGGAAGGCCGCTTGCTGTACAGACGAGCTTATCGGCGAGGTCGAGAATCCTAGTACCGGTCAATGGTAGTGCATCCACAGCAGTCTGATTTCGACAGCCGTCGTCGAGCCGGAGTGCGCACCGCCCTGTGCGGTGAGGCCTCCGTAAGGTCTGGGTATCTGAATGCCGTGTTAGCGCGGGCGCGCCAAACCTTGGCTCGCGCCGGTCAAGGCAGTTAATCAAAAAAATGGGACATCCGGGGTTCGCAGGCATACAGTGTGCCATCGACGGCAACTCTAAGGGCGTCCGTCGGCTGTGAGCGATCAACATGCTTCCGCCCCAATAGGGAGAGGGAGCTATGACAGACTCCAGTTCACAAACTCACACTGCCGCGCAACGCGACACCCGCCAAAATTCCATCTATCGCAATTCGCTGCTGCTTCGAATGTGCTCGGCAGATTTGGCATTGCTGCAACCTCACTTGGAAAGCGTCTCCCTTGGACTGAAGACGCATCTCGAAGTGGCGGGGTCACCAATCAGAACCGTGTACTTCTTCGAGAGCGGTCTCGGGTCAGTGGTGGGCGAACTGCGGCCTGGTATTGAAGCTGAGATCGGAATCATTGGTTGTGAGGGCATGACCGGCTCAGCGCTTATCATGGGCGATGACCGATCAACGCACGATTGTTACGTGCAATTAGAAGCCCGCGCCTTTGTTATCGACGCGGGCCTCTTCACCAAGGCGCTTTTGACAAGCCCAACCCTGCGAACTTTTCTGCTCCGCTACGTTCACTACTTTCACCTCCAGGCAAGCTTCACCGCGCTCAGCAATGCCCGGATGAACATCGTCGATAGGCTCTCAAGATGGCTGGTGATGTGTGATGATCGCGTCGACGGAAACCGCTTGGCGATTACGCACGAGTTCTTATCAGTCATGCTCGGTGTCAGGCGGCCCGGCGTCACCATAGCGCTGCAAATGTTAGAGGGGCAAGGTCTGATACGATCGATGCGAGGAGAGGTCGTTATCCTTGATCGCACGCGTCTGATTGCGCTGGCTGACGGGTCGTATGGCAGGGCTGAAGCCGAATACGCTCGGCTAATCAGCCAACTGCCTTGGCCGCAGGCGCCTGATCGCCAATGAATGTGCTCGAACAGGGAGATGGCCGATCTCCTGCATTGAGGCCATGTCCGGGTAAGCCGCCTAAACAGAGCCTTCACCGCCGACGTTGTCGAGCATCAGATCCAAGACGAAGCTGTCATGCCGGCACCGCTGCATGCGCCGCCCCAGGGAAACCGCCCCTCGCATCCATTCAGGATTCCGAAGCACGATACGGCTGTGCACCACCTTCCGGCCACTGCAAAGGGGACCCGAGATGACTCGGTCCGTAAAGGAGGTTTTCGAAGAGCATCTGAGGCGATATCGAGGAGGATCTTGGGGCGCACTGCCGTCTAACCTCGATTAAGCAGGCATTCATGCGCTGGTTGGAGCAATGGCGAGACTCATTGCACCAGCCCAGTTCAAGGCATGTGCGGACAACCGCTTTGGGCGCCGAACAGATCGATTGGCGGCATAGCCTTATCTTGCCTCACAAGACTTGTGGTCCGGGAAGGCTGTTTCGGGACTTTTCGAAATCAGCGGATCACAGGCTCGCCATGGAAGCGGCGGCGTGATGGAGGAGAAACCCCGAAGCCAACTTCCATCATCAGCCGTGGCCTGTGCGCCGGCACGGTGCCCATATGGAACCCGAACGGATCCTCGACGAAACCGAAACCGGCCTCGCCGGTCAGCGTGACCGGGCTCTGCTTGCCGTACACGTCCAGAATCTCTTGCGCGGGATGGCGACGACAAGCGTAAGTTGGTGCTTGAGGGCGCGGCGATCATGGCTGCCGCGGACATAGACATGCGGGCCGGTCCCCTCGTCGACGGGCACCAGATAGAAAAAGAACTTCAGCATCCGCCAGTCGTCCAGATCGAAGTGGTATTTGCCGAGCGAAGCCAGGTTCTTGTCGGCGTCCGACGCCTGGCCGGTCGGGAAGCTCCACCAGACGCGCGTTGTGATCAGCGTCGCCTGGCCGCCGAGATAGTGCGCGGCAATATCCATGAGCAGCGGATCGTTTTGGATGGCAACGGCCAAGTTACAGCCCAGAATGCGCTCGAAATAATGAATGACCGCTGAGCAACGGACGGCCAAACCGCGCCTCAGCCACCGCATGCTCCGCCGGCATGAGTCGTGCCGAAACAAGGTGTGCACCTGGCGAATGCGGCTACATCTTCAGCCACCATTGTTGGCAGGACGAGGCCGGGAAAAAGCCCATCCATTCGCAGCGCGTCGACAACGTCCTGGCAATTGATACCGGCAAACATCGTGTCCTGGGCTCTTTGCGACCTTCGGACCGGCTTTGCACCACGCCAGTGCATTCTCCGTGCCGGCATGGTGCGCGCCAACATGAACATGGGCAGCCACGCCGGGTTCTCGCGAATATCCGACAGGTAGGTCGGAATGCGTACGGCTATGCGACGCAGCATGCTGCCGTTTCGCGCGATCGTCTCAAGGCTTGCCGCGCCGGCTTTGTCGGGGTTCATAACGGTCATCGGGATCCTCAAGGCATGAATGCACTCATCGACGAAGGTTGGGTCCCAGTGCTTCGCCGCGGAAGAACTAGGCGCTTGCCACGTTTTGTGCAACGCACAATTGCACTCAGAAATGGAGGTTGCGCGTTCGAATAAGACAATCGCAACCGCCCCAATTACCTCAGGAACTGTCTGTAGCCGCCGCCCATCAGGTAGCGGCCACGTTGGATGGCGCGACGTACCTGATCGCGAAGATGGCCACCTGGATGACGCCAATCTTCTTCGACGCGGCGTGTCCCGAACAAGGCAATGGCGACCTCCTGATGAGATGCTCCGGCAAGCGAGCCATCCAAAGCCTGGAGTACGATACGCAGACGCGCTCCGCGGTGTTCCGGCGGAAAGCAAGCAGCTGACAGGCGGGCGCAACCATTGACGTGGTTCAAGAACTGAAGGGCAGCGACATGGAACTTGAGGTGCTGCGGCTGAACGATCGCGTCGACATATAGCCGCAACGGGCGGAGGACGGACGCACCGGAAACGGCGATCTGCAGACTCCGGCAGTTCTCCCTCAGCAGCACGTGCTGCACGCCCGCAGCTGTCAGCAGGATGTCCTTGCAGCATGAGAGCGAAGAAAGGTGAAGCGGTTCAAAATCGTGGTCGAGCCCAAGCGGCTCCGCGGCCGCTCGTAGAATACAGGCGCAATCGCGCGGATCCCAAAAGACCCTCGCCGATGTAGCGTCCGAAAGTGGCGCGTCGGCGAAAAAGAAGGCTCCATTGTCTTAGGAGAGCTGATCCTGTCGTCAACTCGATTGTCTGCATGTCGCCTTGGGGTCCGACAATGCAGGCGTACGGTGCCATTTTGGCGTGGTCGCGCTGGAATTGTGGATTGCGCCGAAGAAACTCCCAGGCCCAGCCAGTGCGTGGCAATCGTCTAGCATAGTGGTAAGCGTCGTGGCGACGCCAGTCCGGCCAGCATACAAGGCCGACCGTCGCTTCCTTGGACAGACCAGCATCCTTCATGGCTCAGGTGTCCACTATGGCGCTATGCCGACGGGCCTAGAACCGGTTGCCACAGTACCGGTCCAATCAGACGTCCCCTGCTGCGGATGCGCAAAAGGCTCGCGTGGGAAATCTCGAGAAACCCAGCCACCGCCTCCGTTTTGCCGACGCATTTGGGTTCTCCGATGCGCGACAATGGCCACGTAGCCAGGCGGAGGATCCGCTCCATGCGCGTATCCGTCACCGTTACTATCCGGGTCAGATCCTTGGCCAAGCCGAACTCGATCATGCCCGCGAAGAGCTCGTAGGTCGCCTGGGCCAGCCCGCCCGCAGCCTTGGGCGCCGACGGAGGAAGATCGAGCGCGAAACGACTGCTCTCCCATATGTCGGTGGTCGAGGGCACGACGTCAGCACCCAGCAGCACCGGGAACGTGTCGCGCAACATTGTGGGTCCGGTGCTGGGCAGAAGACGCACGCAACCGCGAATTCGCCAGTCGGATCCTTTGAGGAGCAGATAGACGGGCTTCAGAGCATCAAACGAATCGGATTCCATCTGGTCTTCGGTATCAACTTCCCAATCGAGCCTTTCCTTGAACACCCGAAACCTGAGCCCGTGCATCTCTTTGAGTTCGCCTGCAAACTCGTTGTAAAAGTCTGGTGTTATCAGTTGCATCATGGTCGCCTCCATGTGGGATGTGTTCCCGCCATCGAAAGGCAAAGCTGACAGCGATGCAGCCTGTAGAGGTTTACAGGTATCGTGGCTGAAGAATCAGGATCTCGTCTGGCCGGAGGCAGCCATGCGTGCAACGGCCTGGTTGATCGTTCGAACGCCAAACTTTGCCTTGGCGTTTTCCAAGTGAAAAGTCACGGTGCGCTTTGAGACGCCGAGAAGCTGGCTGATATCCCAAGCCGACTTGCCGCGCGCCGCCCATTTCAGGCACTCGAACTCCCGCGGGGTGAGCGTTACACCATCCACCACGCGATCATCGGCGAGCCTGCGCCGGACATGGATATGAAAGTTGATGGCCACCAGCTGCAATGCTTTTTCGTAACGTGCCAGTGACCGCAACAGAAGCGGACGGGACTCGTCGGAAGCAAAGGTCAGGGCAGCAAACCGGCCGAGATGATCATGCATGGACATCGTCAGGCCGCCGCAGATGCCAAACTCAGCCGCACTCTCCAGAATTTGTTGCTGCGAATTCGGCAGACAGTGTCGAGCGCGGTCCACACCCCAATCGAATGTATCCCAGCCTTGCAGCCCGCGCAGGATGACCGGATCAAGACTGTGGTACCGCTGTTGCAGATAACGTGATGTCCAGGATGAAGGATAGTTTGAAATCAATTGGGGGGCGTCGCCGGAGGCCGACGGGTAAGTGAAATAGGCGAATAGCGGGAAGTCGAAGCCGGCTGCAGCGGAGGCCATTGCCTCACAGAGATCGGCAGCATCAACACTTGCAGACAGTTGCTCGACGAAGTTCTCAAACACGCGATGCATTTGCCCTGTGCGTAACCTCCGTTCGCTCAATGCCAGGCAGAGACCTTGTTTTAAACGATCCCGGACGGATACAGCGCGTGCCGAGAACGTGGCTAATCTGTTGAACCAATCCGAAATAGTCTGACGTTGTCTATGAGACGTGTGCCGCCGAGCCAGGCCGCGGCAAGCAACCGTGCCGGTCGATCAAGGCTTGGCATCGGGTGCAGATCTGCCTCTTCGCGAAGTTCCAGGTATTCGACCTCGCGATAGCCTGCAGCCAGAATTGCTGCGCGAGATTCTGCAAGCGTTGGCAGGACGGGTGAGCCGCGCCCAAGCCGCTCAGCCGTCTTGAGCAGGACCGATGATAGCTTGGGAGCAACAGCGCGTTGCGCTGGCGAGAGCCGCACATTGCGCGATGATAGCGCAAGACCGTCGGCTTCACGGACTGTCGGACAGGCAACAATGGTGATTGGAATATCCAAATCCCGGGCCATGCGCCTGACCAGGTGAATTTGCTGAAAGTCCTTTTCGCCAAAGAAGCCGAAGTCAGCGCTGGTTTGCAGGAAGAGCTTGGCGACGACGGTCGCCACGCCATCGAAATGTCCCGGCCGGAAGGCACCGCACAGGCCCTCGCTGACACCGGACACCGAAACGGTGGTGGCGAAGCCCGCCGGATACATCTCCTCTGCATCTGGCGCATAAAGCAGGTGCGCGCCAAGCGGTGCCAGTTTGGCGGCATCCTCGTCCTCGGTGCGCGGATACGCGGCAAGATCGGCCTGGCTGTTGAATTGCTTCGGGTTTACGAAGAGCGTCACGATCACACGGTCTGCCTTCTCGAGTGCAGCGCGCACCAGGCTGAGATGGCCCTCATGCAGGACGCCCATCGTTGGCACCACGGCAATCCTCACGCCCTCGCGGCGCCATGCGGCGACGATTTCGCGAAGCTGGTCAGCGCTCCTGACGATCGGCACGCTCACGCTGCTTCTCCGCTTTTGGTGGCTTGCGTGTCGGCGGGCGTGGGCGCATCGGCAAACACGTGCTCGGCGGCCGGAAACTGGCGCTCCTTCACCTCGTGCGCATAGGAAGCGATCGCAGCCGCAGCCGCCTCCCCCAGTTCAGCATAGCGCTTGACGAATTTGGGTCGGAAGTCGCCGAAGAGGCCCAGCATGTCGTCGACGACGAGAATCTGGCCGTCACAGGCTGCCGAGGCACCGATGCCAATGGTCGGGGCCGCCACCTCCCCCGTGATCCGGCGGGCGAGCGCCTCAGGAACCTTCTCCAGGACGATCGCAAAGGCGCCCGCTTCGCTCACGGCAAGTGCGTCGCGCCTGATGCGCTCGGCATCCCCGCCCCTGCCCTGCACGCGGTAGCCACCGATGGTGTTGATGGCCTGCGGCGTCAAGCCGACATGAGCCATGACCGGCACGCCGCGTGCGGCGAGGAAGCCGATCGTCTCTGCCATCGTTTCGCCGCCTTCGAGCTTGACGGCCGTGCAGCCGGTCTCCGCCATGACGCGCGCAGCATTTCGGAAAGCCTGCTCTGGGCTTTCTTCGAAGGAACCGAACGGCAGGTCGACGACCATCAGCGCCTGCTTGATGCCACGGCGAACCGCCTGGCCATGCGTGATCATCATCTCCAGCGTGACACCGAGCGTCGAGGGCAGACCGTGGAGAACCATGCCGACGCTGTCGCCGACGAGCACCACATCACAATGGGGATCGACAAGCCGCGCGACTGGGGTGGTATAGGCGGTAAGGCAGACGAGCGGCGTCCCACCTTTGCGCGAACGAATATCCGGCGGTGTGATCGCCTTGGTATCACCAAACGCGCTCAATGGATCCTCCTTCCCCTACGTTACCAACCGCGGGTGTCGCCTTTCGCACATTTTTGTGCAGGTGCGAAGAGCAAAAAAATGGCCGTGCAGCTGTGGGGTGTTGACGTGCCGACAGGCGCGCTTACACTAAATCGATTAAGTGCCCCCCCGAGCTGGCAAACCAATTCGCGAACATGGACGATCAGGCAATACGACTCAGGAAAGACAGAGCCGCCGTGAATGCCGACGACGTCAAAGTGGACCTGATCGCCTTTGTGGTCGCCGTAAACGACAGTGAACCCTGTGTCCTCACCATCGGCCAGGCGGACACCTTGCCCTCCGGTCCCTTTGCGCTTGAGCACCGATCGCTGCAATCCGGCTTGAGGGGGTGGGTCGAGCAGCAGACCGGCCATCGGCTGGGGTACATTGAGCAACTCTACACGTTCGCTGATCGGGATCGCATCGGCGCCGAGCGCCAGCAGCGCGTCATCTCCATCAGCTATCTTGCATTGACCCGCAAGGAACAGGCAGCGGGCCCGCCCAAGTGCGGATGGCAGAGTTGGTATGAATATTTTCCATGGGAGGACCATCGCTCCGGCACGCCTCCGGTCGTGCTGGATGTTCTGCGACCACGCCTGATTGAATGGGCAAACGGCGTCCGCGATGCGGCCACGCGACGTGAACGCTGGCAGCGGGCGACGATAGCCTTTGGCTTCGACGACCGCCTTTGGAACGAGGAACTCACGCTGCAACGCTATGAGTTAGTTTACGAAGCAGGCTTGGTCCAAGAGGCCGTAAGAGGGCGGGACGGGGCGCCCCCTCCGCTGGTGCCCAGCAAGTCCATGGTCGCCGATCATCGCCGCATCGTGGCGACCGGCATTGCGCGGCTGCGCTCCAAGATCAAATACCGGCCGGTCGTCTTTGAGCTGATGCCGACGGTCTTCACGCTTTTGCAGCTGCAGCGAACCGTGGAGGCGCTCGCCGGCAGGCTCATCCACAAGCCGAACTTTCGCCGACTGATCGAACAGCAGGAACTGGTCGAGGAGACCGGAGAGGCCACTACTGAGACCGGCGGCCGGCCAGCGAAGCTTTTCCGTTTCCGCCACGCCGTTCTCGACGATAGGCTCATCGCCGGGACAAAATTGCCGCTGGCGCGGGGTTGACATCCCTTATACTCACAGCAAGTATATGCTGGTTATTTTCAATTAGAGTATAAGCGGGAGAGGGTTGATGAGCGCCATGCTGCCTGCGGCCGCGTTGCTCTACGAGCGCGTCCGGCGAGTGATCCCGCCGATCGAATGGCCGGCTTTCGTCGACGATATCGAGGCGATCCTTGCACTGAAGCGCGAGCGCAACGCCATCATCCTGGCGCACAACTATCAGACGCCCGAGATTTTCCATTGCGTGGCCGACATCGTCGGCGACAGCTTGGCATTAGCCCGCACGGCTGCGACGATCGAGGCGCAAGTCATCGTGCTGGCCGGCGTCCATTTCATGGCCGAAACGGCCAAGCTCCTTAATCCGGACAAGACCGTGCTCATTCCGGATCTCAGCGCCGGTTGCTCGTTGGCGGAATCAATCACGGCAGAAGACGTGCGCTTGATGCGCCAGCGTTATCCCGGCGTTCCGATCATTACTTATGTAAACACGTCGGCCGAAGTGAAAGCCGAGTCGGATATCTGCTGTACATCCGGCAACGCCAAGGCGGTCGTCGAATCCCTTGGGGTTCTCCGGGTGATCATGCTGCCGGACGAATATCTGGCCCAGAATATCGCCGCCCAGACCGATGTACAGATCATCGCCTGGAAAGGGCATTGCGAGGTGCATGAGCGCTTTACACCGGCCGACATCCGCGAGTTGCGCGAAAGCCATCCCGGCGTGGTCGTGCTCGCCCATCCCGAATGCCCGCCCGACGTCGTGGCTGAAGCAGATTTTTCCGGCTCGACGGCTGCCATGTCCGACTATGTCGAAGGGCAAAGGCCGCCACGTGTCGTGCTGATGACGGAATGCTCGATGAGCGACAACGTCGCGTTAGCGCACCCAGAGGTCGAGTTCATCCGGCCCTGCAATTTGTGCCCGCACATGAAGCGGATCACGCTTGCCAACATCCGCACGGCGCTCGAGCAGAACCAACATGTCGTAACCATCGAACCCGGGATCGCCGGGCGCGCGCGGCTTGCGGTCGAACGGATGCTGGCAGTTTGAGCGCCGACCTCCGCAGCTTCTTCGGGCGTCCCATCATCATCGGCGGCGGCATCGCCGGACTGATGACCGCGCTTCAACTGTCGCCGGAGCCGGTGCTTCTTCTGTCAAGGTCGCTGCTGGGAGCTGACAATTCGAGCACCTGGGCACAGGGGGGTCTGGCTGCAAGTTTCGGCGAAGACGACGAGCCGGCAATGCACCTGGCCGATACGCTTGCTGCCGGGGATGGTCTCTGCGACAGAGACGTGGCGAGCCGCATCCTCCAAGCCGCGCCCAAGGCGATAGAGGGGCTTGCGGCCTTTGGGGTTCCCTTTGACCGCACGCCGAAAGGATCACTGTGCCTCGGATTGGAGGCCGCACACAGCCGACGTCGCATCGTTCATGCGCATGGGGACGGCACCGGGCGTGAGATCATGCGTGCCCTGATCGCGGCTGTGCGTTCCACTCCGTCGATAGTTGTCGTGGAGGGCGTGGAAGCGCGCCGGCTGGCCGTGCGAGAGAATGCGATCCGGGGCGTCTGGGCGAGCTGTTCGATCGGACCTTTCTTCTTCGGCTCACGGCGGGTCGTCCTCGCCACCGGTGGCATCGGGGGACTGTTTCTCGACACCACGAACCCTTGGGGAAGTTGCGGACAAGGCCTTGCACTTGCGGCCCGCGCTGGAGCTGTCCTAGCCGACCTCGAATTCATCCAGTTCCACCCGACCGCGCTTGACGGCCCGGAACGCCCTATGGCGCTGGTCAGCGAGGCTGTCCGAGGCGAAGGTGCTGCCCTGATCGATGAAACCGGCCAGGCTTTTCTCCAGAGCGTGCCAGGGGCGGAACTTGCGCCTCGCGATGTCTTGGCCCGGGCCGTGTGGAACCATCTTGCGGACGGCCACCGTGTTTTTCTCGACGCCCGACAACGGCCTGGCCCGGCATTCGCTCGACATTTCCCGACAATCGCATCAGCCTGTCGTGGAGCGGGCATCAATCCCGCCCGCGATCTCATCCCCATTCGGCCGGCCCAACACTACCACATGGGTGGCGTTGCAGTGGACAGCTCCGGCAGAACCTCCGTCAAGGGGCTGTGGGCCTGCGGCGAAGTCGCTTCGACAGGACTGCATGGCGCCAACAGGCTCGCCAGCAATTCCTTGACAGAAGCCATCGTGTGCGCCCGCTGGGTCGCTGAAAGTGTCGCCGGGACGCCTGCGCGCAGAACAAGGCCTGCGTTTGCCAACGTTTACCCACCGCCCGCTCCGATACGCGTGCGTGTTTTCCTGTCGCGCGCACTCGGCATCGTCCGGGATGGTGAAGGTTTGAAAGCAGCCGCGCGTGCCTTATTGCCGCTCGCCGAAAGCAAGGATGCGGTCTCGGATCCGGCGGCTGTCGGGCTAATGATCGCGGTTGCCGCCTTGTTGCGCGAAGAAAGCCGCGGCGCTCATTACCGGACAGATTTTCCTCATCATGCGACTGCCGCCCGACGGTCCGAAATCACCCTCGAAGCCGCCTTGGCTACAGCGCGGGGACTCGGACACTCGCCAAGTCTCGAAGGGCCGAAGTGATGACACTTTCACCGCTACCCACGGTCGTGCTTGAGCCGCTTGTACGGGCAGCTCTTCTTGAAGATCTTGGCAGAGCCGGCGACTTGACCACGCAGGCCATCGTCCCGAAGGAATACCAAGCGGGAACCGTGTTGGTGGCGCGACAGTCCGGAGTTGTCGCCGGCCTCGATCTGGCGATGCTCGCTTTCGGCTTGATTGATCCTGCTGTCGAAATCTCGGTGGAGCGCGCAGACGGCTGCAATGTCGTGGATGGAGAGATCATTGCATCAGCGGTTGGCCCGGCCCGGGCCATTCTCACAGCCGAAAGGACGGCACTCAATTTTTTGTGCCATCTGAGCGGCATCGCCACGGCAACGGCATCGATCGTCGCTGCGGTTCGTGGGTATGGCGCGAAGATCGTCTGCACCCGCAAGACGACGCCCGGATTGCGGGCAGTCGAAAAGTATGCCGTGCGCGCAGGTGGCGGGTCCAATCACCGCTTCGGTCTGGACGATGCAATTTTGATCAAGGACAACCACATCGCCATCGCAGGCGGCGTCCGCCCAGCGCTCGAGCGAGCACGAAGAGCGGCCGGTCATCTCGTCAAGATCGAAGTCGAGGTCGATACTCTGGCCCAGTTGGAGGAGGTACTTGGCTTCGCTCCCGATGCGGTTCTGCTCGACAACATGTCCCTCCCCGATCTTCGCCGCGCCGTCGCAATGGTCGGTGGCCGCGCTATCACCGAGGCTTCTGGCGGGATCACGTCCCATACAGCGCGGGCGGTTGCCGCGACCGGCGTTGATCTGATTTCGGTCGGCCGACTCATCCACAGCGCGCCGATCCTGGATATCGGCCTCGACCATCGGGGCTCATGATTGTCTGAGTCAGGATTGGGTCAACTGTCCTCTCCGATCGTCAACAGTCAGATAGCAAAGACCCCGCAAGACAGACCGGAGGAACAGCATGGACATGCAAACGGCAAGTTCAACGCAGACATCGCCACAGGCTCAATCCCCTGACCCCGGAGCGTGGACCCTGGAGAAGGCTCAGGCACTTTACCATGCCCCCTTCAACAATCTCCTCTTCCTGGCGCAAACGGTGCACCGCCAGAATTTCGATCCAAACAAGGTCCAGCTCAGCCGGCTGCTCAGCATCAAGACGGGAGGATGCCCGGAGGATTGTGGCTATTGCAGCCAGTCGGCGCGTCACGAAACCGGCCTGAAGGCGTCGAAGCTGATGGAGGTCCGGCGCGTCATCGCCGAGGCGACCAAGGCGCGTGATGCCGGCGCCACGCGTTATTGCATGGGCGCGGCCTGGCGAAACCCCAAGGCGCGCGACATGGATGCGGTGGTGGCGATGGTCGAAGGCGTCAAGGCGCTGGGCATGGAGACCTGCATGACGCTCGGCATGCTCGATCTTGAGCAAGCCGCTCGACTGAAGCAGGCGGGCCTCGACTACTACAACCACAACATCGATACGTCGGAACGCTACTACAGCGAGATCATCAGCACGCGCGGCTATGCCGAGCGGCTCGACACGCTTGAGCAGGTTCGTCGATCCGGCATCAAGGTCTGCTGCGGCGGTATTGTCGGCATGGGCGAAGATCCGGTGGACCGGATCGACATGCTGGTTACGCTGGCGAACCTACCCGAGCCGCCGGAAAGCGTCCCGATCAACATGCTGATCCCGATCGCCGGCACCCCGCTTGCCGAAGCCAAGCCCATCGAGCCGATCGAATTCGTGCGCGTGATCGCCCTGGCGCGCATCATGATGCCGAAATCGCATGTGCGTCTTTCCGCCGGCCGCACCGCCATGACCGACGAGATGCAGGCGCTGTCCTTTTTTGCCGGTGCCAACTCGATTTTCGTCGGCGACACGCTGCTGACGGCGGACAATCCCGGTGAGGACAAGGATAGCCTTCTGTTCCGCCGTCTCGGCATTGAGCCGATGGAACTCGAGGCGCAATGAACGGGGCACCGCTTGCCCGCTATGACGCGACCTTGCAGGGACTGGCCCGCAAGGACCGGCTGCGGACGCTTGCGCCGCGCGCAGGTCTCGATTTCTCGTCGAACGACTATCTCGGGCTGGCCTCGTCCAGGAGACTTGGCGATGCTGTTGTGGCGGCGATTGCGCGGGGCACGCCGGTTGGCGCCACCGGGTCGCGGCTGTTGCGCGGCAATGCACCGGAACACGAGCAGCTCGAGGCAGACGCGGCGGCATTCTTTGGAGCCGACCGCGCGCTGTTCTTCGGCAGCGGCTACATCGCCAACTTCGCTCTGCTGAGCGCCCTGCCGCGGAAGGGCGATCTTTTGGTTCTCGATGAGCTCGCCCATGCCAGCATGCATGAGGGTGCGCAGGCCGGGCGCGCACAGTTCGTGCTGGCCGCGCACAACGATGCCACCGCTGTTGAGGATGCGATCACACGTTGGCGCGCCGCAGGCGGCATGGGATGCGTCTGGATCGCGGTGGAGAGCCTTTACAGCATGGATGGCGACTGCGCGCCTTTGGAGAGCCTGGTCGCGCTTGCCGATCGGCACGGCGCATTCATCGTCATTGACGAGGCGCATTCGACCGGCGTCTGGGGACCGGACGGCCGGGGGCTTGCCGCCGCTTTCGAGGGCCGCGACAACATCGTCGCGCTCCACACCTGCGGCAAGGCGCTCGGCGCATCTGGTGGGCTCGTGACCGGGCCGAGGGCACTGTGCGAGTATCTGATCAACCGTTGCCGGCCATTCATCTACGCCACCGCGCCATCGCCGCTGATGGCAGTGGCAGTGCGCGAAGCACTCGCAATGCTCGCCGACGAGCCTATGCGGCGTGTTCAGCTGCATGAACGCGTTGCCCTCGCCGGCCGCCAGCTGGCCGAGCGCTGCGGCGTGATACCCAGCGGCTCGCAGATCCAGCCCCTCGTAATCGGCGATATCAGGCGCACCATGGCAGTGGCGGCGCGCCTGCAGGCCCGCGGCTTCGACATACGCGGTATTCGTCCTCCGACCGTGCGCACGTCGCGGCTGCGCATCTCACTGACGCTCAATATCGGCGAAGCCGACATTTCCGCCATGGTCGAGGCGCTGGTCGAGGTGTTGGCCCAAACATCACCGGAGGCGGTATGACCCAACGCATCGTCATCACCGGAACCGACACGGGAGTTGGCAAGACCGTGTTTGCGGCTGGGCTCGCCGGTTTGCTCGACGGCTTTTACTGGAAACCGGTGCAATCGGGCCTCGACGGCGAGACCGACAGCGAAGTGGTCGCGCGGCTTGCCGGCTTGCCCTCAGAGCGCGTGCTGCCGGAAGCCTACCGCTTGCGGAGCCCGCTGTCGCCGCATCGTTCGGCCGAGATCGACGGCGTGGCGATCAAGGCTGCCGATCTTGCTTTTCCCGTCCTACCGACGCCGCTCGTCATCGAAGGCTCCGGCGGCCTGATGGTGCCGCTTAACCGGCGCACAAGGCTCATCGACATCTTCGCTGAATGGCGGCTGCCCGTTATTCTGTGCGCCCGCACCACGCTCGGCACCATCAACCACACCTTGCTCTCGATCGAGGCGCTCCGCGCCCGATCCATCCCGTTGGCCGGCATCGCTTTCATCGGCGATGAGATGGCCGATACGCAACGGACCATCGTGGAATTCAGCGGTGCGCCGCTGCTCGGCAGGCTGCCGCACCTCGATCTGCTGACCGGCAAGACACTGAGGGACGCAATGATTGCCGGCTTCGCCTTCGCCTCGATTACTGGAGGTGACTGATGTCGCAGTCTCATGTGTGGCATCCCTTCACCCAGCACGCGCTCGAGCCTGCGATCCCAGAAATCGTCCGGACTGAAGGCGCCTATCTCCGCAGGGCCGACGGCGCCCGCATCCTGGACGCCATCTCCTCCTGGTGGGTCGTCACACATGGCCACCGCCATCCCCGCATCATGAAGGCAATCGAGACAACCGCGTCGAGCCTCGACCAGATTATCTTTGCGGGCTTCACGCACGAGCCGGCAGAGCGCTTGGCCAAGGCGCTTGTCGGCCTCGCTCCCGCTGGACTCGACTGGGTGTTCTATTCCGACAGTGGCTCGACCTCGGTCGAAGTAGCGCTGAAGATGGCGCTCGGTTATTTCCGCAATATCGGCGCCCCACGCTCGCGCATCGTCGTCATGGATCACAGCTATCATGGCGACACGATCGGCACGATGAGCGTCGGTGCGCGTGGCGTGTTCAACGCCGCCTACGAACCCTTGCTGTTCGAGGTCGCCACCATCCCCTTTCCGGCAGCGGGGCGCGAGCAAGAGACGCTGGATCGTTTAGAGGCTGTGACCCGCGATCGACGAGCCGCAGCCTTAATCGTCGAGCCGCTGGTGCTGGGCGCCGGCGGCATGCTGATGTATCCGGCTTCAGTTCTGGCCGAATTGAAGAAGATCACTGAGGCCTCCGGCACGCTGCTGATCGCCGACGAAGTGATGACCGGCTGGGGGCGGACCGGAACCATGTTCGCCTGCGAGCAGGCATCGATCTCTCCAGATATCCTGTGCACCTCGAAAGGCCTGACCGGCGGCGCCATCCCGCTGGCCGTAACGCTTGCCACCGATGCCATCTTCCAGGCTCATTATTCCGAGGACCGGAAGAAGACATTTTTCCATTCGAGCTCCTACACTGCCAACCCGATTGCCTGCGCGGCAGCACTTGCCAATGTCGAGATCTGGCGGGACGAGCCGGTGGCCGAGCGCATTGCGGCCTTGAGCGCAATGCAGGCCACCGGGCTTCGACGCTTTCGCGACAACAGCTTCTTCACCGACTGCCGGGCGACCGGCACGATCGCGGCGCTCGACCTGCGAACCGGTTCCGCAGGTTATCTCGCCGAGATCGGACCGAAACTGCGCGCTTTCTTCCTCGAGCGAGGGCTACTTGTGCGCCCGCTCGGCAATGTCCTCTACCTTCTGCCACCCTATTGCATCACCGGCGACGAGCTCGAGCGACTCTATGACGCCATTGAGGAGGCGGGCGAACGCTTCGGGTCCAGGCCATGAGCAAGTCGTCGCGCATTCTCGGGTTTGGCCATCATGCGCCTGGGCGAAAGGTGGCGAATGCCGAAATCGAGAGCAATCTCGGTCTTGATCCAGGCTGGATCGAAAGGCGTACCGGGATACGGTCGCGCTTCTGGGCAACCGACGAAGACACGCTGTCTGGTCTTGCTGCGCAGGCCGGCGACATGGCGCTGGCGAACGCCGGTATTGCGCGCCACGACATCGGTCTGCTGTTGCTTGCCACCTCGACGCCCGACCATCTTCTGCCGCCGAGCGCGCCGCTGGTCGCACACAAGCTTGGCCTTGGCAGCGCAGGCGCGGTGGATCTGACAGGCGCCTGCGCCGGCTTCATCTATGCGCTGATGTTTGCGGACGGATTTACCCGCCTGCACGGCAAAGCGAGCCTTGTTATCGCCGCCAATATCCTCAGCCGCCGCATCAATCCAGCCGAGCGCGCAAGCTCGGTCCTGTTTGCCGATGCCGCCGGCGCCCTGGTGATCGGTCAGTGCGATGATGCTGATCGGGGCATTCTCGGTGCCTCGGTGGCTTCGGACGGCTCGCGATACGGGCTGATCCAGATTCCCGCAGGAGGAAGCAACAAGCCGTTCCACGGTGACCTCGATCTCGCGCAAACCCGAATGAGGATGACGGACGGCCGCGAAGTGTTCGCAAAGGCCGTCGAGATGATGACCAATTGCTCGATAAGCGCGCTAGCCGCTGCCGGAGTGCGGCCACACGATCTCGGCCGGTTCGTGCCCCATCAGGCCAATACTCGGATTTTCGACGCGGTCGGGAGGAACCTCGGCATCGCGGACCAAGCAATTGTCAAGACGATTGCCGAATACGGCAACTCTTCGGCCGCGACGATCCCGCTGTCGCTCTCGCTCGCCAACCAGACGGAGCCATTCCAGCCTGGAGAGAAAATCCTTCTGTCGGCGGCGGGTGCGGGTCTCAGCGGCGGCGCTCTCGTGGTTGGAATCTAGCCGGCCGGCTCACGCGCGCAGGACTGGTCATGAATGGGAATAGGGCAACAGAACCAATGCCAAAATGGCCTTCTGAAGCTCGACATGACCGAGCTGACGCAGCACGACCCCGTGCGAGCCTCTGGATGAGATCAAATGCATCACCTGTTGCATCATTCGTGCCATCTGAATAAAGCTCAAATACAAAGGGTGAGCCGCCCCATATATGTCTGATACCCGACATTGTTCACATAAAAGGCTCGATGCTTACACGCTCTTTGCTCTCTTCTCTTTGCTGTCTGCTCTTTTCTCTTTGCTCTTTGCTCTTTCGTCTTGACTAGCAGGAGCATGCGGCTTATCTCATTGCCGCGTTAGCACTCGCTTCCGCTGAGTGCTAAGCACGCTCCGGCAACGGAGAACCGTTCAACATCCGCACCAAGGACATCCAAAAATGGCAAAGTCGAATTTCCGGCCGCTGCATGACCGCGTGGTCGTTCGCCGGGTCGAATCCGAATCCAAGACCGCCGGCGGGATCATCATCCCGGATACGGCGAAGGAAAAGCCGCAGGAAGGCGAGATCATCGCCGTCGGCTCCGGCGCTCGTGACGAAGCAGGCAAGCTGGTCCCGCTGGACGTCAAGGCCGGCGACCGCATCCTGTTCGGCAAGTGGTCGGGTACCGAAGTCAAGCTCAATGGCGAAGACCTTCTGATCATGAAGGAATCCGACATTATGGGCATCATCGGCTGATATCAGTCCTTTCCTTCGCACCATCAAATCTGAATTTCGGGCGAGATGCCCAGGAGTAAAAAAATGGCTGCCAAAGACGTAAAATTCTCCCGCGATGCCCGTGAGCGCATGCTTCACGGCATCAACATCCTCGCCGACGCGGTGAAGGTCACCCTCGGCCCCAAGGGCCGCAACGTCGTCATCGACAAGTCGTTCGGCGCACCGCGCATCACCAAGGACGGGGTCACCGTCGCCAAGGAAATCGAACTTTCCGACAAGTTCGAAAACATGGGCGCGCAGATGATCCGCGAAGTTGCTTCGAAGACCAACGACATCGCCGGTGACGGCACCACAACCGCGACCGTTCTGGCGCAGTCGATCGTCCAGGAAGGCAACAAGGCCGTTGCCGCCGGCATGAACCCGATGGACCTGAAGCGCGGCATCGATCTGGCCGTGACCGAAGTCGTCGCGGCGCTCGGCAAGGCTGCCAAGAAGATCAAGACCTCCGAGGAAGTTGCCCAGGTCGGCACGATCGCCGGCAATGGCGACGAGTCGGTCGGCAAGATGATCGCCGAAGCGATGCAGAAGGTCGGCAACGAAGGCGTCATCACGGTTGAGGAAGCCAAGACCGCCGAGACTGAACTCGAGGTCGTCGAAGGCATGCAGTTCGACCGCGGCTATCTCTCGCCCTACTTCGTCACCAACGCCGACAAGATGGTTGCCGAGCTCGAGGACGTCTACATCCTCCTGCACGAGAAGAAGCTGTCCAACCTGCAGGCGATGCTGCCGGTTCTCGAAGCCGTCGTGCAGACCTCGAAGCCGCTGCTCATCATCTCGGAAGACGTCGAAGGCGAGGCCCTGGCCACGCTGGTCGTCAACAAGCTGCGTGGCGGCCTGAAGATCGCCGCCGTCAAGGCGCCGGGCTTCGGTGATCGCCGCAAGGCCATGCTGGAAGACATCGCCATCCTCACCGGTGGCCAGGTCATCTCGGAAGACCTCGGCATCAAGCTCGAGAACGTCGGCCTCAACATGCTCGGCCGCGCCAAGAAGGTGTCGATCTCCAAGGAGAACACCACCATCGTCGACGGCGCCGGCAAGAAGGCCGAGATCCAGGGCCGCGTTGCCCAGATCAAGCAGCAGATCGAAGAGACCACTTCGGACTACGACAAGGAGAAGCTGCAGGAACGTCTGGCGAAGCTCGCCGGCGGCGTTGCGGTGATCCGCGTCGGCGGTGCCACGGAAGTCGAAGTCAAGGAAAAGAAGGACCGCGTCGATGACGCCCTCAACGCGACCCGCGCGGCCGTCGAAGAAGGCATCGTTGCAGGCGGCGGCGTCGCTCTCCTGCGCGCTTCGGCCGACATCAAGGTCACCGGCGTCAATGCCGACCAGGCCGCCGGCATCAACATCGTTCGTCGTGCGCTGCAGGCTCCGGCCCGCCAGATCGCGGCCAACGCCGGTGCGGAAGCATCGATCGTTGCCGGCAAGATCCTTGAGAACAAGGGCGCGACCTTCGGCTACAACGCCCAGACCGGCGAATATGGCGACATGATCGCCATGGGTATCGTCGATCCGGTCAAGGTTGTCCGTACGGCTCTCCAGGACGCGGCCTCGGTCGCCGGCCTGCTGGTCACCACCGAAGCCATGATCGCGGAGGCTCCGAAGAAGGAGTCGGCTGGCGGCGGCGGCATGCCTGGCGGCATGGGCGGCGGCGGTATGGGCGGCATGGGCGGCATGGGCGGCATGGATTTCTAATCCAGCCCCTATCAACCTACAGCGGAAAGGGCGGCAGCAATGCCGCCCTTTCCTTGTGTGCCGAACATGATCGACAACTTGGAGTGCGTCCCGAGGATCTCGTCAGAATTAGGATCTTGTCCGATCGAGCAATTCGCGGGCTCAACCTGGTCAAACCGGCGCCCCCTACGAACTGCCCGATCCTTGAGGATTCCGCTGCGCGACAATCACGATGATTCATTCAGTTGGTAGCTATAGGCGGTGAATCATGAGGGGCATTGAGGAGCGTGGCAAGGCGCCCATCTCGGCATTTAACCCCATCGAGCGTGATATCCGAGACAATTCTCTCATCGGACCGGCGGCTGGCGTTGAAGGACCCGGTGAATCATCCTGTTCTATAGTGGAGCAGACGCGCTCTGAGCCTCAAGATCAAGCGTTTCCTCCTCTGAGTATCCTTGATCTGCCGCTGGACATTCTCGTTGATATTGCTGAGCGGCTCAGCCCGATGGATCTGCTGAGGTGTCGCACACAAATCAAGAGCTGCGTGTCGCCGCGATGATAGTCGCAACGCCTCAAGAAAGGCGGATCCAGGTTCAGGCTCGTCGTCGTGGCCGAGAGGCCTCGTGACCCCGACGACTGCGCTTCGGCCTTGTGGGGCCTCGGAGCGGGCGTGGCAGCGCTTGCACCTGAGCTCCAGCGGCGTCTCATCCTGCTTGAGCCCAGGTCTCAGACCATTGCCCTGGAGGGCCTCGGAGCAGGCGTGGGTGGCCTTTGGCCAACCTCCAGCGGCTTGTCTGCGGATTTCACTAAATTGGGACAGCCGTTTTAGTAAATCGCGAACAAGCGTTTCGCTAAGTCGCGGGCAACGGAAGCGATCGAGTTCCGGTTGCCTTTGCTGTTAGGAGTGATTGATTTCGGTTATTTCGCTGAAACGCTGAAACGCCATATCCAGCTTTTCCAACGGTAAATTGGGCACTGTCCAATACTTTATTTCTTGAGAAATCCAACGTTTTTGCCGCGCAGTGACGTTCGGACATAGCAAGGCCTGTCCCATACCTATGAATACGTTTGGCTGAAGCAGACCGATGGCTGCGCGTCGAAGCCGAAGCCGTCGAGTTCGCGGACAAACGGGAACTGCGCGATCTTGCTCGACATGAGCGTGTCGAGCTGGTCGCGGATGGCCGTCAACTTCAGCCGATCCAGGATTGCGATCAGCAGGTCATGATCTAGCGTCGTCATCACCAGCTCCCTCCGACCACCGCTTCGTACTCGGCGAGTGGCCGCAGCAAGGTGGCCGGGGATGATCTTGATGCGCTCGGCGCGCACCGGCCCTTCGAAGCCGGCAACGCCGACAAAAGGCTCTGTCGCAAACCTGGAAATGGGGGTGTGAACGGCCATTTCGGCCTGTCCGTCAGGCAGCGAGGATATCGAAACAGCGATCGACAGACTTGTAGTCATACCTCGCCTGTCGCTTGCCAATCATGTGGATCATCTCGATGCCGGAGAGGATAACCACGGCGCTCGCCTGCGACTTGAAGCCGATGGATCGAATGCGGCGCTTGATACGCAGTCTGTTCTTTCAATTTAGACCAACTATGCGGATGCCGCCTCAGTCAATTCAAGAAGGTAACCAATGCCGCGCACGGTCGTGATCCGTGGCGTTGCACCTGACCTACTCAGGTGTCCACGTAAGCGATAGATTCCGACTTCAAGCGCGTTGGCAGATACCTCGTCGTTGAACGAATAGAGGTGATCTTCCAACTGCGCACGAGGCACGATGCGGCCTGCACGGATAAGCAGATGCTCTAAAATACATAGTTCGCGGCGTGCGATCTTCAGAGGATGACCCGAGACGGAAACCTGTCGGCCGATCGGATCGAAATTGAGATTGCCAAATACAACGATGGGGTCGGTCACCTGTGTCGACCGGCGCAGAATGGCTCTCATTCTGGCGATGAGCTCATCGAAAGAGACGGGCTTGAGCAGAAAATCGTCCGCGCCACCGTTGAAAATTGCAATTCGCTTCTCGAGATCGTTGATGCTACTCATAATGAGGGTTGGAACTGAATGCCCGTCGCTCCTTAGCTGTCTCAGCCAGCCCAAGCCATCGCCATCTGGCAGAGCCAACTCCAGCAGGAGAATTTCATAGGTTGCGCAACAGAATGCCCTCGACGCCTGTTCCAGGTTGCCAACTACATCAACGGCAAAACCGCTATCCCCGAGCGCAGCTCGCACGGCGCGCGTAAGATCCACGTGATGATCAATGAGCAGCGTTCGCATTTCACGTCCTATCAAGGTAGGACAGGTCACCGTCCGCTGTAAGACCGGGGCGACAGCAGAAGTCGCGCAACTCTTCGTAGTGTTCGTAACGCTCTTTCCGATGGGTGATCGCGGGAGAATGCAATCCGCACGCCTGCAATAGTCGGGGATGGAACACGTGAAGACCTGTTGACGGGCTGAAACCGTCGGTCGGCCAGCCCACAATGCCACCGACTCTGCCTGCGATTTCTCTGCGCATCGATCCTCCTATATGGGTTGCGTCGCAAACTCCAGCTGAGGTCGCAAGGGCAGGTTGCGGCTTTGTTCATTGAGAGGACCCCCTGGAGGCAATACCGGGAGGATTCCCTGTATAGCACTTCCCGATTTACCAACCGGTCATTCCGAACCACGTTCGGCGGCTTTGAAGACGCTCATTTGAGCGCGGCTAGGTAAATCAAGGGTACGACCTGCCGGGTGTCGATGCCGCTTTTGAAGCAGGCATCGGCACCAGCTCGCTGAGCGTCGCCCGCGCAATTCAGCGGACGCGCTCGATACACCCAGTCGAATCGTGCCGCAGCTTGCCGCGCCGACAGGGCGGCCGAAGAGTTCAGGCTTGTGACCGAAGGGCTACGCCCAGTCGTCCTCCCATAATCAACCTCGGTCAAATCAAAGTGACGTTGAATCTGAACAAGTTGCGCCATCATATCACAAACGACTTACCGATCCCCGACGTGCTCGAGCCTTAGTGCTTATTGAGAAGATCGGCTACTGTCTCTCCGCGTCGCCGGGCATCGGCGGCGAGCCACACCTCCCCCACCTCATACACGTCGCCGTGGGTACGAAACGGCACAATGACGTCAATGGCAGCCGACAGCAGGTCAAGAAGCGTGTGGTCTTCCACAGCAGCTCCTTGCGGGCTGCTCTTGACGAGTGAAAAGAGCTTTTTAAAGCCTTGGACCGGATCCGCCCCATGAATCGTCGATATTGATCCCGCATGGCCGGAGACGACTTCGCTAAGGTAGGCCCAAGCAGCATCATCGCGCATCTCGCCAAGCAATATTCGATCAGGGCGCATGCGCAAGCTGGCTTGCAACAGTTGCTCGGCTGTCACCGCACCTACGCCTGCTCGGTCCTTCGGATAGAGTAACCGGACATGATTCTCGTGCGGGATTGCAAGTTCGAGCGTGTCCTCGATACTTATCAGCCTCTCTTGCGGGGGTATAGCGTTGATCAAAGTCTTGCTCATTGTCGTTTTGCCGCTACCAGTAGGTCCGCAAAGCAGCATCGTGAGCCGCCCGCAAACGCACGCTCGCAAAAATTGCTCCAAGTCACCATGGTCGTAGTGCTGAAGAATCGTTTCGTCCTGCCGCTCTTGGCGCTCCTTTCGTGACCGCCATTGATTCCAACGCGAGTATTCGTAGCGAGAAGAAACTTCCTTGAGTTCGGTCACACGACTTGAGGGACGCCGTATCGTCAGGCTTATTGTTCCTGAGGGAACAGCGGGCGGCAAACAGATCTGCAGCCGCTCTCCGTTCGGCAGCTCAGTCGCACAGAGGGGGCTTTGCGGTCCGACATCTTGCTTGCGCAGCGCTCCAGCGAGGATCGCGATGTCCTCCAGATCGTCATAAGATAGCGGTAGCGGATGTTTCGTGAAAACGCCGGCCTGTCGGACAAAGGCTTCCCCAGGCCGGTTGATAGCGACCTCTTCGGTCCTTGGCTCCTCAAGCCATTTCAGAACAGGGTTGAGAAGCAAACGCAATTGAGGGTCAGCCTCCGGTCGCATTGTTGTCTCTCCGGCGTTGGCGATGTTGGGGGGGGGCTGGCGCCACGGCGGTCGCTCTAAGATCGTATACATCTGAGAAATCGAGGTCCCGAGCCACAAAGATGGATACAGCATCTCCCTGGTTTTTCTTCAGAGTTGGCGGAACGTTGATCGTTGCTCTAAGGGTCGTCTCAACGGCTTGTCCGGCGTTGCTCTGGAAGCTGTTGATACCGCTTCCTCCACCTGAGCTGCCAGCGTATTGACCGGCGGCCTGAAACGCGCCTTGAATGACGCTCATGAGCATTGCTCCGCCAAAGCGCTGCCAGAAGTGATTATCCACCGTGCCAGGCATTCCGGAGCGGCCGAGCTCGTCAGCGCCCGGCGATGCTAGCGAAACGAGGGCATGGTCAGGCGTTTCCATGCGCGTCCACAGCACGAAGACACGCGCATCCCCCTGTTGGAGACCACGCTGGATCTCGCCAATCACGGTCGTCCCGCGATCCAAAAGCACCACGTTGTTGGTGGCGCCGCGGACGTCTTTAGGTAAGACGCACTTCACATAACCCGGTAAATTTGTGTCGACTGCCGTTTGCAAAATGCAGGGGATGATCGTTCCTTGAGTAATCACGAGATCAGGGTGCGGCAAAAGTGTGGCCCGGCTTGGCTCCTGTATATCTGGCTTCAATCGCGCCGACAGATCGCCAGCGTCTGAAATCTCATCCGAGGTCGCGGGAGCATCCCTATGGTTGTCTTCGCTCCGCTGACCGTCGTTGGGCATTTTACTGCTGCCACTGTAGGCGAAAATTGGTGTTTCCTCCGGCGGCGGATCAGCTGAAGTCGGCGTGGATGGCGCAGGATCTCCTGCCTGCGCCGCCTGTACGGCTGCTGGAGCTTCGGGAGCAATCTCAATCGGCACGGGGCGGAATGGTTCGGCGTCGGCGACAATTGGAGGTTTTGGCTGAGTTGGTTCGTCTTGTGTGCTGGGACGACCTCCGAGCCAGATGAGTGATAGAGATGAGATGAGAACAAGAGCAGCGACGGCCAACTTCTGCAATCCCGAAACATGCCGGCGGGCCGGCTCCGAGACCATCGATCCGGAGGCATGGACATCATGTCCCGACTGTGGGCCGGTTTCATTCATCGGCCGAGCCTTTCAAAACGCGCCACACGTCGGGTGTCACTGTACCGGTCCCTGGCGCTCGTCCCACAGGGTCATAAGCCCTGTTGAAAATGGACAAGACCGTATTGCCATCTCTCAGACGCCATTCCCGGGCGACTGCGGATACTTCAACATAGTCTCCTTTGACCGTGTAATTGGCAGCGGCTTCCTTGCCGTCGGGATTGATAATGTAGAGAGAGGGTATGCGGGAATTGCTTGCGAAGCCAAATACGGTGGTAAAGCCATTATCGAAAACTTGCAGCGGCGACAGCGATCGATCGCCCTTTGCGACGTAGTGAAAATTGCTTTCGTCCGGACTGGTAGTTGCGGCGGGCCGATTCAACAAATCCTGAACTCTCTCGTCGTGCAGCACTTTCGCCCGGGCCTGACCAAGAATCGAGCGCCTTTCTGCGTCCTTTCTCCGAGCAGCAGCCTCATCAGCAGGATAGGTGAACTGCACACTGTAGTATAGGTCAGGTTGCTGCTCATCGAGTTTTGGCATCGCTCTCGTTGAAATACTGAAGACGTATCTCCGTGTACCGGACTCACTCTCGGCCAGCACGATGACCGGCTGCGGCGGGAGCATCCGGCTAGCCTTAAAAAAGAGATAGTTGGCGCGCGGGAGCGCAGCCAGGTCTTTGCTATTGGAAACGGCCACGGCTGCGACTGTCTCGTTGGCCGCGAATGTGACAACCAGCGTTGCCCCCACTGCGGTAGACAGGCGCACCACTTCGTCAGGACGGTAAGCCAGGTAGCGCATGCGCGCATCATGCTTGCCGGCAAGTGGTGTGTCTTCCGCGGACGCTTCCATCGTTAAGAAGAGTGAACAGACCAGCGCGAGAAACGCTCTTTTTGTCATGGCTGCACATAGCCCAGGTTCGATACGCTATCTTCCGAGCTTTGATAGGAAGTGATGAGTAGACCTCCCGGATTGGTGAGCCTCGATTGCCCAGGCAGACCCGTCAAGCGCTCGTAGCGGATGGTAGCTGTCCAGGTGGTCACTATCGGCATCTGCCCATCGACAACAAGCGTACGTTTGTAACGGATCTGTTGAACGTCCGGACTGATGTCGTTTGAAGAAATATGCCCGACCTCGAGCTTGCCGCGCTTGCCGACCGTGACTTGCGGCGAGGTGGGATTCGGATAGTTGAAGAAATCTTGATATTGCTGTCGCACAGTCGGCGCGCTGAAACTGGATACGAGGTCATAGGCGTATTGGGCTGTATCTGCTGTGTACCCCTCGCGCAGGCGTACATATTCCCACAGCGAAGCATTTATGACGGCTCGGTCTTGGGTTGCCGGCAGTCGAGACACTGACACTTCGCTGTCGACGGTCCCATCCGGCCGGACCCAGAGGAACACAGGTACGAGCTTGGCCAACGGGACCATGGCAGCGATGGTAAATGCCTGGGCAACATTTCCTAGGACCGCCGCTGCGGCAAAGGCGATCAGGGCCTTTGACAGGCGCCGCGCAGACTTCGCTCGTGACGTTTGAAACGCTTCCACCTTCTTATAGTGGGCGGCTAGCGTTTCTCTCTCCACCAGAAGGGCATGTTCAGGAAATTTCACTTTGGCTCTTCCGCGCATTCGACCTGAAGATCCTCAGGGGTGGTTTCCCATTGTCCCACGTTCAGTTGGAATGGGGCACCCGCGCACGTCGCAAGCCCATGGCTCGTCTTGCAGGCGGCCAAAGCGAGGATTGACAGAAGTAGGCAATATTTCATGTTTTTGGCACCGAACTTGTCGATTGATTAACCACCCGCCGTTTTGGCAAAGTGGCGATTGAGGCTGTTAAGAGGTCGGTTCGCACCTCCCCAAGAGCCGCCGGCGATGCTGCTGGCGATCGTCGGAAGCGCGACGATCAGAGCGTCACCAGCTAGGAAAAGCATGTCGAGCTCGTAAAGCCCGATGATCTTGGCTGCTGTCGTGCCCGAGAATTTGATCATCAAAAGCATGGCTGCCAGCGAGACTGCTTCGGCAGCGATTACTATCGTTGCAACGATGTTGAGGAGGAGAAGCAGCAGCCCGTACGAGAGCAGTTGGCCGATCCATCTGGTGGCTATGTCTCGAGTGTGATCAAAAAGGTAGCCTACAAGGACCAGGGGGCCGATCGTCAAGAGCACCTTCGTCAGAATTCCAACGGCATCGTAGATCTCGAACGCTGTCCACAGCGCGCCGTAGAAAATCCATTGCGCTCCCTCGAAAGCAAGTATGTCCTGGCCGTTCATAGGCCCAATTTCGGAAGCAATCAGCTGAAAGACATACTGGCTTGAAGCAAACATGATGTCGAGCTTCTGGGCGATTCCGATGAAGGGCAAGTCGCTGCCACTGATGTCGTGAGCCAACCTCGGAATCGTTTCGTCGAAAAGCGCTTCAATGTACTGCTGATAGTTGGCCTGCCCTAAGATAAGGGCGACGACAATCGACACCATGATTACGCGCGAGATACCCCCGCGCGCATCGACTTGACCACGCATGACCAGACAGCCTTGGATTATTATCCAGAGCGTGACACACGCAACCAGAGGCGCACTGACCGCCGCTTGGACGTTTTCAAGCACTTTGTGCAGCCCGGACGTGAAGGCCCCATGAAAGATCGTGTGTATAGTCGTGAATGGCGCGGGAATTTTGAAATTCATGGCGTGAGCCTGATGTGTCCCTGATCAGCGCAGCTGAGCCTGATGAACTCAGCGTTCACGGGAGGGGGCCAAAAATGCGAGCGGTGTCCCGATGTTCGCGACGCTGCGTGGCGGCCTCCTCAGCGGCGTGAAGGCTCCCTTGTGCAGTGGCCATAGTCAGCAGACTCGTGGCCTGGGCATTTTGGATCATCGCATCGTGAATCTGCTTGAGGACCAGACCGTTGGTCACGGTGGCCTGCATAATATTTCCCGAGCGGGAAAGCTGACCAAGCGTGCCGGCGTTATCCTTAAGGCGCTTGTCCATCATGCCCAAAGTGTCGGCTGCAATAGCTGCGGCATTGGCGGCCCCAGCGATTTGTCCCTTTAACAGTTTCGCTTCTGAATCGTCGCCCGTGACTATCCGATTTGGGTCCTCCGCAATGTTACGGGCGATAATCGAAGCTGGCGCCCGAGCATCAAACATCTGCTCCTCCAGCTTATTGCTCGACGGGTAATGATTTCCTTGGTTCAGTGAGCTTAGCACTCCCGTGACAGCGAATGACGAGGTTAGCATTGTCACCATTTCGATCGTCGTAGCGAGCGTCTCGATTGACCTCTCAAGGATCGCCGCATTGGAAATCGCTGTTAAGGTCGATTGTGTTTCTGTTACAGGGTCGGTGACGATCCATTGCGACCGGGCCTGTCCGTGAAGCAGAAGGGAAGCAGCAAGGGTCGTTACTGCAAGTTTGGCAAGTTTCATGAATATTCCTCCGTCAGTCTTGAACTTCATGGTACCGGGCCATGAACTTGTCGAGCCACCCACTTGGGGCGTCTCCGTGCTGGTTGCGAAGCTGGTCGGCAAAGCGCACTGTGTTGGCCCGCCCCGAGAGTACGGCTACGTACTCGCGCATCTGCCCAAGATCGAATTCGCAAACAATACTCCCGCTATCGCGCTTGAGCAAAAACTTGCGGCTGCCGATTGCCATTCCCTGGCGGATTGCCTCGAACTCCTGCGCAGTGCACTTCAAGCCATCGACATACGCAGAGCGGTCCGCCGTCGGTGATGGGTAGAAAATTTTCGTCATACATTGCGCAACGAGACTAGCTCCGAGAGGCGATTCCAGAACGTGTTCAGGCTGCTGCGTTGCGAGTATCAACATGCCGTTGTTTTTGCGGACCGTGAGCAAGAACTTGTCGATAACGGCCGAGAATTGGGGGTTGAGTAGATAGAATCGAAATTCGTCGCAGCTCATCACGAACCGACGACCATCGACGATAGCGCCCACTCGATGCAGAAGGTATGCGGCGGCCGGTGCACAGACCTCCTCATATTCCAGGAGCTGCGTCATGTCGAAGCCCGTAATGGAGGCATCCAGCCTTACTTCGTCCACGTCGCCGTCAAAGGCCCATCCAAGCGCCCCCCCTCTACACCACCGCTGCAGCCGTGCTCCTGCGCCCTCGGAGGGGCTGTGCAATAGGAACTCGCGCAGGCCCGCAAGTGAGCGCATAGGGGGTTCGAACGAAAGCTGACGAACAATGCCGCGTTCCAGCCGACGGCTTTCCTCCGGCGAGATCGGACCACGGCCGTCACTCTCGATCAGGGCCATCAACCACTCGCGCAGAAAGTCCCGAGAGGCGGAGGTATTGTCCAGTCCACGCAGAGGGGCCAAGCCGCTCGGAGCGCCTCTGCGCAACGCAAGATATGTCCCTCCCGTGGCTCGCACCAGCAGTTCACCACCCCGATCCTTGTCGAAGAAGACGATCGCACCATTGCGATCGACCAAGCTTTGCTCAAGCATCGCGAGGACAAAGGTCATCAGCGTCGTCTTGCCTTTGCCAACGGGCCCGAATATTGCCGTCATGCCGACGTCATTCTCATGGGGGATGTAGTCGAAAGAAGTTCCACCGTTTGTGCGAAAGCGCGCAACAGCATTGCCCCAGTGGCCGGAACTGGAACCGCTTGGGAAGTTCTCAAATGAGACGAGCCCGGCAAAATTGTGTGAGGTGATCGCCCCCGGGCGCGTGCGCCACCTGTTGTTCCCCGGAAGTTGGGACCAATATGCGGCCTCCATGCCGATGCCCTCTTGGACGATAACGGCGCCCGCGTCGGCCAGCCGTGCGCGGGCACTTGCTGCGCGATCTGCAAGGCTATTGAGGCTGTCGGCATAGACGCACAGGCTCAGATGATGCGAACCCATCACGAATTCGTTGCTTGCCAGTGCGTCCTCTGCCTCGGCAAGTTCATTGATCTGGGTGAGAGCCTTGTCGCCGGCACTCGTCATCTGGCTGGACTTAAGGCTTAGTTTGGCATGAGCTTGCGGGCGAGTGAGGAAGGAAAAGCTCTGGCTCAGGACAAGCGGGAAGTTGGCGGACAGCAAGGAATTTAGCATGCCCGGCCGCGTCGTCGCCGGATATTCACGGAACGAAAACAATGATCCGACGGAGCTATCCCCGGGCCTTCGAATCTCAAGCGCCCGCTTCCCGCAGATGACCTGGTCAGTGTAGATCGAGGCGCCAAGTGAGCCGGTAACCATCGGAACCGGAAGAAACCGGCAAGTCATCATGAGCCGAAGCGCCTCGCCGATTTCCGTGAAGAGCACGTTGCCTTTCTCACGAATGCCCAACCGGCGCAGACCGTAACCGCCGAGTGCGCCAGCAATGATGTGCCAGAGGTCTTCCAGGCTCCGCATTTGGGTGGCTAGATCGTGCTCATTCCGTCTGCGGGACTTGGCAATCCGCAAGCCGATCTTGCCGATTGCGGTGCGGGGGGACACGATCAAAGTGAGGAAGTGATCGTTGCGAAAGAGCTTTCCCGACAGCACACGACGCTCGTAGGCCTCGCTCAGACTGCCAGCGAATGCACTTTGAAACCGGCGCGGCGCCGGCGCCGGCACATCGTTGTGTCTCACAAGATGAGCGTATATCGAGACATTGTCATCGGCGATGTTGCGCAAGAGAGTGTTGAACGCGCGGCAGCGCGAGTTGCGCATCTCAGCGTCTTCCAAATCAAAGGGCACACCGTTCACATGTGCCATGGCCATGATCGATCCGTCTTCCAGAAGGACAACCTGATCGCTTACGTGACCAACATACGGAAGGTAGATCTCGCCAGACCTCTCGGTCCGGCCGCTGGCGCCGAACATTACACCATTCCTCTTCCGCGTTTCGGCACTCTGATCGGATTGGCGCTGACGCTTGCGCCTCCCCAGACCGGCCCGTCCACGCTTCTGCCGGCCGTCTGCAAATAGAGCAGCACGACGCTTGCCGCGTTATAGTCACGCTCAACAACCAGCCGTGCTCCGAACCAGAGTGGCGCGAGAACGATTTCGTAGAGCGGGTTCTGAAGGATAATGATAACAAGCCCAGCCAACATCATGAGCAATCCGGCCAGCGTCAGCGGCACCCCCAGAAACAGTGCCGGGCGCGTCGCCGCCACATAGAGGGTGCTCACTTCCAACCGGTCGCTCATCAGCCACCGCCTATGAGCGCCTTGCCCAGGAAGCTGGCCCCGAACATGATGACGATCCCTCCAACGACACCCGCAACCAGGCCAAGTGAAGCACGACCGAACATCCAAGAGATACCGATGGCTACGAGCCCGAGCACGGCCAGTGATTGTCCAAAGGGCCCAAGTATGAACGTGCAGATATTCTGGACCATCTTGGCAGGATCCGTCCCTCCGGTCACCTGAGCCGCGGCTGGCCCGCTGTAGAAGACCGTCCACGCCGCGCCTGCAGCAGCGGCCGGTACATATTCAGCCGCCATGCGCAGCATGAAAAAAGGCGAAGGAACACGCGTTTTAAGCGCACGAAGTATCTTGAGTGGCGTCATCATTGCATCTCCATGTTTCAATCGAATACGAGTTTGTTCGGGTTCGAGGGTTCCCGTGCTTTCGCAGCCTGGCTGCCTGTCGGATCGGAGGGATCGGCCCCGGAGCGGTCTGGCTGATACGAGCCCCAGATGTCCCAAGAATCTTGGTTGGGCTGCTTCTTTCTATTGGCCTGTTGGCTCTGCTGGAGCAGAGGCGGCACGGCTTTCCGACCGGGTGCCTCAAGGTGCGGCACATCTCGAGCAGTCGGCTCCAGCGTTCTCTCAAGGAGACTTGAGATGTCCTTTGCGGCCGACTCGACCTTGCGTACATAACCGTTGGCGAAGCCATGCGTGACGTCGCCCGTGTTATAGGCCGAGATGGCACGGCGAAGCGCCAGTTGCTGTGCCACAGCAGTGGTGCCGCCGGCATACCGGCTTTCAAGCAGGTGGGCGGCAGCCGAAAGCGAGGCGCAGGGCTCGAAAGCCCTTTCCGGCGTGAGATTGAGCACGGCAAAGTTCTTGCTGTTTATCTGCATCAATCCAACATCGACAGAATGTTGTGCTTCGAGGCGTTCCTTGATGCCCCGCGTGGCTTCCAGGTGGTCTATCCAGCGAAGCTGCTCACCTGTGGTGTTGTCATGAGCCACCAGCGTTTCAAAGCCACTTTCAATCTTGGCAATCGCGGCGAGGGTGGACGGCGCAACCCAGGGGGCGCATTTGCGCGACAGGCTGCGGAACTCACGCGGAGAAAGTGGCGCGGGCTCGGCTGGGAGTGACATGGATGTCATCAGGACGATGGCCAGCGGCCAAGCTGCAATAAACATTCCCTATCACCTACCTTTCCAAGCCGCCGGACGGGTTCTGGCCCTGTCCGGCACGCGCTTATCGGGGAGGTTTGTTACTGTGTGATGTTCAAGTTCAGCTTTTCGGTTTCAATTGAAGCAAAGACCGTGTTCGTATCAGCGTGGGTGAGCATCTTGCGCATGCGTGAGTGGCGCGGGCCCGATCAGCCAGCGACATCCGGAGCATCTTGGTACAATGACTCCTGTACAGGATTGCTCGTCCCGGCCGTCCGTTGCTCCTGGAGTGTGGGCCGCGACTTTGGCGTCATGGATGGTACTTCTGTCAGCGCCAAGCCAAGGACAAAATGGGGAGCTTGGCGGGCTTGTTCAGGCTCGGGATCACCGTGGGGAATCGACTAAGGCGATAAAGCGGCCCAACTTTGCCGGTATGCTGCCGGTCGTTAAAGAGCAGCCATGCGCGGCCCTGCACACTCAGATCATTGCTTGAGACGCGAGCTCGTCCGCGAAGCTGGCTCGAGGGCGCAAATCCGCGGCGGCGAGGGTCAACTGGGAAGACGTGGCGGCGCAGCCCATCCTGGTGCGAGCCTCGTTCAGCTGTTCGGCCGCCGCCGCCAAAGGGTGGATCATGCACAGTCCCATCGGCAGATAACCGCACGTCATTGACGGAGTCCGACGGCGCAATGGACAAGCATAGTGACACGCTCAAGATGGAGGAGTTGCAGTAACTGAGAAATGTTAGCCCGGACGTTCACCGCAACCGGCGACCTGCCGGTCGCCGAACAGCATTTGAGGCCGCCGGCCACCTTGGACGAAGCCGGCTTGGCAGGAGACACACTATTTTGCACAAGGCCGCTGCAGCGAATCACGGTCTTCTTCCGCCGACCGCCTCTCCGATCAAGCCAAACGCCGCGCTGCTCAACCATGTCCGAGCTGGATCCACGAGCCGGAGGATATCGAGATGATCCAGGTCCGCAAACTCCAGGATGACCAGGATGCAAGGGCATAGCAGGAAACTTGGCATCCATGAGGTCGAACTTGAGTGATATTGGCAGGCCTGCACCAACGGGGGAGCTCGAAGCGAAAAAGCGAAGGACCACACGGCAGGGTCATGTCGGCGCTTGGACCTGTCTGGTGGCCACGGGCTGCCTTGGTGCGGTCAATTCGCTGGGGATGAAAAGAACAGGACGAGCACGGCCTCACATTGGCCGCACGCAACGGCGAGTGGTATCAAGGAGCAGCTGTTCTGGGTCGGTGCCCCAGGGTTGCTCGGCAACAGGTTTAGACAAGGGGATTCAAGATTGAAGGTGTGCCGTTGAAACATGTTCTTGTCATTGACGATGATGCCGCAATGCGGCGCCTCATCGCCGAGTATCTCACGATGCATGCCCTGAAGGTAACCGCAGTC